>NZ_AYZC01000037.1:8510-16033 GCF_001436775.1 Lactobacillus acetotolerans DSM 20749 = JCM 3825
GTTAAAATAGATTTGATCTGCAAAAGTATTCTCTCCTTATAAATTATATATATCTCTTTGATTAATTTTCTAATTTGAACGACGTGCAACTAGGCACATCTCTTTCGTATGTCATCAACTGACAATATATATAGTACCCTGCGTAGATTGCAGAACCATATCTAGGAAGTTAAGAAAATATTACTTTGACAGATAATTTTGTAATATTCATAAATATATGACATCTGCAAAAGTGACAAATAGCGCTATAACAGGGTTTATCAATTTATTATGTAATAATTTAGGAAATTATGAAATAAAGTATTAGAGAAAATTTGCAAAATAAAAAGAAGACGGTTCAATGAACCATCTCCTTAAATTTTATTCAATTATTATTCAAATTTAGCCATTAGTACCAGCCATTTGATTGCCAGAATGATTTAGCAGCTGACCATGAACCATAACGGCTGCTTACATAATTGTCTGCAGCTTTTTCTTGGTTAGCAGCTGAGTAATCACCATTAAGGTAAGATGCTGAAAGTTGATACTTACCTACATATTGACCGTTACGTGCACCGTATGAACCACCAGATTCATGACTAGCAATCCAAGCCTTGGCACTTGCATCTGAACCAGATACATTTGAAGCACTGGATGCATTTGAAGAAGTATTAGTAGTAGTTGACTTAGCAGGTGCTGCATTTTCTTGTGTATCAGTAGTTACTTGCTTGGTTGCACCTTGACCACCATTCATATGCTTGGCCATAACCCATTGATCTTTACCTAAGTCATACCATTTATGACCCTTTGCATCATAAGCAGTCTTAATAACTTTCCATGAAGAATTACTTGGTAAAACTTGACCAGTAGCTTTTGGATTTTCGTAATTATTCCAAACACGAACTGAGTGATCTGAATTTACAGTGGCAACAGATACATCATTTTGAACTGTTGCGGCTTGTACGTTTTCAGTCTTTACACTATTCAATGCAACAACACCTGTTACGGATAACGCTGCTACAGCTGCTGATTTAACTAAGATAGATTTGATCTTCAAAAGTATTCTCTCCTTATAAATTATAAACTTTGTAGTAATTTCATATCTATTTCTCTTCTAACGAATTAAAAAAAATATGTCTCTTTAAATCCATCGGACTGTCTCTATACTACAAGGTGAAAATTTCAGAATCGTAACAGAAGTATCACTCAGGTATTAAGAAAACGTTACTCAATGAGACATTCCTGTAATATTTGTAACACAAATAATATAAAATTTTATTTTACATAAATGCTATTCCAGCAGCATTTATTACTAATATTGTATAGTACAAATATATGCATTTGCTGCTAGCAAATGGTCTAGACAAAAATGTATTTTGCAACATAACTACAAAGTAACTTTCCTTTTAATAATGTGAAATAAGTTCTAAAGCACTTTCTATGCTAGTTTAAATCTGCTGTGCTAATCTGAATATGAATGTATTAACCAAAGATACATCTTTATAGGAGGCTTTTTATATGGAAAAACAAAAAGTAGTTATTGTCGGTGCTTCTCATGGTGGTCATGAAGCAGCATTTGAAATTTTAGATCGTTATAAGAACGTCGACGTTACTGTTCTTGAAGCAGGTGACTTCGTTTCCTTTATGTCTTGTGGCATGAAGCTATTTCTTGAAGGTAAAACTACCGGCATGGACAATGTTAGAAACTTTAAGCCAGAAGATTTAACCAAAGTTGGTGGAAAGATCTTCAACAACACTAAAGCAACTAAACTTAATCCTGATAAGAAGACTGTTACAGTTACCCATACTGACAGTGGTAAAAATGAGGAAATTAAGTACGATAAGTTAATTATTTCTTCAGGTGTTAACCCTGCCAAGCTTCCTTTACCAGGAATCGACCTTAAGAACGTATTATTAATGCGTGGTTATGATTGGGCAAAGAAGATTAACGATGCTCAACATGACGATTCAATTAAGAATGTTGCCGTTATCGGTGCTGGTAATGGTATTGCTGCAGCTGAAGTTTTCGAAAAAGCTGGCAAAAATGTAACCTTGATCGATGCTGGACATAAGCCATTAGAGAACTACTTAAACGATGACTTCACTGATGTTTTTGAAAAAGAATTGAAGAAGAACAACGTTAAGCTAGCAATGGATACTAAAGTCGAAGGTTTTAAAGGTAACGGCAAAGTTGAAACTATTACCACTAATAAGGGTGACATTAAGACTGATCTCGTTATCATTGCCGTCGGCATTACTCCAAACACTGATTGGATTAAAGGTACAGTTGACTTAGATAAGCGTGGTTACATTAAGACTAATGATTATCTTAAGACCAATGTTGATGATGTATTCGCAATCGGGGACGCAATCTTCCCATTCAATATTCCAGCTAACACAAAGGTTCCAATTCCATCAGCTATCGCTGCAAGACATGAAGCACAATATGTTTCAGAACACTTATTTGAAGAAAAGCCAAGTCGCCCATTCAAAGGTATTGTTGGTGCACAATTACTTGAAGTATTCAACGCACACGCCATTACAACCGGTTTAAGCGAAAAGAATGCTAAACGTGCCGGCATCAATGCCAAAGAAATTGTATTAAAAGATCACTTAAGACCTGATTACATTCCAGATTCTGATAATCCTGAATGTTACATTTCAATTGTCTTCAATCAAGATACACACCAAGTTTTAGGCGGTTCAGTTCTTTCTTCTTACGATATAAGTGGTGAAGCTAACGTATTAAGCTTAGCAATCAGAAGCAAGTTGACTTTGGAAGACTTAGCCGAAGCTGACTTCTTCTTCTCACCAACTTATGATAAGCAATGGAATTTAGTTAACTTAGTTGCTCAAAAAGCCCTTAACTTATATAAAATTGTTTAAAACTAAATCCGAATAATAAATAAAAATTCCACATTATTACGATAGTGTGGAATTTTTTTATTCTTTAGTGCTATAGTAAAAATGTATTTTATATAGGAAGGAAAAAGTTAAATGAGTAAATACGTTGTTAAATTAAGCGGAAAAGATTTACAAATGATTAAGGATTGCCACTCAAAGAATCCAACAATCATGAAAGCCATAAAAGAAGCTAAAAAAGTAGAAGATTAATATCAAAAAATCGCGTTCACTATGAATGCGATTTTTTATTATATCTAGTTTTCTAACCAGTAATTTTATTTTTTCTTCCTATTAACAATCAAATTAATAAAAGCAACCACGAGTAATAAAATTACGCCCATTCCAGCTAAGACAAATACTACTTGCTCATCGGTTAAAAGATGTCCACCAAGTTTAATTTGACAACCTAGAAAATTTTTAAAACGTTTAACCAATGTCGTTGGCACTTGCTTCTTAATCTGATCAGACATAAGAAGATTACGCACAAAGATTGCTTGATAACTACCTGGTGTTAATTTTACTAAATCTTGTGCTACTTTCGGCAAAAGTCCAATTGGGAAATACGAGGCTACTAAAAAGCCCGATAATGCACCAAGAATTGAAGACATAATATTGAAAGTTTTCTCTTTATGAATAAAAGCAACAATAATTAAATTTAATACAGTATCAACGACAGCGGCTAAAAGCATAATGCCTAAACTAGGCCAAAGATCATTTACGAAAATTTTTATATGATCGGTTAAACTAAAATAAATGGTCACAATTGCAAAAACAAAAATCTGCATGACAAAAGAAATTAAACTAGCAGAAAGTATATAACTTAGAGATTGGGACAGCGGTGAGATATCAGTCAATCTAAGGTCGTCACTGGTTCTATTCACCCTATCGTCTACGAATTGGTTCAAGCCTTGAAATGAAGTGGTAATGCCAGCAATGGCAACTATTCCGGCAATAATCCACAAATCTAATAATTTGTTGGGATGAGCAAGCATTTCCCAACCATTCACTAATTTCTTTTGTAGAAAAAAGACCCTGACCTACTTTCATAGATAAGAGTCTTTATTCATTATTCCACTCTCAAAAAACCGCGTGCAAAAATTGCACTTTAACAAAAGAACAGAGTGCACTTAATGTGCATTATTTTTCTTTATACAAAAAAATTAACCTTAACTTATCTTCATAAAACGTTGATAAATCAAGGTTAATCAAGTAAAATGATACTTTTTTATGCTGATTGCCAGAATCGAACTGGCGACCTTTTCTTTACGAGGGAAACGCTCTACCGACTGAGCTAAATCAGCAATACTATACGTCATGCACACAACTCTATACATCACGTATAACAATAGAATTATACCAAAACTAGAAAAGCCATGCAATTGAATGCATGACTTTATTTTTTATCTACCTATATTATATTAAATTATTTCCAATCTAAGCATAGACCCTGCTTATGTAACTCTTCAGGTATCTGATCACGGTCTGTTTCGTGATTATCCAACTTCTTACCAGTAATCTGCTTAGTAAACGAATCAATCCGGCGGTTAGCATCCCTCAAATCGTAATAGGTTGTTACCACCTGATCATAATGCTTCAAATCCTTAACTTGAAAATCCTTATTATACTTATTCTCAAATGCCGTGAATTTCAAAGGCAAACGTGGTTTTAATTGCGGCTTTTGGTCAGGTATCCCTACCTGCATCCCCAAAACTGGAAAGGTCAACTTCGGTAAATCCAATACCTTCAACATCTTCAACGGATGATCATTAATCGTACCAAGTGGTACATATCCTAAATCCATGCTTTCAACCACATTAGCCACATTTTGAAAGGCTAACAAGGTATCTTCCATCGCCTGAAAGAAAATATCGGTTGTATGAACGCGACCATCATCTTTACCCAACTGTTTTCTGATCTGCTGATTACGGTATAAATCTACTACAAAGACAAACAAATCACCTTCGGCACCAACGTATTTTTGGTTACAAAGCTTTTGGATTTTTGCCCTCTTATCTTTATCGCTAATGTGCAAAATTGAAGCATTCTGCATAAACATACTGGTGGCAGTGTGTTGAAAAACAGTGTATAAAGTTTCCAAATGTTCTTTACTTAAAGTCTCATCTTTAAATTTACGGATTGATCTATGATTAATCTGTTTATCAATAGTTGAATTATGAAGCATTTTAATTCTTCTTTCTTTTCTATTACCTTTAGTAAGTATAAATTAAATTGCGAATATTTTCAACGTATTAATAATAGGTAGAGTCTGGCAAATTTTTTATTCTTTTTGTGCTAAACTTAGCTTAATAAATAATTATTATATGGAGGCAAAAATGCGCGTATTAGTTGTTGGCGGTGCCGGCTACATTGGCTCACACGCCGTCAGAGAATTAGCCAAAGAAGGCAATGACGTTGTTGTCCTTGACGCCTTGTACACCGGTCACAGAAAAGCGGTTGATCCAAAGGCAAAGTTTTATCAGGGTGATATTGAAAATACTTTTCTTGTAAGTAAGATCTTACGGGATGAAAAAATAGACGCTGTAATGCACTTTGCTGCCTATTCATTAGTCCCAGAATCCGTTAAAAAACCGTTGAAATATTACGATAATAATGTCACCGGTATGATTTCACTTCTGAAGGCAATGAACGATGCCCAAGTTAAGTACCTGATCTTTTCTTCCAGTGCGGCTACTTATGGTATTCCTAAAAAGTTGCCAATTACTGAAGACACAGTCCTTGACCCCATTAATCCATATGGTGAAACTAAGGTAATGATGGAAATGATCATGCATTGGGCCGATAAGGCAGACGGGATAAAGTCAATTGCCCTTCGTTACTTTAATGTCGCCGGTGCATCCAGTGATGGTAAAATTGGTGAAGACCACCACCCAGAAACCCACTTGATTCCTAACATTTTAAAGAGTGCAATTTCTGGTGACGGTAAATTTACCATCTTTGGGGATGATTACAATACCAAAGACGGCACAAACGTCCGTGATTACGTCCAAGTAGAAGATTTAATTGACGCACATATTTTGGCTTTAAAACATTTAATGCAAACAAATAAATCCGATGTCTTTAACTTGGGAACGGCTCATGGTTATTCCAACTTAGAGATCTTGAAATCCGCTAAAAAAGTCACCGGCATTGATATTCCTTATACCATGGGACCAAGACGTGGCGGCGATCCTGACTCATTAGTTGCTGACTCAACCAAAGCCAGGACTGTCTTAAGTTGGAAGCCTAAACATGAAAACGTTGATACAGTTATTGCTACCGCTTGGAAATGGCACAAAAACCATCCAAATGGTTATGCTGATATATAGAATATTTTTACACATAAATATAGGGGAAGTTTATGAAGCAACTAGGGATATCAATTTATCCAGATCAAAGTACCTTTGCTAAAGACAAAACTTATATGGATTTAGCAAAGAAATACGGTTATAAGCGAATATTTACGTCATTACTACAATTGATTGGTGACAACGGTGAAGACCTATTAAGCATATTCAAGAAAGACATTGATTATGCAAATAAGCTAGGCTTTAAAACAATCGTTGACATTAACCCCGCATTATTTAAAGAACTCAAGATCAACTACAAGGATTTAAGTTTTTTCAATAAACTAGGAGTATGGGGATTACGTTTAGACGAAGGCTTTACTGGTATTGAAGAAGCATTAATGACCCACAATCCGTACGGATTGAAAATTGAACTAAACATGAGCCGTGGAACTAATTATTTAGACAGTATCATGTCTTATGACCCAGACCGAAGTAATTTAATTGGTTGTCATAATTTTTATCCCCAAGAATACACCGGCTTAGGAGAAAATATTTTTTTAGATTATTCCAGGAAATACCGTAAGTATGGCTTGCATACCGCCGCATTTATCACTTCGCCAAGCGCAAAGATTGGTCCTTGGCCAGTTCACGAAGGTTTACCAACTTTAGAAAGTGATCGAAACAGGAGTATTGCCAGCCAAGTAACACATTTAAGACTAACTAATATGATAGATGACGTAATCATTGGTAACGCTTATGCTAGTGAAGAAGAATTGAAAGCTGCCGCTAAAGCTTTCAACAATCCCTTCCCAGTTTTACACGTAGACCTGAAGCCTGGACTTACAGAAACAGAAAAGAAAATAATTCTGAAAGATCCACACCTTTACCGTGGGGATGCATCCGATTATTTACTGCGTGATACCCACCCAAGAATCACTTATAGTGAGGAAAATATCCCAGCCCATGATAACAAAGGAACGTTTAATCGTGGCGATATTGTAGTGGTAAATGAAAAGTACGCCCGTTATAAGGGTGAGCTACAAATTGTCCTTCAACCCTTTGCAAATGATGGCAGGCGAAACTTAGTAGGTAAACTAAATCAGAATGATTCGGATTTATTGAAACTAATTAAACCTTGGAACACATTTGTTTTACAAGAAAACTAGACTAAAAAAGCTTTGCTGAAAATTTCAGTAAAGTTTTTTATATGGATAAAATTTTATTTATCCATTTCAACCGATTTCTCAACAACTCGTTCACTAATCATCATAAATGGTAAATAGAAGAATACACCAATTACGTGTGGTGCTAGTTAAATAAATTATTTATAAAAAAAGCCCAACAAAGTTAGAC
>NZ_AYZC01000038.1 GCF_001436775.1 Lactobacillus acetotolerans DSM 20749 = JCM 3825
TAATAATTATGTTCAACGAGCAATGAATGCGATCAATGAGAAACCACGCAAGCTGCTGCACTACCACACTGCTCAAGAACTATTTTATAAAACATTGGCTTCATGACCTATTTGAATCAGTGTTGCACTTAATTTGATAATTCAGGTAGTATAATTATTGGGTTATTTTTTCTATCTACTATCATTTGTTTAACTTTAGACATAATAAAAGCCCCAAAAGGTTAACCTTCTGAGACTCATTATATTTAATATTCTTTATTTATTAACATATTTAGCAGCTAATTTTTTAGTCTTGTAATACGGATGATCATCAAAGCTGCTAGTATATAGAGCTTGAATTACAGTAGGAAGCAGATATTTATTACGAAGATTTGACAACTAGTAGTTCACCAATCTATAGAATGAGTGGCATAAAACAATTTGTGTACGAAAGTCTACTTCATTTACTGTTTAATTCTTCTGAATATAATCATGCTGCTAATTTATTAAATTCAAATAATTTGCATGAATCATTAGCTGTGAGTCATACAGGGAATGTGACTACAGCGCATTGGATTCGAATTGATTAAATGATGTTGCTAATTTTAAGTAGTCAATAATCAACTTGCGAACTATTGTTTGTATCGGTATAATAGAAAAACCAGTAAGACAAATTCTTACTGGCTTTATTTATTTCTTATTTAATTTGTGGTGAGATTTTTTATACCAGTACCATAATCCAAATGGTACTATGTTTTCATCATGATGAATTAGCCGCTTAATATTATCTTTGTGCCTTACGTATAAGATTATTAACATCCCTGCCACGATAATCGTTAAGAAAATATCGTGGAACCAGAATGTTGCGATCAATATTAATACAACGGATATTAAGCTGGTTAAGCTAACATATGATGTAATAAATAGTAATGGGAGAAAAATTGCGGCACAGACAGCAAAAAATTTAGGACTATAACCTAAAAAAATGCCGGCACTAGTAGCCACGGCTTTTCCACCCTTGAATTTAAGGAAAATTGGGAAAGTGTGTCCTAATACTGCTAATCCACCACATATTAATAGTAGATACTTTGGTCCTTGAATGTGAAATAATAGTGGAAGGTCAGTTGCTAAAGTACCTTTAAGTACATCAACTACTAATACAAAGCTTCCTGCATATGGTCCCAGAACGCGAAAGGAATTGGTACTTCCAACGTTACCGGAGCCATACTTGCGAATGTCTTCGTGGAAAAATGTTTTTCCGACTAGCACACCCGTGGGAAATGAACCAATTAAGTATGCTAGAATGAATGTCAGCAATAATTTAAAAATTATCATTTAATCCTACTCCCTTAACACTTAAGCTTATTTTAGCAGAGATTACTTATTTGGGGGTAGTTTTAGATTAATTTGTAACTGGAGGAGTTTATTTGGCTAAAACAAATAAAAAAACAAATTCTTATGATGATTCGTCGATTCAAATCCTTCACGGATTAGAAGCCGTTCGTAAACGACCTGGTATGTATATCGGTTCAACTGATATACATGGTTTGAATCAATTAGTTTACGAAATCGTAGATAATTCCGTCGATGAGGCTATGGCCGGATATGGAAAAGAAATAGACGTTACGATTCATAAAGATAATAGTGTAACTGTTCGTGATTTTGGCCGTGGTATGCCTACAGGCATGCATAAATCTGGTAAACCAACGATCGAAGTTATCCTGACCGTTTTGCACGCTGGTGGTAAGTTTAGTGAACAAAATTATAAGACTTCTGGTGGGCTTCACGGTGTAGGTTCTTCTGTTGTCAATGCTCTTTCTAGCTACATGAAAGTTAGGGTAGTGCGAGATGGTAAAGCCTATGAGGAAGAATTCAGAGATGGTGGTCACCCGGTTGGCACATTGAAGTGTCTTGGCAAAACTAAAGATAAAACCGGAACAACGGTCACGTTTAAACCAGATGAGAAGATTTTTTCTACTATTAAATATAAGTACGAAACTATCCAAGAAAGAATCCGTGAATCGGCTTTTCTGTTAAAAGGAGTCCGTTTTAACTTAGTTGATGAACGTGAACCGAAACATCACGATGATTTTAAGTATGATGATGGGATTAAGTCCTTTGTCTCCTACTTAAATGAAGGTAAAGATACGTTAAGTGATGTCTTTTATTTTTCTGGTAAACAAGATGGAATGGAAGTTGAGTTTAGTGGCCAGTATAGTGACAGCTACTCAGAAAATTTAGTTTCCTTTGTCAACAACATTAGAACTGCTGATGGTGGTACCCATGAAGCAGGTGCCAGAAGCGGTTTTACCCGTGCCTTTAATGATTATGCTAAGAAGCAGGGCTTATTTAGCAAGAAAGATAAAAATATCGATGGTTCAGATTACCGTGAAGGCCTGAGTGCTGTTTTATCAGTTAAAATACCTGAAGAATTACTAGAATTTGAGGGTCAAACTAAAGGTAAATTAGGAACGCCTCAAGCGCGTTCTGCGGTTGATTCGATCGTGTACGAAAAGATGTCCTACTACTTAATGGAGAATGGGGAATTAGCCCAACAACTTGTTAAGAAGGCACAACGAGCTCGTGATGCACGTGAGGCAGCCAAGAAGGCTCGTAATGAAAGCCGCAGCGGTAGAAAGCGCAGAAAGAAAGAAGTACTTTCTGGTAAATTAACGCCAGCACAGTCACGAAATCCTAAGAAGAATGAATTGTTCTTGGTCGAAGGTGACTCAGCCGGTGGTTCCGCTAAACAAGGCCGAGATAGAAAATTTCAGGCAATTTTACCTCTGCGTGGTAAGGTTTTGAATACGCAAAAAGCCAAGTTGCAAGATATTTTCAAGAATGAAGAAATCAACACCATGATTTATACTATCGGTGCTGGTGTTGGCACAGAATTTAAAATTGAAGATGCAAACTACGACAAAATTATCATTATGACGGATGCCGATGATGATGGTGCCCACATTCAGATTTTACTGTTAACTTTCTTCTACCGCTACATGCGACCAATGATTGAACATGGCCGCGTCTACATTGCATTGCCGCCCTTGTATCTTTTACAAAAGGGTCGGGGTAAGAAGAAAACGATTAAGTATTCTTGGACTGATGAAGAGCTTGCTGCTGATGAAAAGAAAATGGGTAAAGGATATTCACTTCAGCGTTTTAAAGGTTTAGGTGAAATGAATGCTGAACAGCTGTGGCAAACAACTATGAATCCTGATACTAGATTACTTATTAGGGTAAAGATTGATGATGCTGCTTTAGCTGAAAGACGAGTAACTACCTTGATGGGTGATAAAGTTGCGGCAAGAAGAAAATGGATCGAAAAGAACGTTAAATTTAGAATGGGTGAAGATAGCTCAATTCTAGAAGAAGATAAGAATTAAAGAAGGTTTTTAATTTAATGGCCACAAAAGAACGAATTCGTGAAATGCCACTCGAACAAGTCATGGGTGAGCGTTTTGGACGATATTCAAAGTATATTATTCAAGAACGTGCATTACCCGACATTCGTGATGGTTTAAAGCCCGTACAGAGAAGAATTCTCTACGCTATGTATCAAGATGGGAATACCTATGATAAGCCCTTTAAAAAGGCGGCTAAAGCCGTTGGTAACATTATGGGTAACTTCCACCCACATGGTGATAGTTCAATTTATGGTGCTTTAGTACACTTGTCTCAAAGCTGGAAAATGCGTGAACCACTAGTTGAAATGCACGGTAATAATGGATCAATGGACGGTGATGGTCCGGCTGCTATGCGGTACACAGAATCACGTTTAAGCAAAATCTCTAACATGCTTTTGCAAGATATTGATAAAAACACTGTTAAGATGATTCTTAATTTTGATGATACAGAATATGAACCAACAGTTTTGCCAGCCCGTTTTCCTAATTTATTAGTTAACGGCTCAACGGGTATTTCCTCAGGTTATGCAACTGAAATCCCACCGCATAATTTAACAGAAGTGATTGACGCAACAATTTACCTTCTTAAGCATCCCGATGCAACACTCGATGACCTAATGCAATACGTTAAGGGTCCAGATTTTCCTACAGGTGCCATCGTCATGGGTACTAAAGGAATTAAAGAAGCCTACGAAACTGGTAGGGGTAGGATTCAAGTACGTTCTAAAACAAGTATCCAAGAGATTCGTGGTCACCGCAAAGAAATTGTTATAACTGAGATCCCGTTTGAAGTTAACAAGGCTGTTCTTGTTAAGAAGATGGATGAAATCCGTTTAAATAAGGAGATCGATGGAATCGCCGAAGTGCGTGATGAAACCGATCGGCATGGTTTGTCGATTGTAGTTGAACTAAAAAAGAACGCTGACGCACAAAATATTCTGAATTATCTATTTAAGAATACGGAATTGCAGGTTTCTTACAACTTTAATATGGTTGCCATTGATGATATGACCCCTGTACAGGTTGGTTTGAAACGAATCCTTTCGTCTTATTTGAAGCATGAAAAAGAAGTTATTACTAAACGGACTAAGTTTGATTTAGATAAGGCTGAGAACCGCTTAGAAATTATTCAGGGTCTTATTCATGCGATGGATATTCTGGATCAAGTAATTAAGACGATCCGTGCTTCTAAGAATAAAGCTAACGCCAAAGAAAATTTAGTGGCTAAATTTAAGTTTACTGATAGGCAAGCTGAAGCAATTGTTTCTTTGCAATTATATCGTTTAACCAATACGGACGTGGATGCTTTGGTTACTGAGCAGAATGCTTTAAATAAGAAGGCAGCTCAGTATAAAAAATTACTGTCTGATAAAAAGACTTTAGAAAATGAAATTGTTAAAGAGTTAAAGGAAGTAAGAAAAGAATTTGGCAACCCACGCCGAACCAAGATTTCACAAGAAGACTCTAAGATTAAAATTGATGAAAAAGCATTAGTAGCTGATGAACAAGTTCGGGTATTAATCAGTAAAGACGGCTATTTAAAACGTTCTTCTATTAGATCTTGGCAATCCAGTGATGAACATGAAAATGGTTTACCAGATGGCGATGAGGTAATTTACGAAAAGACATTGTCTACGTTAACTAACCTGTATTTGTTTACCAATAAGGGTAGCGTTATTTACCGTCCTGTTCATGAATTAATCGAGACCAAATGGAAAGAAACTGGTCAACACCTATCCCAAGAAATAGGATTAGATACAGATGAACAAATTATCAGAGTATTTTCATTTGATAAATTAGACGAAAAGGTAAACTTTTTAATGGCGACTAATGACGGCTATATTAAGCAGCTACAACTCGCCAATTTACAACCAACCAGGACTTATAAATCACGTGCGATGACTGCAATCAGGATGAAGAAAGCAGACAGCTGCTTATTGCGAGTTGATGTAGTCAAACCAGATTCAAAGGACGAAATCATACTATTTACCCATCGTGCATATGCTGTTCGATATGATATTAGTGAAGTACCTGAATCTGGAGCTAAAGCTGCGGGCGTTAAATCTGTAAATCTAAAAGATGATGATTATGTAGTTGGTTATGTACTAACTCAACCAAAATACATTGATTTACTTCGTGTAGGATTAATTACCCAACGTGGTGCCTTTAAGCAATTTAAGCTCAAACTTGTAAATAAAGTTTCGCGGGCTAAACGCGGTGTTATGGTTCTCAGAGAATTAAAGACAAAGCCACATAGAATCGTTGCAATAACTTCTTATGGGCAAAATCATACGCTCTTCTTGACAACGAGCAGTGATCGTCACATGGAAATAAAGACAAATGAATTTCCGTTAGGAGACAGGTACTCAAATGGATCCTTTGTTGTTGATACAACTGTCGATGGTGTACCGACTAGATTAGAGTTAGGTAAGCCAATAAATGATCAAAAATAATTAATTATACTACTATTGTAGCCAAATTATGAAAGTGCTTTAAAGGTGTCAAAGCTTATACTTTGACACCTTTAATTTTTTAGCTGATAATACAAGTAGTTAAGTAAAAATAACTTATTATTTAAATTTAGAAAGAAGCTAATTGTTATGCCCAAAACGGATGCAATACTTTCTGCCAAATCACTACATTACTTTTTACAGTTGATCGATACGATGAATTACACTCAGGCCGCTCAAATATTAGGTATTACACAGCCGGCTTTGACGCAACAAATAAAAAAGCTTGAACATACAATTGGAACCCCACTGTTTGGACAGATGGGTAAAAAACTTTATTTGACTGAAGCCGGAAAAGAAATGGAATCTGGCGCAAAAATATTACTGGATACAATTAACTCTGTAGTAGATAATATTCAGGAGTTTACTCAAGCTGATAAAGGAAATATTTCAATTGGAATTTTAGAAAATATTGGTACTGAGGTGATGCGCAAATTCTTAGTTAAGTTTAACCAAAAATTTCCGAACATTACCCTTAAAGTTAGGTATTTTAACCATGAAGATTTGTGGCATAAGTTAGATAATAACTTAGTTGATTTGGCAGTAATGTATTTGCCTGACAGCACCAAAAACAATCATACTGACTTGCAGAATCAATATGATCATTTAGATATTTATAGAGATAAAATGCTAGTTCTAACTCATAAAGATACGGTTAAAGCTGGACAAGCATATCCTGTTTCGCGTTTTACTAAGAGAAAATGGGTGGCATATCCTAGCGATTCGTATTTGTCACAATTAATGAAAAAATATTTTACTAATAAAAATAAATTGATTGTACCAATTAGCTTTTCATCAACTAAGCAATTAATTTCTACTGCTCAAGAAACGAATTATGATACTTTTATTAATAAATCGTACTATGAATCCCATAAGAAGAATATAAAGCTGACTCCAGTATATTTAAAAGGAGATAAAGATTTCTCAATTTCACTGGTTTACAGAAAAGGCAAAAAAGAAATTCCAAGAATTAAAAACATACTTAACGAGTGGAAAAAATTCTTGGACAACATTGATTATTCGAGTAGACTAGAAGGGAAAGAATAAACTTTATAGGAAAAGAGAGGAATTCTTAATGGAAAAAGAATTAGTTTTTGGTCACCAAAGTCCTGATACTGATGCTATTGGTACTGCAATTGCATTTTCTTATTTACAAAACAAATTAGGCTATAATACCGAACCAGTAGCTTTAGCTAAGCCGAACGATGAAACTGCGTATGCCTTAAAGAAGTTTGGTTTTAAGGCACCACGTGTCATTAAGACAGCTTCTAACGAAGTTAATGCAGTAATGCTTGTTGACCACAATGAGCCGCAACAGAGTGTTTCTGATATTGATAAAGTCAAGGTTACACATGTTGTTGATCACCATAGAATTATGAATTTTAATACTACAGATCCAATTTATTATCGTGCAGAACCTATGGGTTGTACTAGTACGATTGTTTGGAAGATGTACCATGAAAATGGCATCGAAATCCCACAAAATATTGCTGGGATTATGCTTTCTGCGATTATTTCCGATACTTTGCTTTTGAAGTCACCAACAACTACTGATTATGATCACAAGGCTGTTAAATCATTGGCTAAGATTGCTGGTGTTGACTATGAAGACTATGGTCTTAAAGAACTTAAAGCTGGTACTAATATCGATAATAAGACAGAAGATCAATTAATTAGTGGAGACGCTAAGAGTTTTAAGTTAAGTGGCAACCAGGTTCGTGTAGCACAAGTTAACGTCGTTGACTTGCCAGACGCAATGAAGCGCAAGGATGCCTTTTTAAAGGCTATGGATAAATCAGCAAAAGAAAATAATTACGATTTGTTCATGCTTTTAATTACCAACATTCTTGACTCTGATTCAGATGCTTTGGTAGTTGGTTCTGATTCTGCTAAAGCTGCTTTTGAAAAAGCATTTGGTAAAAAACTTGATAATTCCGAGATTAAGTTACCAGGTGTCGTATCACGTAAGAAGCAAGTGGTCCCACCATTAACTGAGGCTTTTAAATAAAAAGTAAATATTAAATTTAAGTAACTATAAATAAAAAGAGATTGGAATATCCAAATTAAATTTGGTATCCCAATCTTTTTTATTCTTAATAAGCATTGGAATCGAATAGTTAAGCATTTATAATAGAGGCAGAAGGTAGTAGTTATTAATCCGAGTCTATAAATGATTTGAAAGGAAATGATTTAATACGAGTAATTGTGATTACAGTTTAACTACCACATAGAATCTAGATACTTGTTTCTAGGTTCTATTTTTTTATTTAGAGATAACAAAAAGCGCAAAATACTCAAATTAATAAATTAATGAGAATTCTGCGCTCGTAATTGAATTGTTTTCAATTTTGATTAATCTTTATTAATTTCTTTTGTAAGAATAATAAACGATTTACATACTCGTTCTGCCTTTTCAGGTGGCATCTTTCTTAATTCATTCAAAACTTTTTGAATAAATACAGGGGTACTATCTGGATGATTCTCAACCTTTACTTTCTTAAAGCGGTAAGCATTCATGATAATATCTGGTGTAGTGGTATTTAAAGCTCTGGCAATTGAATCAAGCTTCTGAATACTAATATTTTGATTTTTGGTTCTCTCAAGACGAGAAATAAAATTAACTGATAAATCACTTAGTTCAGCTAAATCTTCTTGAGTTAGCTTTTGTTCTCGTCTCCTACGAGAAATTTCTTTTCCCAAATTTATACTCATGGAATAAAACGACCCTTTCAAAAATTATATTTCCGTAGTTATAAACTATAGAATATTACAACAAAAATAAATAGATTAATTTAATAAAATTAACTTGAAATATATAAATATGTAAGCTTCATTCTATACCGTTAGTTTTACAAACTATCTAAATAGGAAATAGTATAAGTATCAACCACATATAATTTTCAAATTAAAAATTATTATGATAAATATATAAAACATTTGAATTTTTAATCGAAAACACAAGAATCGAGTAAAATGCTTTAAATACGTCTCAGACAATATTGTAGGGCAATTTGGAAAATTTTTAAATAAAAATGCACTGAGAAAAATCAAACTTAAAATAAATATATAAATATTAGCTACTTATTATTTTTTGATTGGAAAAAATTTATATGAATAAGCTATAATACTGGGGAAATTTACGATTGTTCGGGTTTATAAAGTATATATTTGAAAAATTTGTATAAATAGAAACTTTTTTAATATTATTCCGTGTTTTTATATAAATTGTTTGATTGGAAGCGCTTAAGTAGAATATAATATAAATAAGCACATAGGACAGTTTTCCGAAAAGGAGCATGTTTAATATGAAAACAAGTAAGAAATTAACTTTTTTAGCATCAATAGTTGCCTTAGCAACGGTTATGCCAGTTGTAAGCTCTACTGTAGTAAATGCTGATACAAATACTAAAGCTGTAGGTATTACTAAAACTGCTGTTAACAACAATGCAAGTAAGGTTACACCTACAGCAACTGCTAACGCAAAATCAAAGAAGAATAATAAAAAGCACCAAAAGACTAATTACATTAGAATTAAGAGATTATCTTTCGTATATAATCACCAAGGTAAATATACCGTTAAGAATAAACGGATTGTTTATATAAAGAAGCATGCAAGGGTTGCTTTGTATGCAAAGAATCCAGTATGGATTAATGGTCAAAGTTACTACAGAATTGGCAGAAATAGTTATGTTTTATCTCAATACGTTAGGCCAGTAAGAAAATAGTTTAAATATTTGTAAAAGAGCGGCTGAATAGCCGCTCTTTTTATGTAAAATAATAATTTTGAATTATAATAACACTTATATTATGTAAGCTTGGTATTGTAATAATGAGGTAAGAATGAAATCAAAACTTCAGTTTAAGCATATTTATGTGACCTATAACAAAGTCGATGCTGTTCATGATTTAAATTTAGAAATTAATTCTGGTGAATTATTCGTTCTTGTAGGAGCTAGTGGTTGTGGTAAAACGACCACATTGAAGATGGTTAATCGTCTGCAAACACCTACTAAAGGACAAATTTTATATAAGAATCAAGATATTAGCAAGTTTCCATTAAGAAAAATGCGGCAAAATATTGGTTATGTTTTTCAGAATATAGCTTTATTCCCTAATATGACTATTTTGGAAAATGCGGCCATTCAATTACGAGCAAAGAATGTATCCTTAAGCAAAGCTAAACCGATTGTCACCAGGTTAATGAAAAAGGTTGGTTTAGATCCTAAAACGTATTTGAACCGCATGCCATCGGAGTTATCTGGTGGGCAGCAGCAACGTGTTGGTACCGTCAGAGCATTGGCAGCCGATCCTGATATTATTTTAATGGATGAGCCTTTTAGCGCCTTAGATCCGATTTCTCGTGAAAAATTGCAAGATTTAGTTTTGAATTTGTACAATGAATTACATAAAACAATTATTTTTGTTACTCATGATATGAATGAGGCTATCCGTTTAGGTACAAGAATTGGTGTAATGGAACACGGACATTTGTTACAAGTAGGAACAGCTGATGATATTGTCACGCACCCAGCCAATAAAACTGTTGCCGCGATGTTTCATAATCAAAGATCTGCAAATATTGCCGATATGATTGCCGGTGGGTTTTATAAGTTAGTTGATCATCCAAATGATCAGCAATACATTCGCGTTGATAAGGGAATCTCTATTCCGCAATTAGCTGAGAAGCTTAAAAGCAATCCAATAATTTTTGAAGGTAAATATTTGATAACTACCAAAGATTTGCTGAGTTTTATTTCAGAAAACTAGGTTAGGGGAGTTTATGTTAAATAGTATCATCCATTTATTTCAGAGCCAAAGTACTAATATCATTAATGCTTTAGAAGAACATATACTTTTGTCTTTTGTTTCAGTTTTGATCGCGGCTGTAATTGCTATTTCACTAGCCATATTATTTATGAATCATCGTAAATTAGGCAACATTATGCTGCAAATAGCTGGAATAATCCAAACTATACCAAGTTTAGCTGTTTTAGGAGCTCTGATTCCATTGGTAGGAATTGGTACTGTTCCAGCCATAATTGCTCTGGTTTTGTATGCTTTTATGCCAATTTATCAAAATACGTATTCTGGGTTGACTAATATTGATCCTAGTCTTTTAGAAGCAGCCGAATCTTTTGGCTTGTCTAAGAGCTTTAAATTATTTAAAATTCGTTTGCCGTTAGCAATGTCAGAAATATTATCAGGGTTAAGAGTAGCTACGGTAACAGTTATCGGTACAGCTACTTTAGCTGCATTAATAGGTGGTGGAGGTCTCGGTACTTTCATCATGCAAGGAATTCAAAACGGTAATAATGCTGAATTATTGCTTGGAGCCATTTTGTCTGCTTTGTTAGCTATAGTTTTTTCTTGGCTTTTAAATGAATTAAGCAAAGTATCGTTTAAAAAATTAATAGTTATAGTTTCAGCAATTTTAGCTTTAGGTGTTGGTTTCTTTACTGTTCAACACATAATGCAGTCATCCGAACAAACGATTACGGTTGCTGGTAAATTGGGTAGCGAACCAGAAGTACTGATGAACATGTATAAGGAACTAATTGAGAATGAAGACCCAAAGTTAAAAGTTCAAACGAAGCCTAACTTTGGAAACACTAATTTTTTATTTAAAGCCATTAAGAATAAACAAGTTGATATTTATCCAGAGTTTACAGGAACTGTTTTAGAAACACTTCATCCACAAAAAGTTGTTAGTCATCAACCAGGAATTGCTTATAATGATGCTAAAAATATTCTAAAGAGGAAAGATAATCTTGATTATTTAAAGCCAATGAGTTATCAGAATAGGTATACAATTGCTGTCAGACGCGGCTTTGCAAAGAAACATCATTTAAAAACTATTTCTGATCTAGCTAAAATTAGTTCAAAATACTCAGCAGCATTTGATAGTGATTTTTATCAGCAACATGATGGTTATCAAGGTTTAAAGAAGAAATATAACTTACATTTTGTTAAAATCAAAGTCATGGAACCGAATTTACGGTATGAAGCAATTGCTCATAATCAAATCAGCGTTGTAGATGGGTATACAACTGACCCACAATTAAAGGCTGATAATTTAGTTAGTCTGAAAGATGATGAAAGCTTCTTCCCACCATATCAAGGTGCTCCGTTAGTTAATCCAGAGATTTTAAATAAATATCCAGCTATTAAAACAGCGCTAAATAAGTTAGCAGGGAAGATAACTGAAAAAGATATGATCAATATGAACTATGAAGTTACTATTAAACATGAAAAAGCTTCTACAGTTGCTAGAAGATATTTAATTAAGAATAAATTGATAAAGAAGTAATTGATTAAAAATTGAGGTTCAATTTAAGTTGGATCTCAATTTTTTGTTACCAATCATTTTATTTAAAGTTAACATATTATAAAATTTGACACTAATTTTCTGAATGCTATTATTGATTCTGTCACCTAAAGTAAACAATATTTAGCTAATACCACAAATAGTTCGTATATTTGCTAATAATTTAAATTAATTAAGGTTGTATTTTTATGTTATATGTGTTTGATGTTGACGGAACGCTTAGTTTTAATGGCACCGAGATTAATGAAATGATTATTGAAAGTATAAAAAAATTGGAACAATATTCTAATCAGATAGCTTTTGCGTCTGCAAGACCTATACGTGATTTGTTACCAATTATTCCAGCTTTTACAGATAATCATTTGTTAATCGATGGTAATGGTTCAATTGTTCAAATGAAAAATAATACTATTGATGTGATGAATCCTATTTCTGCAAATTCTACTTTATTGATAAAACAACTTATCAGCAAATATAATCTAAATTATTTGGTAGATGATAGATGGAATTATGCAAGTAAAGTTAAAGCAAACACACCAATAATTAAGCAAATTGATCCTGGTAAATTGGCTAAACGTGTACCTTTAAATACTATAACTAATCCAATTAAAATAATTTTACTTAATATACCAGATAGAATAAAAAACTTTGTAGCCAATGTGTTGACTGATAAAAAAGATCTTTCAGTTGTCGAACACACAGGTGAGAATGATATTGATATTACATCCGTAGGGATAAATAAGTATAGTACACTTCGAAAATATACTAGTGATAAATATTGTGCTTTTGGTAATGATAGTAATGATTTAGAATTATTAGCACATGCTGAAAAAAGTATTTGGGTTGGTGGAAAAAATAAAGAATTGAAAAAATTAAATTTAAATCCAGATATTATTTGTAGAGCTAATAATTTTGATGTTGCTAATGTCATAAATAATTTGATCTAAGAAAGATAGAGGTTAATGAAAAGTCTACAAGAATTTATTATAATTATAACTTCGTATAATATATATTATGTAAAGCAATAACAAAAGCAAATAAGAAGAGACAATTAAACAACTAAATAATACCTTGATAATTTACCTGTCAAAATTTAATCAGCAAAACTAACAATTACGGTTTTTAAAAACTATCCGTCTAAATTGAATTAAACATCAGAACTAATCTTTCTATAGTTAAAAATGGATTAGTTAACTTAAATAATTCATACATTAATTAAGAAGTAAGTTTCTGTAAATTCTTAACTATCAATAGCTATGTAGGATTAAAATTTAGATGCTGAGAGCGCGATTCTATAAGTAAGTTCATTGTAATAGAGCAATAATTTATATTATAGAGAGTTAACTTATAAAATGACTTTTATCAAATTAAGTAGTTACCAGGTAAATTCCTTCATAGATAGTAAAATTTAGCTAAACAAACAGGAAATTTATTTTTCAGTATCTAGATCTTATTAAATACATCTCACAGTTTAGTATATTTAAACTAAACAAAAATTATATTCAATTTTTAGATTAATTAT
This sequence comes from Lactobacillus acetotolerans DSM 20749 = JCM 3825, assembly GCF_001436775.1. GTDB lineage: Bacteria > Bacillota > Bacilli > Lactobacillales > Lactobacillaceae > Lactobacillus > Lactobacillus acetotolerans. The sequence goes on from NZ_AYZC01000038.1 coordinate 13,744, forward strand.
CGCTTTACATATTAGTTTATTGATTGCAAGTAGGAATGTTAGTTTAACTATTTTAGTTATTAGACATATAAATTATTAATATGTGATTATTCTTGATATCAAGGCATTTTTATTCATGCTATCATTAAAACTATAATTTTAATGATAGGTAAATTAACTAACCTAATCAAAGCAATCAATCATTAAATCAGTATAAATTTGTATATTTCACATTTCATTTAACAATTTACGTTTCACTATTCGACCAATTAATAATTTTAATTCTAACTAATTTTTTAATTAAAAATCTATGGATTTCAGAATTTTATTTAACCTTTTTAATCTAAGCAATTTATTTAATTTATTAGTTTATTTAGTTAAGATTTGATATTTATTTGTAATTATTAGCTTTTTTATTAGTAAATTTAGCTTTTTTATTAGTAAATATTGGTCAAAATATTATTTTTTAAAGATATTTCGGTTCAAAATAGCTAAAGTTTGTAATTTTGTACTAACCTTGATACCTTTCAACCTTAATTCTTTTCTTATACTTAGCAATTATAGATTAATATCCAGGTTTTAACTCCCCTCCTCTATTTTGAATGACAGAGGGCATAAGGAAAATGTGATTTTTAACAATTTAAATAATATTAAGCTATAAATCCAAACATACATTCTCATTTATATTATAATTTAGATATGTATCATACAAATTGATAAATTTTTAAATTGGAGAATAAAACTTGGAAACGAAAAAATATCTAGATTTAATCAAAATTGAACTTAAAGGAATGCCTGATTTTGTTAAAGAATATAATTTTGGAACTAATCATTCCTTGACTACCTCATATCAATATTTAACTGAAATTAGACGTTTTTTTAATTGGTTACGGCAAGAAAATATTTCTGAAGCTAAAGATAACCAACATATATCAACCGATACTCTCGCAAACTTACGTAGAAATGATATTATGCTTTACATTGATTACCTTGGTCATACTAAAAATCAACAGGGACACTTAAATTCACCAACTACAATTAATCGTTCCATTAATGCTCTCAGGTCTTTATTCAAATTTTTAACTATTACCTCCGATAACAATAACGGCAAACCCTACTTTAATCGAAATGTGATGCTCAAGATTGATTCTCTAAACAATACCAAAACACTTAATTACCGAGCTCATATTCTAGAATCACATATGTACACTGGTAAACTTAAGTATGAATTTTTAGATTTTATTGAAAATGAGTATGAACATCATTGTAATAAGCAAGCTTTGCCTGCTTTCAGAGTAAATAAAGAAAGAGATATGGCTATTGTTGCCCTCATTTTAGGAACCGGCATCAGAGTTTCTGAATGTGCAGGTGTTAATTTAGCAGATTTAAACTTAAAAGAAGCTTCGCTTGATGTTACCCGTAAAGGCGGTCAACGAGACAGTGTGCCAATTGCTGAATGGACCTTGGGATATATTAGTGACTATAAGAAAATCCGTCGTGAACGTTATCAAGCTAGTAAAAAAGAAACTGCATTTTTCCTTACTCGGTGGCATGATCAGACTCGTCGTATTACTACTAATGCAATTGAAAAGATGGTTAATAAATACTCTGCGGCATTTGGGCACCCTCTTACACCACATAAACTTCGGCATACGTTAGCCTCTGAATTATATGATGTAACTAAAGATCAAGTGCTTGTAGCTCAACAATTAGGTCAAAAAGGCACGTCAGCGACAGATTTGTATACCCATGTTGATCAAAAAAAGCAACGTGAAGCTTTAAATGAAATTTCTGAAGAATCTGAAAATAAGGATAAATAAGATATAAAAATAAGCTTAAGGGTTATGAACTGAGACCTAAAAATTAGACAGTTTAAAATACAGGATTAATAGAGGCTTGA
>NZ_AYZC01000039.1 GCF_001436775.1 Lactobacillus acetotolerans DSM 20749 = JCM 3825
AATAAAAAATCAATCTATGAGAAAGATCTATTTACACAAAAGATTTGACAGTTTCTTCTTTAAAATCAGTAGTGCTTGAAACAGTACTACTATTACTTAATATAAAATAAATAACTTAAATATTAAAATTTATTTTTCAACTTCATTAATAAATTTGCTTATTGCACTAAAGTAATCTTTTTGATCATCAAAAATTGAAAAATGACTGCCATTTGGACAAATATGTGCTTGACCATTCGGTAAACGTTTGGCTAATGCTTTAATTTCCTCAGGATTCATTGAATCGTATTTGCCACCTAATACTAATGCTGGTATTTTAATATTCTTAAGACGATCACGAATATTCCAATTCTTTAATGATCCAGTAATTGTAAATTCTGTCGGCCCCTGTAAAGTAACGTATACTTGTTCATTTAAATGTTCAAAAGTTCTCTTAACAGCATCCGGCCAAGGCTTTAAACGGCAAATGCAACGCTGGTACAACTTGCCTAATAATTCATTGTAATGGTGATCATCAAAATTACCCTTTGCTTCAATTTCTTTCATGTACTTTACATCTGCAGGATCCATAGTTTCACGATACTTATTGATATATTTGGCATAATCAGCATAATTATCAACCATATTTGAATCAATCAATCCTTTTAAATGCCTTCCATATGCTGAAGCCGCATACTCCAAAGCCAAAGTGCCACCCCAGGATTGACCATATAGATAGAATTGGTCCAAGTGCCATGCCTTCCGGACCTCTTCAATTTCTCTAAGGAAACGATCTATTGTCCATAAGCTAGGGTCATTAGGCTGGTCGGAAAAATACGAACCCAATTGATCATAATAAATAACCTCAACTTCAGGATGCTTCTTAACATAAGCGGTAAATGGTTCTAAATATTCATGGGTCATCCCTGGACCACCATGAAGTAAAAGTATTTTAACTTTACCTAATCCTACCCTTCTAGTCCAAACATGGTAATTATTTTCTAATGTTACAATTCTAGTTTCTGCAGGCATAAAATAACTCCTTAATTAATTTTTACTATTTCATCCATTATAGTTCTTATTGTGATAATTTAATTTTAAAATTTTGCAAAATTAAAAGGGCACTCTCACAAGTGCCCTTTTAAATTATTATTTAAAGTATACTTTTACTTTGCAGTATTAACGGTCACCGTCTTGTTCTTCTTTATATGCTTGGTTATCAGCAATTTTAAAGAATGGATACCACATTAAAGTACTTATTACTACTACAACAATAGCAATAAGAAGTAATGGAAATCCCCCATTAATAAATCCAGCAATGATACCAGGTGTGGTCCAAGGTAACATAATCATTGGATTAAAAGTATGAGCAATATTAATTACTGGAATTAATACCCAAGTTACCATACCAATAATAATTGGTGTAACCACCATTGGAATGAAGAAAGTTGGATTTAACATGATCGGCATACCAAATATTAATGGTTCATTAATATTAAACAAAGCTGGAACACTGGCTAATTTCAACATTTCCTTATAACGTTGAGATTTTGCTCTAAACATTGAAATGATCAATCCAATTGTCGTACCCTGACCACCAAAGGCATTACCTAAAGCAATCATCAAAACTGCCATCGTTAAGTATGGTAAAGCATGACCAGCTTTATAAGCATTTTGATTCAAAATTCCGTTTGCCATAAGAATTGGCATAACGATACCATAAATCATATTTGGGTGAATTCCGAAGAACCATAATAAGTTGGCAAGTGTATAGATAGCGATCAGACTAATTGGTGATGCGGTAAAGCCTTGAAGTGGTACTTGAATGATCTTAGTAACAAAATCAAAGATATCATTAAATGGTGTATATGCAAACAATCCTCTAATAATAGTCATTAAGATTAAAACTGCACCAGCAATTAATGAGGGTTGCAAAGATTCTGCAACGTTAGGTGGAACACTGGATGGTAGTTCAATTACTAAATGTTTTTTATTTAAGAAAACATAAAACCAACCTATGAGCCAACCTACTAAAATAGCAACTACGATTCCTGAAGCTCCAACATAATTAGTAGAAAAAGCTGTCAATTTAGTTAACTTTCCATTCGTTCCCAACATTTTTGCCATATAATCCTGCGGCATCAAAATTAAAAAACCAGAAATAGCTAACAAACCAGCAGGCAATGGATTATATTTACATTTCTCGGCATAGACATATGCAAAGTTAAATACAACAAACAATGCTAGTGCATTCATCGTTGCATTCTGGGCAGCACTAATAATGAGTTGCCCAGCCTACTTTTTGCAAGAATTGCATCCAAGCCGGAATTGGAAAGTTACCAATTAATAGAACAAGAGCACCACCTAAAGTAATTGGGGTGATTCTCATAAAAGCTTCTGCTAAAGATGAAAAGAATAAATTATGACTCACCCATTTAGCGATTGGGGCAATGAATTTATTCAAAAATTTCTGAAGATTCTTCACAAATAAAACCTACTTTCTTTTTTACTGTATCCGCTTACTAATATCAACAATTTTATTCTATGTAAATATCCCAATAAGTTCAATAAAATAAGGGAAAACTGGAAGATTTATTAATAGTTGCTATTTAAGCCATTTTTGAAACGCCTTGTTCCATTAGCTCAATGCCTATGCTATGCTAAAAATAAGTGAAGGAAGGTAATAAAATGGCATTTTTTGGATTTAAAGATTTATCATCATTATCTAACGTGGACATGACCATTTATAGTTATGTCACCCAAAATAACGAAAAGGTAGCTTATATGCGCGTGCGTGATATAGCTAAAAACGCACATGTTTCTAACTCATCAGTGATGCGATTTGTTCACAAAGTTGGATTTTCTAGTTTCCCCGAATTCAAAGCATTTATCAAAAATAAAGGAAATGGTTATTCAAAAAACTCAGTCTTTAATTTTGTAAACAAAAATAATTTCCCAATAAATATCGAAAATAAAATTTCAGTTGCTGCGGATTTCCTTTATCAGGCTGACAATATTATCTTAATAGGGGTTGGTTCATCTGCTTTTCTAGCTGGTTATACTGCCCGTCGTTTGGCAACATTGGGTTACAATACCAACGCCGCATCTGATCCTTTTTATCCTCTGAGTTCCCAATTGCATAATACGTCTAATAATGCTTTAATTGTTTTTTCGGTAACCGGTGAAACTAGTGAACTAATTGAATTATTAAATAATTTTGTTAATGATGGTGATACAACAATTATTAGTATTACTGGTAACGAAGCAAGTACTATTGGAAAAATGAGCCGTTATTGCCTATCGTACAAAGAGACAGAATATCATGTATATCATTATTATGATCTATCTTCACAAATTCCCGCAGTATATATTGCGGAAGGAATAACACATGCTCTTCAAGATAAAAGCAGGAAATAGAACACCCTGTTCCATACTTGAAATAATAACCACTCCTAAGCAAATATACCTAAAAGCAATTTATTTTCCTAAAAATTAAATCAATTTCATATAATAATTTATAAATAAGACAGGAGCAATCATTATGAATAGTAAAACTTTTAAGAAAAATTTTTTATGGGGTGGTGCCGTTGCTGCTCACCAGTTAGAAGGAGCTTATAATGAAGGTGGAAAAGGACTTTCAATTGCAGATTTAATGACCTTAGGAAGTAACAAAAAGCCTAGGGAATTAACTAAAACTGTTGAAAAAAGCAAATATTATCCTAATCATAAAGCAATTGATTTTTATCATCATTACAAAGGTGATATTGCACTGATGGCAGAAATGGGTTTTAAAGCATTTCGAACTTCAATCGCTTGGACACGGATTTTCCCCAATGGTGACGAAACTAAGCCCAATGAAGCAGGATTAAAATTTTATGATCACGTTTTTGATGAATGTTTGAAACATAATATTCAGCCTGTAGTTACACTTTCACATTTTGAAATGCCCTACCATTTGGTAACTAAATACGGTGGCTGGTCTAACCGCAAACTAATTACTTTCTTTACTCGTTTTGCTCATGTATGTTTTGAACGTTATCACAACAAAGTTAAATATTGGATGACTTTTAACGAGATCAACAACCAAACAAATTATGATAGTGATATTTCTGTCTACGAAGATTCTGGAATTAAATTTAAAGCTGGTGATGATAAGCAAAAAATAATGTACCAAGCAGCTCACTATGAATTAGTAGCCAGTAGTGAAGTTGTACAGATTGGTCATGCTATTGATCCTTCTCTACAAATTGGTTGTATGCTAGCATTTTGCCCTATCTATCCTGCCACTTCTAAGCCAGAAGATGTCTTATTCACAAAACGAGCCATGGATAGCAGACTCTACTTTGGTGATGTTCAGGTTAACGGTGAATACCCTAATTGGCTCAAAACTTATTTTAAAAACAAAAATTATAATCTGGATATTACTGGCAAAGACTTAGAGATTCTTAAACTTGGTACAGTTGATTACATCGGCTTTTCGTATTACATGTCCTTCACTACTAAATACACAAATCATATGGATTATCGGGAAAGTAAAGACCTAGTACGTAATCCATTTATTAAAATAAGTGATTGGGGATGGCCGATTGATCCAGTAGGTTTGCGATACGCTTTAAATTGGATGACCACTCGTTGGCACAAGCCACTATTTGTAGTTGAAAATGGTTTAGGAGCATATGATAAATTAACTAGTGATCACAAAATCCATGATGATTATAGAATAAATTATTTAAGAGAACACATTATACAAATGAGGAAAGCTGTCACAGAAGATGGTGTTGATTTAATAGGCTACCTACCATGGGGATGTATCGATCTAGTCTCTGCAAGTACTGGTGAAATGAAAAAACGCTATGGTTTTATTTACGTTGATGAAGATGATTATGGAAATGGTTCATTGAAACGTTATAAGAAAGATTCATTTTATTGGTATAAAAAAGTTATAGCTACTAATGGAAAAGATTTAGATTAAAAATTTATAACACAGCAAAATAGACTAGCCTTGAAAGGCTAGTCTATTTGTTTGTTAAGAATCTCTATTAGTGTTTATCTTGTTGGTATCTCGTATTAAACAGAGGGCTAAGTGGTTCATGCTTTTGAATGCACTTAATTGCATCCCCCATTAAAGGTCCTACGGAGACTAACAACATCTTATCAATTTTCTTCTCAGCTGGCTGATTAATTGAATCAGTTAAGACCAAGTTCTTAATCGGTGCATCGTTTAATCTCTTAATTGCAGGACCAGATAATATAGCATGAGTTGCACTTGCATAAACTTCAGTTGCCCCAGCATTAATCAATGCCTTAGAAGCTAAAGAAATAGTCCCAGCAGTATCAATCATATCATCAATAATGATCGCTCTCTTGCCCTTAACATTACCAATAATATTCATAATCTCAGCAACATTAGCCCTTGGACGGCGCTTATCAACAATTGCAATCGGCGTCCCCAAAAATTCAGCAAGTTTTCTTGCACGGGTAACACCACCGTGATCTGGTGAAACCACAACTGCATTTTCTTCCAAGTGGTTACGTAAGAAGTAATCAGCCAGCAGTGGCGCACCCATTAAGTTATCAACAGGAATGTCGAAAAAGCCTTGAATCTGTGGTGCATGTAAATCAAGAGAAAGTACCCGATCTGCACCAGCTGTTTGTAACATATCAGCAACAAGCTTAGCAGTAATTGGTTCACGTGCCCGGGTCTTACGATCTTGACGAGCATAACCGTAATATGGCATCACAATATTAATTGTGTGGGCACTGGCACGACGAACAGCATCAATCATAATCAAAAGTTCCATCAAATTATCATTAACTGGAGCACTCGTTGATTGGATCAGATATACATCTTTACCACGAACAGATTCATCGATATTAATTTGAATTTCACCATCGCTAAAACGCTGAGCACTGGATTTGCTAAGTGGCACACCGACACGTTTAGCAATTTTTTTAGCCAATGGTATATTCGAATTAAGGGCAAACATCATCATATTGTCTTTATAAGACATAATTTCCTCCGTAAAAATATGTTAACAACTTATATTTTATCAAAAGTTGCACCAAAAGGGACTATACACAGTTTATTATTCACCTTTGCCCCTTCACATTCAAGTCTCCAAACATATATTAGAATACAAAAAAGGTAAACATCCATCTCGGATATTTACCTTAATTTCTATTTTTCTTTTAAAATCTGGCTAACATTACCATGCTCTTGGGCCAATAACTTCTGGGAATCTTCCCTATTTTTACCTGTTTTAAGCATAACAATGGTAAGAGACACATTGTTATTGGTCTTTTTCAAAGCCTTTAAAGCTTTTTCTTTACTTGCACCTGTAGTTACATTGATTATTCTGCAAGCACGGTCAACAAGCTTAGAATTAGTCGGTTGCACATCAATCATCACGTTTTGATACACCTTACCTTGACGAATCATTACGCCGGTAGAAATTGTATTCAAAATCATTTTTTGTGCGGTTCCCGCTTTCATTCTGGTTGAACCAGTAATTACTTCTGGACCAACAACTGCTTCAATCGCAACCACTGCATGCTTACCAATCTCAGAATCAGGCACACAGGCAATCGATGCAGAAAACGCACCAACATTCTTAGCATAATCAAGACAGCCGATCACATATGGTGTACGGCCACTGGCAGCTAAACCAAGAACAGTGTCATTTTGATTTAAGTTAAGCGCACGGAGATCTTTTTCACCTAGTTCAGCTGAATCTTCCGCTCCTTCAACGGCACGATACATTGCACCCTTACCGCCAGCTATTAATCCAACCGCACGCTCAGGTTTAATGCCATAAGTAGGGACAAGTTCAGCTGCATCCAATACGCCTAAACGGCCACTGGTACCAGCACCAACATAAATGAGCCGACCACCTTGAGCATAACGCTTAGAAGCTTCATCAATTACTTGAGCAATTTGTTTATCTTGCGTACCAACGGCTACAGCAACTTTTTTATCTTCATTGTTAATAGTTTTTACCATATCAAGAGTTGACATAGTATCGATATGTGTTGTTGCCGGATTACGTCTTTCGGTTACTAAATTTTTAATCTCCATATTTACCTACTTTGTAGTTACTTCCAAGACACTTTGTCCGGCTTGGATCTTACCGGGCTTAACAGCAGACATCTTGGCAACTTGCTTCATATTAGTAACGGCAGTAATCACAACTGGATCTTTCCCAGCTGCTTTAATTGCGGCGATATCCATTTGTGCTAAAACGGTACCTCCTTTAACTGTTTGACCCTCTTTAACTTTAATATCAAAGGGAGCACCCTTTAAATCAACTGTATCAAGCCCAAAGTGTAACAGAATTTCTAAACCACCTTTGGCAGATGTCATAGTAATTGCATGTTTAGTTGACATAACCGTCACAATTTTACCATCCGTAGGAGCAAGAATTTTGCCATCGCTTGGATTGACTGCAAAACCGTCACCGACCATTTTCTTAGAGAATACATCGTCATTAACAGAGGTCATTTCTTCAAGTTGACCACTGACTGGTGCAACAAAATTAACTGTAGCTTTTTCACTTTTAACAGCATTAGAATTATTTACTTTTTTAATTGTATTATTTGCTGGAACAGTTCCAACTAAAGTACCATTTTCATTTTTAGCAACATTGGCACCCTTAGGAACTCCCCAGAAGAAAGTTGCAATAAAACCACCAGCATAAGCAGCAAGCAAGCCAAGGCAGTATGCCCACCACATATTATTAGCAATTAATGGAATCAAAGCGATACCTGAAGTCCCAATAGCAATTGAACCGACATTATGAAAAGCACCGATAACGGCACCGCCGATACCACCACCAATACAAGCAGTAATAAACGGACGACCTAGTGGTAAAGTAACACCATAAATTAATGGCTCACCAACACCTAAAATACCAACAGGTAAAGCACCCTTAATTAATTTAGTTAATTGCTTATTCTTTCGGCATTTTACCCATAAAGCAATTGCGGCACCAACTTGTCCGGCACCAGCCATAGCTAAAATTGGTAATAATGGGGTATACCCTAATTTTTGAATCATTTGTAAGTGAATTGGTGTCAGGATTTGGTGTAAACCAAACATTACCATTGGTAAGAAGGCTAAGCCTAATACGAAGCCGGCGAATGGTCCACCAACCTTTAAGATCCAATTAATGCCACCAACAAGTGAGTTAGAAACCCAACCGGCAAACGGCATAATGGCAAAGACTGTAAGTAGACCCATAATTAACAGGGTTAAAAATGGGGTAAAGATAAGATCCAAAGAATCAGTAATATACTTATGGAAGAACTTTTCTACATAAGACATTAACCATACAGCAAGTAGAACACCGATGATACCACCTTGTCCGGCAGCTAATGGCTTACCATCAAAGATGTTAGGAATAGTTGTAGGAGCAACAACCCCTGGCAGATAAACGATACCACCAATAATACCACCAAGACCGGCTGTGGCGCCGAACTCCTTAGCAGTATTGATACCAACGTAAATGTTTAAATACATAAATAAACCGTTGGCAATCATTCCTAAAACAGTTACACCCAAGTTCCAACTCATTGGAAGCATCTTGGCTGTTAACATGTTTCTTAAAATACCAGCAACACCAGAAATTAAACCGGCACCGATAAAAGCTGGAATTAATGGAATAAAGATAGCAGAGATATGCTGTAAAATCTTCCGCCACCATGTTTGTTTAAGTGAAGCCTTGTGAGCTGCATGAACTTGCGCAGCTTTTTCAGAAACTTCACTCTTATCTTGTTCATAAGTCGTTTGATTACCAGTATTTTCAGGGAAAGGATCGTTTTCCTTAACTCCAGCTTGGCTAACCATACTTGTAGCAACCTTGGCATTAACACCAGGTCCTAAAACGACCTCAAGCGTTTCACCTTTAACAACTCCAAGAACACCGTCAACTTTTTCAAGTCCGGCGACGTCTACCTTAGACATATCTTTAATATCAATTCGAAGACGTGTCATACAGTGATACAAAGACTTAACATTTTGCATCCCACCAATATAGGCATATATTTGGTTGCCCAATTTGGTATATTTATCTGCACTCATTGATTTTTCCTCCTATTTGTCAATAAATTCAGTATAATCTTAGCTATACCAATTTGCAATTCAATATTATAAAATTGCAAATATTATTGATTAAATAATATTTAGTTTAAAGTAATTGGCTTAGACCAAATAATTATTTATCTAATTTTAAAATGTGACTTATAATTTTCAGCCGATTGTCTAGACGTCGTAATCGCTCTAAAACTCTGATTAAAATCACGGCTGAAATATAAATAAAAAACCACATCAACAACATAAAACTGTCCGGTGATCGAATTAGTCGCACCTACCCTTACATCTGGCTCAATTGGTTTACAGGTTATTAAGGCTATATCTGCTTTTTTAGCTAAACGATTTTGACCAAACCTAGTTAATGCAATAGTAAAAATACCATGTTTTCTAGCATAATTAGCTAACCATAAAATTTCTGGTGTTTCACCGGAATTAGAAATCAACCACAAAGTATCTTCTTTAGTAGCATTACTTAATTCTGCTAAAAAGACATTAATATCTTGATTAAAGACTACATGAAAACCAATTCTTGACCATTTTTGATAGATATTCTCAGCTGCCAATGAAGAGGCCCCCACTCCAAAAACATACAAGGTTTTTGTCTTTAATAACCGATGAACAACAACCTCACAGTTTCTTTTTTTAAGTAAGTCTTTAGTTTGATTGATATTTTTTACATCATTTTCAACCAATTTATTACAAATAGAAGAAAAAGATTCATTTTCTTTGATATCTAATTGTGGGCTTGAATCACTAACGTTTCTGGCCAAGTCACCAGATATCATAATCTTCATTGCTGTAAAAGAATCAATATCAAGTTTTCTTACCATCCTAGTTACCGTTGCTGCACTGGAGCCAGCTAATTCCGCCAATTGATTAATGCTCGCAGCAATCGCTTTTTGAGGATGCTTTAATATATAATTTGCTGTTTTAATTTCAGTTAATGTTAAATCCTTCCTGGCAGATTCAACTCGCATTTGAAAATTCATAGTCATCCTTTTCACTGTTATTTATTAATGATTACGCTTACATTATAAAACTAAAGAAAATAAATTTCAAAAGTATAAATAAATATTTGTTAATAATTTTCATAACTTAAACTAAAAAAAGGTCTAAAATCAATTTAGACCTCTTTTATTTATGCTTATTCAAAAATCATCTTTGTCTTTGATTGAATAAAGTTTAGCAAAGGCAAATCAGAACGAACCACATGTCCTAAAACATTAACTTTTTCATCTGGAAGTAAATCACGTTTAGTAATTTGTAATTCACCTTTATACCGTAAGTAACGATCATTATCACAAGTTATGGTTCCTTTAGGACGAGCCAATACCTCAGTTTGTGGTTGAGTAGAAAATACTTGTCTAATTCTTCCCTCAGTCAAACGAATTACATCTCGCGCTACATCAGGTCGGTTATGCCATTCATTAGCAGATAATTTTGGAATAGAACGAGCAACGTGCAAAGTAATGGCATCTTTTTTAGCGTAATTAGTAAAACTGTCAGCCGCCTCTTTTGAAAAGTCATCGTCTCCAACAAAAATGTGATCGCATTCTAAATCTTTTAATTCCAACATGGCTGCTAACGGATTTTCGTCACGTTGCTTTTCCAAAGTTGGTAAACCCGCATGAATTGGGCCACGCTTCTTTGCATCCCCTGCTATAAAAGCCATTGTCTGCATGCCAGATTTATGTAGCCAAGTATTCTTCTCTTTAAGCCAAGCAGCATCTAAGCCGGTTTCAGGTCGTGGATAATAATTATGCCAAGCCTGTAAATGGTCAAAGTCAGCATTATAGTCTTTTAATTCATCTATATCGTCTTCCATAATGGTACTGGCATTCAAGGCTATAGGCATAACTTTAGACAATTTAGCAACAGTGGCAAAATCAACCCCATCATCAATTCTTAAGCCGGTTAAAGCCAACTTCTTGATTTGATCAATATCAGAAATATCAATTCCTAATTTTTTTAAACCTTCTTTAGAAACATCTGCAATAATGGATAAATCTAAATCTTTACACCACTTGGTTAATTTACCTAAACGGCTCAAAACAAGACTTAGGTCATTCTCAGGAATATGCAGCGATGTAAATATAGTAGAAAAGCCTGCATTACGCATCATAATTAAATAATTATAATCATCGGCCGTTAAATCATGACCGAGATAAATTGAAAAACCTAACATTAAATCCCCTAAAATAATTCTATTTTATTTTTAAAACTAACTTATACGTATATATTTTATACTACCATAGTTTTAAATTGATATTTTAGGAACGAAAAATCCAACCCAACTTAATGGATTGGAAAAAAATAATTATTATTTTTTAATTAATTCAACAATTACTTGTTAGTTGTTGCGTTTGTGGTAGGTGTAGTGGTTGAGCCAGTAGTTGCTGGGGTAGTAGTTCCAGTTGTAGTAGTAGTTGACTTATCAGTTGCAGGTTTAGTTGCATCTGTCTTATCAGTTGCTGGCTTCTTAGTATCAGTAGCTGGGGTAGTCTTTGCAGGCTTCTTAGTTACTGTCTTCTTAGCAGCCTTAACAGCTTTGCCATTAATAGAAGCAATGTTAGCTACCTTAATGTATTGGTTCTTGCCATTAATTTGGTAAACAGGTACTGACTTCTTGCCAATCTTAATATTCTTGGCTTTATTTACAGTAACTTTCTTACCTTTTTTAATAACTTTTTTGTTGGTCTTACCCTTACTGTTATATACGTAAGCGTTGTGACCTAAAACAGCAATTAATTTTTTACTTGAAGCTTTCTTAGCTGGCTTCTTGGTTGCTGCCTTTTTAGTAGTGTTAGCTACCTTTATATAGTCATTCTTAGCAATACGGTAGTATTTCTTACCATTGATAGAAGTTACATTGCCATAATACTTAAGAGTTACACCCTTAGCAATAACGGCATTCTTACCACCGCCCATATACTTAGTGTCTCTCTTACCGTTCTTGTTATAAACGTAAGCATTGTGAGTAAGCTTGATCTTACCTTGCTTAACAGCAGCGGTCTTCTTAGATGCAGCTTTCTTTGAAGTAGTCTTCTTTGCAGCTACCTTCTTAGGGGTTGACTTTTTAGAAACAACCTTTTTAGTGGTAGTAGCTTTTGAAGCTGCTTTCTTAGATGCAACTGCTTTTGTAGTAGCACCCTTCTTAACAGTTGTTGACTTAGTTGCAGTAGCTGCGTTTGATACTTGTGTAGCACCTAATGCTGGGGCAACACCCATCAAAACTGCAGCTGATAACATAATTACTTTATGACTTAATCTCATAAATATCACCTCATATGAAATATTTCATTTCCGTTACAATTTATATTGTAGTGCAAAAAATATTATTCGGAGCATATCGTTACCATTTCTTAATAACTTTAATAACATCCTTTTATTCCGGGTTTTATCAAGTAAAAATTGGTTAAATAATCCAACTTTTTATCAGATTAATATTTCTATTCAAAATTCTTTTCAAATAGCAAAGCAATGCGGTACACTTAAACAGACTAAAGCCTGTTATATATTTCAGGTCAGCCCTAGGAGGCGTTTTTTTGAAAAAAACATTTTTAGTATTAGCCGCATCCCTTGTTTTAGGTGCTAGTGCAATGACAGCTGTCAGTCCATCAACAAATACGGTGCAGGCTGCAAGCACGAAAAAAGCTACAACTCAAAAACAAACTGCAGCACAACAAGCAAAAATGCGTACTTTTGTTAGACAAACTCTAAACGATAACCACGTTCGGGGTACTACGGTGGTTGTTAAAAATGGTGTGCCACAGCAAATTAGCTATGGGTATGCTTGGTATGGTAACAACATGGGTAATGGAGACCCTGAAATTACCTATCCTGCCTGTTCATTACAAAAAGTTATAACAGCAGCCATAATTACCCAATTAATTAATGAAAAAGTTGGAACTAGCGATCATTTTTCTCAATACACTACAATCAATCGTTGGTATCCCGATTTAAAGAATTCTAGTTTAGTTACTGTTGGAGACTTATTAGCCAACACATCTGGAAACACAGTTGGTAATACCGAAGTTGACCGTGATCAAGACTATACAGAACAAGAAGCCATTGACTGGATAATTAATGATATTAATGACAGTCCGTCTGGTCAAATTGGTAGCTACTTCTACAACAACGCTAACTACATTTTACTCGCCGGAATTATCAGTAAATTAACTGGTAAATCATATGAGCAAAATTTTGAAGATAGAATTGTTAATAAGTTAGGATTAAAGGGTACTTACCTTTATCAAGATATTCCAACTGGTATGACTGATCCTATTTCTTATAATTATGATTACCAAACCGGCAAGAACTATCAAAATGCTGTTTACGTACCATCTACACTTGCTTCACAAATTCCAGGTGCCGGTAACATGTTTACTACCCCAATGGATTACTACAAAATTCAAGTTGCTTTGACCGATGGCACAATTTTGGACAAAGATGACTTTAACTATATGACTCATGTAAAGAGTAGGGTTAATAATTACGCAGCTGGAACTTATCTAGATAATAACGACAACATTAAGTCTGCCTACGGTAATTTAAGAGGTACCCATTTTGGCAACTGGTATCAATTAACAACAGATAACAAAAATGGTTTAATTATGTTTCTTAACCAAACCGATGACAATGAAAAAGATGTTAAAGCTGTAGGTTACGATATTTTGCAACATATTAAGCCTAATACCTTCGTTGCAAACTAAAAATTAGAAATTAAATAAAACACAAAATCCATTAAGGGAAAATTCCTTAATGGATTTTTTATATAAGTAATTTAAATTTAATAATCTAAATCCTTAAAATGTTTGCCAGAATTTTCTTTAGCTAATTCAGGTGTCTTCCAGGCAACGGCTTGCGTCCAGGTCTTAGCACCAGTACCGATTACAATTACTGGTTGACCAGCTTCTTTATGCAGACCGTATGATAGACCATCTCCACCTACTGCACCCCACTTAATTACCTGAACATAATTTATTCCACGAACCTTGGTAAGAGAAGTATCGCTCCAGTCTCTACTTGCATCACGATAAGCCCGTGACCACTTAGTTAAGTTTGTCTTATCACCGAAGTGTTTATTCATGACATGCAGTTCAGGTTTATAACCTTTGTTATTAATCACATTTTGCCCAATCACTAATTTCTCAGGCTTCTTAGTATAAGAATCAATATAATACCATGTCCCCTGCATATCTTTTGGAACATTAAACAGTCCTTCGTCACCTGGTAATTTATTTACCAGTTTTAATTTTCTACCCGTTAATTTGCCTACATTAGCGGCCTTAACATATTGCTTACGATTATTAATTCTATAAAACAGCTTGGTTCCAATGGCCTTAAGTTGATTTACATTAATACTTCTACCTTTTTTAATAGCTTTTTTGTTCGTCTTACCTTTCGAATTATAAATATAAGCATTGCGCTTAAGTAGGACAGTAGTCGTAGCATTTTTACTAGCCGCAGCTTGAACATTTGAACTTGGTATCGAAGCTGCTACCACTGGACTTATACTTAGCAAAGCTGCTGCAGATACCATTAATAACTTTCGACTTAATTTCATATAAAGCATCTCCAAATATTTCATTTTCGTTACAAATGTAATTATACTGCAATAAAAGATACAAAACAGACTAACCTAGTGTTGGATTATGAATCGACGGATTCATGATCTGGCACT
>NZ_AYZC01000004.1 GCF_001436775.1 Lactobacillus acetotolerans DSM 20749 = JCM 3825
AATGATTCGGTTCATAAAGCTAAACTTTCGTCAATGTCTTAACTTAATGACATTGAAGATATCCTCCCGTTCCTTTAATTTATACCTTTAAAGAAAAAAGCTACTTATGGTGTTTCATCATGTTCATAACTTGATTAACCTTTTTGGCAGAAGGTTTTTGTCCCATTTGTGACATCATAGCAACAATCATATCTTCACTAATTGGGGGATTATCTTTGAAATATTTCTTCATATAAGCTCTTGCACCATAAAAGCCACCAACGAGCCCTAATAAGAGTGCAATAATAATTAAAACGATTGCCAGTACCATATTCATAAAATAAAACCTCCATTTAATCAATACTTCTATGTTACCTAAATTTAAAAAGCTTTTAAAGCTTTAATTTAATCTTTTCGCAAACCTTTTTTTCTTTGTGCCCTTTTAGCTTTTTCAGAGGTAACCTCATTGCCGTTCTTATCAAGAACTACCGTATCCTCAAGTTGTTGTTTAAAACCAGACCGAAAATTCTCAATAAACTTTTTGTGTAATTTCTTACGTTCATCTTTTTCATCATCGGTTAATCCTTCATTTTCTTTTTTATGATAAAGTTCATTAATCCGATTAAGCATCTTTTTTTCTTCATTTTTATCCATTTTTTGCACCTCACACTTAAAAACTAGTCTACAATATTTACTTAAATAAAAAAAGTATAGTTATACAGAACATTTGTTTGCTAACCCCGACAATTTTTGTTAAACTTAGTGCATAGACAATACAAGTGATAAATAATGGAGTGAAACTATGAATAATAACCATGATTCAAAACAAATAGAAATTTTACGGTATATTTATGAAACCGTTGAAAACAGGGGGTTCCCTCCTACTGTCCGTGAAATTTGTGCGGCGGTTCACCTGTCATCCACTTCAACTGTTCATGGCCACCTTTCTCGGCTTGAACGAAAAGGTTTATTAATCAAAGACGCAACTAAACCCCGTGCAATCGAAGTAACTAAGAAAGGTAAAGAAGTCTTAGGAATCAAACCAAAAGAAATTCCTGTCGTTGGCGACGTTACTGCCGGCCAACCAATTCTAGCCGTAGAAGATATCGAGGACTACTTCCCACTCCCACCTGATCTCGGTACCGATACAAGTGACTTATTCATGTTAAAAGTTCATGGTGAAAGTATGATTAATGCCGGTATTCTAAACGGTGATAATGTTATCGTTAGAAAACAAAGCACTGCTAACAACAGCGAAATTGTGGTTGCAATGACAGACGAAAACGAAGCCACTATCAAGCGCTTTTATAAAGAGAAGGGACATTATCGCTTACAACCTGAAAACGATACTATGGCTCCAATTATCCTGCCTAACGTACATATTTTAGGTAAAGTAGTTGGATTGTATCGAAACAGTATCAATTAGTTTTTATAATTAGATCATTTGCTAGAATCAAAATTGATTCTAGCTCTTTTATTTTGCAAATATTTCTGTTAGTTTTCTTTCAAAAACCGGCAGCCATTTATCGCGGTAACCTGCTCTGGTGGGATTAATCTCATCAATCATATAAAGACTGTCCTGATTTTTAAATTCTGGATTATGGTATAAATCTAACACCGTAATTCCTAATTTTGGAGCTAATTTATTTATCTGGTTAACCAGGCGGTCATAAGTGGGATCAGTAAAAAAGGAATTGGTGTAAAGCAAAATTGGACAATGCCATTCTTTCTGGGCAGTGGTGACAATATACTTTAAATCTGAAACAGTATTACCTTTCGAAATTTGCATAGTAAACAATTCTGGTTTAGGTTCCTTGAGTTCATCCTTAAATCGGCTTAAATATGATTCAGCGTGGCTAACACTATCAGCGTCTTTAATAGCAGCGACACCATCCCTTTTCCAGAGATAATCAACAAAACTCTCACCCAACGCACCAAAGCCAAAAGTAACTGAAGAACCAAAAAAGAGAATCTTTTTACCCATTAATGGACTTTTTCTGGTATTAATGCGGTTAAGACTGTACTTCTTAGCATTTCCAGGCAGATATGCATAATCAGAGTAAAAGCGTTGGTTTAATGGATGATCATCTAGATCAGCCCGCAATTCGTCCAACGCTATATCAGATAAATCATCATTTTGCTTAATCGGAATCAAAAAGGTTTCATTGCTCATTTTATTTTTTAGCCTCTTTATGTAAATAAGGCTTAATTGAAAGCCAATCTTCTTTTATATCGTTCGCTAACTTTCTATTATAGAAGACTGCAGCCGGATGATATTGGAAAAACACTGTATATTTTTGCTTTGACCAAACATAATCATCTTCCTTATCATTTAATTGTAAAATTGAGGTATTTTTAACGACTTTGCCATGTTCCTGTGAAATACTGTGTCCAGGACCTAAAAGCCGCTTTATGGCAGTACCACCAACAGCTACAATTAACTTAGGCTTAACATGTTTAATCTCATAATCAAGAAATGGTGCATGCGCAAAAATTTCTTTCTTGGTTGGTTTCCGATTAGGATATTTAATTACTTCTTTATTTTCTCGTTTACTGAAAACTTTTTTAATGGCATAAGGACGGCTTCTAACAACACTAGTGATATAAACGTCGCTTCGCTTTAAGCCGATTAAAGCTAAAGACTTCATAAGCTCCTTACCAGAACTACCATGAAAAGGGATGTGCGATTGAATTTCTTTACGGCCGGGAGCTTCACCTACAATCATTAACGCTGGGGATTTTGGTCCAGCTCCTTCGTTGATACCTTCTAGTTTCATACCACGAGATCTTTGTTTAACTTTTGAAATTAAATCATTTGGATATTTCATCTATTTTTACTCAACAATTCATTCTTATTAAAATTATAATAATGCAATATATTCAAGATTGTAGATTATCAGTATTTGTAAGCGCTAACTCAATTAGGTGTATAATATAAGTGAAGAATAGAATATTTACAAATGGAGTGATTACTATGTTAGCCGCAATGAATATAGCTTCCGTAAGCTTTATAGTTTTAATCGTTGTTGTATTACTGGGGGTTGTATTGTACGAAGTTGGTTTACTTCACACAGAAGCAGAAAATGCTGGTATCCCATTTCATACTTTTATAAAGAATCTATTCAAATTTTAAACCGAAAAGTCATCAACTATTGTTGGTGGCTTTTTTCTTCCTTAGAAATAACATTTTGTAATTGTGGAGCTAACAATTCTACTTGAGGAATAAGATCTTCTTGTAGTCCTAAATCTTTAGGCCTAGTTTCCGTATCAATACATTCTCAATTACTTCCTTAAATATATCTTCAACATACATCCGTTCTCCCGCCATTGTTGCCACAGTTTCTTGATGATGTTGATTTAAGAAATTCATCCATTCTTGAACTTTTTTCTCTTTACCCTTTTTTACCTTAAATCTACTTAATTCGACTTTTACCATATTTAAATTTCACCTTATTAGCTTGTAATTCTTAAAAAGCTTTCCACATACATTATTAATTTAAAATTCACAAATAATTTTAGCTTTTTTAGTAAATATTCTTTAGTACAACAGTATTTTATTTTTAGATTGTGAAAAATAATAATGTTTCATATCAGTTCCACGGCAAATAATTTCACAAACTATCAGTGGATATTTTTCAAAACATTAATTGCTAAATTCATAACTTTAATTTGCGAACTTACTCCCCAATCGCGTTCATTGTCGGTATCAAGGTCATTCAGCGAATCAGCGGTAAACAATATTTGGGCAAAATATACATGCCGAAATTGTGCACAAGCCACCATCGCAGCACACTCCATCTCAACGGTAGAAGCTCCTAATTTTTTAGCTTGTTGAACCTTTGCTGGCGTCTCTCTAAAAGACCCGTCCGTGGTCCAAGTCATAATTTCTTCAACTTTGTAATGCATACTTTTCATTGCTTTTTCTACTTTGGTTAAAAAAGTAGACCTCAAATCAACGTAATTTGACCTTGCTAGATAGTGAAAAGATGTACCTTCATCCCTAATTGCTTTTATTGGTACTAAGAAATAATTTTCAGGAATAGCGGTTAATACCCCGGCTGATCCAATCGCCAAAACTTGTTTAACACCATAAGCAATTAACCAATCAAGTAATTGAGTGGCTGCAGGAGCTCCTAAAGGTGCTTGGCATAACGTAAATTTTGCACCAGCTATTTTAATTTCAAAAATTTTGGGATTAAAAGAAATACATAAAAATTCCCCAATAACTTTATGCTGATATTTTTGTAAAAATTTTTGAATTGAGTCATCCGGAACAAACGCGTACAACAATTTTCTAGGGAAATGATAATCTTTTTGCTCATGATTTGGTTCTAAAACTGCCCTTGAATTAGAATCAAAATCTACTAAAAATGGTTCTTTCATAATTTATCCTTTGTACTTAAATTTATTTATCAGTTAAATTAATTAAAATATTGGCTGCTAAATCCATAACTCTAATGTGCGAATTGTTTCCCCAGCCACGATCATCATGGACATTAAGATCATTCAAAGAATCAGCTGTAAACAATATTTGTGCAAAATTTATATGCCGAAATTGGGCACAAGCTGCCATAGCAGAACATTCCATTTCAACTGTAGAAGCACCTAACTTTTTAAATTGAGCAACTTTAGCAGGAGTTTCCCTAAAGAAACCATCGGTTGACCAAGTCATAACCTCTTTAACTTTAAAGTGCATTTCAACCATCTGATTCTCAATTTCCTGTAAATAGGATGATTTTAAATCAACAAAGTTAGAACTTGGCAAATAGTGAAAGGATGTACCTTCATCACGAATTGCTTTAGTTGGAATTAAGAAATAATTTTCAGGAATATCAGTCAGGACACCAGCTGAACCAATCGCTAAAATTTGCTTAACGCCATAAGCAATTAACCAATCAAGTAATTGGGTAGCTGCTGGTGCTCCTAACGGTGCTCGGCACAAAGTAAATTTTTCATTTTTTATTTCAACTTCGTAAATTTTTGGACTGAAAGAAACACTTAGAAATTGTCCAATAACCTTATGACGATACTTTTTTAAGAAATTTCTGAGAGACTTAGGTGGTATAAAAGCATAAAGCAGTTTCTTAGGAAAATGATAATCTTTCTTCTCATAATCTGGATTTAAAACTGCCTTAGGTTCGGGATCAAAATCTAATATAAATGATTTATTCATATTTACCACCTTCTATTCGCTAATAATTTATTTCTAAAGAGTTTACCACAATAAACAAAAAAGAACCATCTTTTTCAAGATGGTTCCCTTTCCTTTCGACGTCAGAATTAACGACGTGATTCTGCAATTCTTGCAGACTTACCATGACGTTCACGTAAGTAGTAAAGCTTAGCACGACGTACACGACCATGACGCAAAACGTCAACTTTGGCAACACGTGGGTCGTTAACTGGGAAGGTACGCTCTACACCAACACCTGAAGTAATTCTACGAACAGTGTAAGTTGCAGCAATACCTGTACCCTTCTTCTTAATTACGACACCTTCGAACATCTGAATATGTTCGTGAGTACCTTCAACAACGCGTACGTGGACACGAATAGTATCACCTGCACGGAATTTAGGAATATCGTCACGAATTTGATCTTTTGTCAATTCTTGAATTAATGGATCCATAATTTTTCTCCTTCTTCGGCATTCTTACACATACCTATGTCAGCGGAATACCCCTAATTATTTTGTGGCTCTACACCACACTTTTTTAATTTTAGCAAAGAAACACTATTGAATCAAGATTTATCTAGATCAACTTTAATTTTTTCAATCTAATTTTTTACCTAAAAGGGTTTCATACTTATTAGTCTTAATTAAAATTTCTTTATAATCTTTATCTAATTTCCCATTTTCATCTTTTAAAATTGTCCTGTTGTTTTTTCGATCTCGTTTCAGTAAAGTTTCTTTTGGTGTTAATTTCGATGATGTAGATTTTTTATCTTGTTTCGACAAATTATTTTCAGGAGAATTTCCCAATGATTCAATAAAATCATAAAAAATAGATAATAATTTAATAAATTCTTCCTTTGTATCAAGATCTGAAGGATCCACATATTTGTCTCGAATTCTCCCCTTTATTCCCAAATACCCATCAAATCCTAAATCAATTCTAGGATAATTTTCTTTCACAATAAGTAAATGCAATATAGCGTGTTCTATCAAATTACAATATACCAAATTTTTCGGTTTTTGATATTTGAAACCATGGTCAGATTCTTTAGGGCAATCTTCAAAAGCGCCATCTATAGCATTTACACTATTTAAATTAGGATATTCATTTTCACCCTTATGATGTATATCCCACCCCTTTTGTCTATTTTCAAAATTCCTTTCTCTTACTATATTATTAGTTCTATAATTATCCGAAAAATGATTTTTATATGAAATAGGATGAAAATACGATTTTTTAACATTTCCATGTGCCTTTAGTTTCTTAAAATAATCCTCATACGAACACTTGTCTAACACATTTTTATAAATACTAACACTACTAAGCATTATTAATTCCTTGAAAAAATCAAAATAAATAAAATATATTATTACATAAACACTTATATTTATATATTATCCTCTCTAAATTTTGAGCTTTCAAGCCTTATTTCAAGCGTTCAAACGGCTCCAGAGCGATTTGTATAATCAAAAAAGGCGAGCTTATAAAGCTCGCCTATACATTCATAAATTTATTATTAACTTATACTTTAGTTATTAATATACTTTTAAAACTATTTATCTTCTTCAGATTTAATTTCTTCCAGCATTTTCTTCTCTTCAGTATTTAAATTATAATTCTTTAACATATCTGGCCGATATAAGTACGTTGCTTTCAATGCTTCTTTATGCCGCCAACGATCGATCTTTTGATGGTTACCAGAAGTCAATATTTCTGGTACCTTTTTCCCTTCGAAATCCTCAGGCCGAGTATACTGCGGATACTCTAACAACCCATGAGAGAAACTCTCCTCTACAGGAGAAACAGTATTACCCAAGATACCTGGAATTAGCCGCACGGTAGCGTCAATCATACTCATAGTTGGCAGTTCCCCACCAGTTAAGACGTAATCACCAATTGAGACAGCTTCATCGGCTAAATCATAAACCCGTTGATCAAATCCTTCGTAGTGACCACAGATAAAGGTCAATTCTTTTTCTTTAGACCATTCCTGGGCCTTTTTTTGGTTAAAAGTCGCACCTTGTGGAGCCGTAATGATTACCTTTCCTTTCGATGGAAGTGAATCCAGCGCCTTCTTAATCGGCATAACCTGGAGTACCATCCCTGCGCCACCGCCATATGGTGAGTCATCAACATGGTGGTGAACATCAGTAGTAAATTTTCTAAAGTTAACTAAGTTCAGTTCCCATTTACCATCTTCAAGGCCCCTACCCAACATCGAAGTCTTCAACGGTGTAAACATATCAGGAAAAAGGGTTAAAATGTTAATCTTCATCGCGTAATCCCTCTAATAACTTCACATAAACTTTTTTATTAGCAACGTCTACTTTTTTAACAACGTCTGGAATATATGGAATCAAATATTCTTTACCCGATTGCTCAGTTACTTGCCAGACATCATTGGCCCCAAGAGACTGAATGTCAGTAATCGTGCCAATTTTTTCTCCAGATTCAGCGTCAATAACCGTACTATTCAAAATATCACGGTAATAGTAACTGCCTGCAGGCAATTTTTGCTGATTTTCTTGGCTAACCACCAAAATCTTATCTTTAAGTTCACTAGCTTCTTCAACGGTCGTAATCTCTTTGAATTGGACTAACCAGAATTGCTTAAAAGGCCGCCCCTTTTCAACCGTCAATACCTTGTCTTCATTGTCTTTTAAAGATAGTTTTGCATTAGCCGCAAAACGTTCTTTAGGAAAATCTGTAATTAACGCTACTTTAACTTCACCATTTAAACCATGTGTAGATAAAATACGTGCTACATCATAAAATTGCATTTTTTCTCCCTACGAAATCTAAGTAAGAAAAAAAGTTTGAAGCTACCCACTTCAAACTTTTAAAGTATTTTTTAATTACTTATTTTTCTTTGATTCGTGCAACTTCTTCATTAAGCCGGCGTTGGAAAGAAGTGATCTAACAGTTTCTGAAGGTTGTGCACCTTTCTTAAGCCAATTAAAGATTTCACCTTCATTAAGCTTCAATTGCTTTGGTTGTGAAACTGGATTATAGTAACCAACTTCTTCGATAAAGCGGCCATCACGAGGCATTCTTGAATCTGCAACAACGATTCTATAGAATGGCTTTCTCTTGGCACCCATACGGTGCATACGAATTTTTACTGACATAAATTAATTTCCTCCTAAAACTTAACGATGATTAATATACCATTTTTCAAATAAGCTGTAAAGTGTTTTTACTTAACACTTGCTTTTTAAGAGTGGAACCTCTTAATCTTCATCCGCTTCTTCTTGTTCTTCTTAAAGCGTTTGTTCATATGCCGCATGGCCATTTTGCCCATAGGCGTATTCATACCGGGGAGGTTGCCCATGCCTTTCATGTTGCCCTTAGTAACCTTATTCATCATGTCTCGGGCTTGTTTGAATTGTTTGATCATCCGGTTAACTTCAACTACCGGACGACCGGATCCTGCAGCAATTCGTCGTCTTCTACTCGGCTTTAAAATATCCGGATCTTCACGTTCCTGTTCAGTCATAGAAGAAACAATTGCCTTAACATGGGCAATTTGCTTTTTATCAATACTTACATTCTTCAACTGAGGATTATTAGCCATACCTGGGATCATCTTCATAATCTGATCCAGTGGCCCCATCTTTTGTACCTGATCCAGCTGGTCAACGAAGTCATTGAAATCGAAGGTATTTTCCTTCATCTTTTCAGCTACTTTGGCTGCTTTCTTTGCGTCGTAATCCTGCTGGGCTTTTTCAATCAAAGTCAGCATATCACCCATGCCAAGAATTCTTGAAGCCATCCGGTCTGGGTGGAAGTTTTCCAGGTCAGATAACTTTTCACCCTCACCGGTATAAATAATCGGCTTACCGGTAACAGCCCTAATTGAAAGTGCGGCACCACCACGGGTATCGCCATCAAGTTTAGTTAAGACAATACCAGTGATATCTAAACGTTGATCAAAGCCCTTAGCTACATCAGTTGCAGCCTGTCCCGTCATCGCGTCGACTACCAAAAGAATGTTATCAGGTTGGGCAACCTTCTTAATTCTTTCCAGTTCTTCCATTAACGGCTCATCAATTTCCAGCCGGCCGGCTGTATCGATAATTACATAATCATTTTTATCTTTATCGGCCTGTGCCAACCCATCTTTAACAATCTTAGCAACGTCTTTTTCATTTGCTTCACTATATACCGGAACCTTTAATTTATCACCGATCTGCTTAAGCTGATCAACGGCGGCAGGACGGTAAATATCGCCCGCGATTAAAAGTAGCCGAGCATTCTCTTTTTTCTGTAAATGATAGGCAAGTTTACCAACCGTGGTAGTCTTACCGGTACCTTGCAGACCAACCATCATGATAACAGTTGGGATATGCTTGGATTTATTTAAGCCAACCGCGGTTTCACCCATCATTTTAGTTAACTCATCGTTAACTATTTTAATGACCTGCTGGCCCGGATTTAGACTCTCCTGAACTTCCTTGCCTAATGCTTCCTTCTTAATCTTCTTGATGAAGTCTTTTACAACTTTAAAGTTAACATCGGCTTCTAACAGTGCAAGGCGGATCTCACGGCTCGCCTTGTTAATATCATCTTCTGATATTTTCCCTTTGCCAGTTAAATTTTTTAATGCTTTTTGAATTCTTTCACTTAAATTTTCAAAAGCCATTGGGTTATTCTCCCCTCATTTGATTTAATAATTTTTTGATACTGCTTCTAGTTTGCTTAATTTTATTTTGCCCGGCAGATTGATAAATTTGAACTAATTCGGATTCAATCTTATTATAGTCCCTCTGCATATGGAGTTTTGCTTCGTACTTTTCTAATAACCTGCTCGACCGACGCAAATTATCATAGACGGCTTGCCGCGAAACCTTATGATTAGCGGCAATCTCACCTAAAGAATAATCGTTATAATAATAATCTTCAAAGTAAGCTTGCTGCCCCTCTGTCAAAAGCGTTCCGTAATATGCGTACAAATCGCCAAGTTTTTCATTTTTTTCAAGTTCATCCATTAAGTTCCACCTTGAACCAGTATAGCAAAAAAGCGGTTGGTTGACGATTAGCCAGCACCAATTTATTTGATAAAAAATCCAGCTAGAAATCTAGCTGGACATTTTGATAGCAACTGTTAATTAAAGGTTAGCATCCATATTAAAAGTTAACTTTGACATATTGATTGAATCGATCATCATTTGACCCCAAAGCTTTTCAGTCTTCGTACGTGTATAAGCAACAGTCTTTTGATTTTCTTTGGTAAGGTAATCGGTCAATCCTTTACCAGACTTGTTGCCAGCATTCTTAGTAATCTCAGCAACACGGGTACGGTAATACTGGTTAAGGTCAGTCAGATAAGTAATATCAAGTTGAACAAATTGTGGGTAATGGCTTTCAACCAAAGCAGCAAATGACTTGTAATACCACCAAGCGTCCTTCATGTTATATTCCATTGAAGTATTGTTATATGAAGGATCGGTATCATTCATGTTAGCAAAGAACGGAACGTATGGTGTGAATGCTGGGCCACCAATACATAGCCACATGATAGCAGCCTCATCTTCAGGAACGCCATTTCTAATTTGTAAGATATGTGAATTTTGAGTTCTGTTTAAACCAATTGGACGATAACGGTGCTTTTCTTCATCAGTACCCTTGCCAAATGGATCATATGGTGTGTCTTGGTAGTGACTGCCCAAGACAAATTCAACATCCTCTTTAGCAATCTTCTTGGAAGCTTTGCGAATGAATGGTAAATCACCATCTTGTGGGTCTTGTTCAATTTCAGGATTGAAGTACTTTTGACCGTACCAAACCCGGTTAGTGTTGTAATGTCGGTCTTGTTCAGTATAAGTACCGAAAATGTGCCGGAAGTTCCAGCCTTCATGATCAGTATTTAAGTGGTGTTCATCAACGAATTCACGAATACCGTCACTCCACATAAAGTTATCGGGATCATTGAAATCAACCTGTTCAATTGAAACCCGGTTAGCTGCAACGGCATAAGAATCATCTGGAATTCTTTGTGCTACCCAGTGGTGACCGGTAACAATTTCCATGTACCAGATATCATTCTTGTCGCTAAATAATACTGAGTTACCAGCTGGTGAACCATACCTAGCAATAAGTTTGCCCAAATATTTAACACCATCTTTAGCAGAATGAATATAAGGAAGGACAACGGTTTGCATACAATCCTCATCGAGGCCATCTTTAACAAGTGGGTCAAAGGCCAAAGCACGCTCATTGCCGTAAGTTGATTCAGTACATGACATAGCAACATTCTCTTGGTTAATACCACTTTCGTCATAATAACCACGGTGTTTATAGTCAACGTTAGGAACAGCAGACACAGCCTGTGCATTTTCTGGTAAATCCATCTTAAATTTATTCAACCATGACTTAATCTTACGTCCCTTTTCACCCTTAGCAGCTGGTTCAATAATGAATCTCTGCGGGGTAATTGGACTAAAGGTATCATCGTTACGGGCAACCATAGTTGAGCCGTCAATTGAGGCTTTTTTGCCAACTAAAACAGTTGTACAAGCGCTATATTCTTTCATAATTTTCTCCTTATAAAAAATACCTATTAAACTCACTTTAACACTAGACTAAGCCATGGAACAAGCCAATGGCATAACTAGCCGCATCAAAGTCAGCTAGATCACCGGCTTTTTCACCTAAACCAACCAGCTTAACGGGCAGTTTCATCTCATTGCGGATTGCAAGCACAACCCCACCTTTAGACGAGCCGTCTAGCTTAGTCAACACTAAACCGGTCAGCTTAGTAGTTTTATCAAAATCTTTTGCTTGAAGCAGCGCATTTTGTCCGGTGGAGCCATCCAAAACAAGCAGGGTTTCAGTGGGTTGATCTGGCAATAGTTTCTTAATAGTTCGCTGGATCTTTTCCAATTCATTCATTAAATTCTTCTTGTTTTGAAGACGTCCAGCGGTATCTACTAAGAGGTAATCAGCTTTTTCTTTAATAGCACGTTGAGTTGCGTCATAAACAACTGAAGCCGGGTCTGCCTGAGCTTTTCCTGTGACTACCGGAACACCGACACGTTTGCCCCATGCTTCAAGTTGTTCAACGGCCCCAGCCCTAAAAGTATCAGCCGCAGCCAAAAGCACTGATTTGCCTTGATCCTTAAAGCGCTTGGCTAACTTACCAATTGTGGTAGTCTTACCTGCACCGTTAACACCAACAAAGAGGTAAACATTTGGTTTATCATCTGGACGATAAATTAACTTCTCATCCTCAGAATTACCGTTTTTGTCATACAAATCAACTAACTTTTGAACGATTACCTGCTTTAATTCATCTCGTGATTTAGCCTTTTTTAATTTAGCCTCATCGCGCAGTTCATCCGTTAATTCTTCAGCCGTCTCGTAGCCAACATCAGATTCAATCAATAATTCTTCTAAATCATCAAAAAAGTCCTCATCAACCGTTCTAAATTGAGCAAAGAATTTATTTAAACGAGCTCCAAAGCCTTTATTTGTCTTTTCAAGCCCTTTTTCATAAAGCTCAGTTTTATCTTGCTTTTCAGTCTTATCCTCTGATTCTGACCCAGAATTAGCTTCTGTTACTTGCTCATCATCTGTTTTAACAGAAGAATTTTGATCGGATTCCGCAGATTTATCTTCTGTTTTATTCTCCTTATTATCCGGATTATCTGCTTTTTCTTCAGTTTCAGATCCTTGCTTTTCTTTAGCTTGATCATCTTTATCTACACTTTTTTCACCAAAAAGTGATTTTTTGATTTTATCAAATAAACCCAATCTTACTTCACCTCATTTTTATTCTTTATCTCTTTTAATGATACTGAAAGAACTTGCGACACACCAGATTCTTGCATGACCACACCATAGAGCTGATCCGCCTGTTCCATCATTCCCCGCCTATGCGTAATTACGATAAATTGCGTATGCATATCATATTTCTTCAAAAATTGTGCAAAACGGGTAACGTTCGCGTCATCCAGGGCTGCTTCAACTTCATCGAGTACACAAAATGGGACTGGCTTCACTTTCAGCATTGCAAAAAGCAGCGTAATTGCTGTTAAAGCACGCTCCCCACCGGAAAGTAAACTTAAGCGCTGCAGCTTTTTACCAGGCGGTTGAGCGATAATTTCAATCCCCGTATTGAGCATATCATCTGGATCCGTTAAAACAAGTTTGGCATTCCCACCGCCGAAAACAACTGGGAACAGCTCAGTAAAACTCTTCGCAACTGCAGCGAAAGTTTTACTGAAACGCGTTTTAACTTCATTATCAAGCTCAACCATAGATCTTTTCAGGTTATCTCGTGCCTTAAGTAAGTCATTTTGCTGACCATTTAAAAAATCGTACCGTTTTTTAACGTCATCATATTCGCCGATAGACTTCAAGTTAACCGGACCAATATCCGCAATCGACATGCGGTGCAGCTTAACACTCTTCTTCAGTTTTTTACGATTATCTTCGTCATTCTTCCCTTCAGCCTGTGACAAAGCGGCTTCATAGGTTAATGAATAATCGGAACTAAGTGTATCAAGCCGTTGGTTGATCGCGCTAGAATACTTAGTTATCTGAACAGAAAAATCTTCTTGTTCAACTGCCGCATCCTTGCGTAAATCATAATTTCGACTGGCAACTTGGTCCAGTTGGTTAATCTTTGCATCAAACTGCCCTAGCTTAGAACTAAGCTCATTTAACTTTTTCTGTAAAGAATCCCGTTTATCAGCAAGTTGTGTTTTTTCTTTCCGTAAATCAGCTTTTTTCTGAGAAGAAATTTCGCCACTATGATTAATGGTAGATAATTTAGCATTTAAATTATTAATTTGATCTTTATTATCTTGAAGTTTCTTTTCTCTTTCCTGCTTTTGGTTAAGCAGGTTTTCCAATTTATTAGAATAAACGGCAATTTTAGGATCTAAATCTGACAATTTAGCCTGTACTTTTTTATTTAAGGAAGTAAAGTTTTGAATCCTTTCTTGAACTTCTTTAATGTTGCTTTTTTGTTCTGTACCCTTCTTAGCAAGCTCATCTTTTTTATTTTCAGCTTCAGAAATTTGCTTCTTAAGCTTAAGTATTTGTTGCTCTCTTTCTTGCTTATGAGATTCAAATAACTTATTAGCGTCGCTGAGACGCTTAACCTCTTTTTCCTGATTCTGATAAGAAAGAACTGCTTCTCCTAAATTTTGGTTAATTTTTTGAATATTTTTATTGACTTTGCTTAATTTAGCGGAAAGGTTATCATCTTTGTCGACTAAAGTATTTAAGTTAGCCTGATCCTCACTTAATTGTGACTTTAATTGCTTAATCTGTTTCTTAAGCTGGGTAATTTCAGCTGCAGTTTGCAGAGGAGAATTATTTCTTTGGTTACGCACACCACCAGTCATTGAACCACCTGGAGAAATCACATCCCCATCCATGGTTACGATCCGATAGCGCCCGATTCTGCGTGAAATCTGCAGAGCATTATCAATTGTATCAACAATAATGGTGCTTCCAAGCAAATAAGTTATGGCTGCACTAATATCCTGCTTAGCCTCACTACTTACCAGATCGCTGGCAATTCCCTTAAAACCTTTAAAGGATTTCAACGTAATCACCGTTGAGCGCGGAATCCGATACTGCCTTAAACCATCCAGTGGCAAAAAGGTTGCCCGGCCTGCATGGTTCCTTTTCAGCCGATTAATTGCGTCCCTTGCACGACCACGTGACTCAGTAACTAAATCCTGAACACCACCGCCTAGTGCTGTAGTCATTGCAGCTTCAAGCTCTATTGGAAAAGTAATAAGCTCTCCCACAGCTCCAATAACTCCAGGATATTCATCTAAATTATTTAAAACGTTTCTAACACCGTAATAATAGCCTTCGTGACGCTTACGGATATTTTCAAGGGCGTTATAGCGGGCACTAATCTGCTGCAAGTGATTCCTGCCTTGCGCAACCGTCTGCCGTAAATGATTTAAATCAGCTTGAGCTTTCTCATGCTTATCCTTTAATTCGGACAGTTCAGCCCGTTCCTTTTTACGTTTAGCAGTTAAAGTTTTGCCTTGCACACTTAATTGTTCCAGATTAGCAGAAGCTTTTTGCAGCTGCTGGGCAACATCATTATTCTGATAACTACTGTCATCTTGGGTCCGTTTCAATTCAGACTTTAAATAGACAATTTGATTATTATTAGAGGTCTGATCTTGCAACAATTGAATATAGTCATTACGCAAGTCCTCTAACTTTTTATTTAATTGGTCTGGATCTTCATTCAGTTGAGTAACTAATTTATTCTTCTGCCTCTTGAGCTCATCCTGCTTTTGCTGTAAATCCTGTTCTTTCTGATTAAAAGCAGTTAATTCGTCTTGAACGGTTTTAATTTGCTTCTTTAATTCTGCTAATTCATCCCGATACTCGGTTTTAGTTGCTTCATCAAACTGCTTTGATTGCTCGGCTACTTGCAGATTGGTATTCAATTCAGACAGTTTTTTTGTCAAAGCCAGCAAGTCATTTTGGATTGTATCCCGTTGTTCGCCTAACTGCTTATATTCTGCCCTTTTAGCAACAACGGCACTTTTTGATTCCTTAACCTCACTATCAAGTTTTGACAAAAGAACCTGATTCTTATCAGCCTTTGCCTGAACAGCTTCTTTTTTATGATTCAGATCTTCAATTTCAAAAGCAAGCAGGGTCTTTAATTTTTGGTCAAGACCCGACTTTTGAAACTTATATTCTTTTGCTAAAGAACT
This sequence comes from Lactobacillus acetotolerans DSM 20749 = JCM 3825, assembly GCF_001436775.1. Taxonomy (GTDB): domain Bacteria; phylum Bacillota; class Bacilli; order Lactobacillales; family Lactobacillaceae; genus Lactobacillus; species Lactobacillus acetotolerans. The sequence continues at coordinate 15,856 of NZ_AYZC01000004.1, forward strand.
CTGCTCATGTAAAGGTTCAATCCTTTTTTCTAATTCTTTAACTAAGTCATTAATTCTAACTAAATTATCGTTAGTCTTATCAAGTTGACCCTCAGCTGCCTCTTTTTGCTTCTTAAAATGCAATACGCCGGCTGCTTCTTCAAAGAGGCTACGCCGGTCTTCTGGACGTGAATTCAGGATTTGATCCACTCGTCCCTGCGAAATTATTGCCAAACTATTCTGAGAAATTCCTGAATCTAAGAAAAGGGCACGCACGTCACGTAAACGAACGGTTTGCTTATTAATCAAGTACTCACTGTCACCAGAACGCAGAATTTGTCTGCTTATTGCTACTTGATCACTATCGCAACTTAATTCGTGCTTTTTATTATCAAAAATCATGGTGACTTCAGCGCGGTTGGCGGGCTTGCGAAATTCACTACCAGCAAAAATAACGTCTTTCATGTTAGAACCACGAAGTGATTTAGCACTTGATTCTCCCATTACCCAACGGATAGCCTCTGTAATATTACTTTTACCACTACCATTAGGACCGACAATTCCGGTGATTCCGTTATTAAAATGAATAGTTGTTTTTTCAGCGAATGATTTGAAACCATCAATGACTAATTCTCTTAATGGCACACACCCACCTCCTAATCGAGTTTATCTAAGGCCGCTTTAGCTGCTTGTTGTTCAGCCGCTTTTTTATTATGTCCTTCTCCTTTAGATTCAACCTTGTGGTTTATTTTTAATTCAACTACAAACTTGGAAGGAAGTTGCGATTCACTAACAACGTTATATTCAATTGCTACTGGGCCACCTTGCTGCAGAAATTCCTGGAGGTCAGTCTTGTAATCTCTGGAGGCATCAAATTCTCCCTCATCAATTTGCGGATAAACGGTTAAATGTAGAAAATGCTGAACAGAACTCATTCCCTGGTCTAAGAAAAGGGCGCCGTTAAAAGCTTCAAAAACATCTTCTAGCAAAGTTTTTCTGGAACGTGCCCCAGCCTTTTCTTCACCGTGGCCTAAATTAATTTCATTTTGAAAGCCACACTGAAAGGCAAACTTTGAGAATCCCGCGGTATCAACTATATTTGACCTTAAACGGGTTAATTGCCCTTCATTTAATTTGTTAAAATGCCGGTACAAATAATCTGAAACAGCCAATTCAAGGACGGCATCCCCCAAAAATTCCAATTTTTCATAATCGCGAATTCCATCGTGTGGATGTTCATTTGAATAAGAAGAGTGGGTAAATGCTTCTTCTAATAACTTTTCATTATGAAATTTAACTCCATATTTTGTATCTAATTTTTTAATAAATTTTGTACTAACCATCTTCACTGCCCTCTCACAACTATTAATTATAACAGTTTTAAGCCTATAAAATGATAGCAAAAAAGACCACTTCCATAAAGAAGTAGCCTCTTTCACTTTAAAAATTTAATTTATTTAACATAACCAACTTGGTACCATAATTGGTTTCCGTTGTTGTTCTTTGACGGTTTGGTTGAATAACCAGTCAGTTTACTATTAACCGCGGAAATGCTGTAAGCATTATCTGTAGGAATAACGTAGGCTTGGTCAAACATATATTGCTGCCATTCATGGAATTTTTGAACACGATACTTGTGATTAAAGGATTTTTGTGAATCCATTTCGTTAAGCAACTTATTATTCTCTGGAGTTACAAATCGTTCATAGTTTTGAACACTATTTTCGCCGAACATGGTTATTTGTGAAGGTTCACTTGCTAAAGTCCAACCAGCACTAAACATATCAACTGATGGATCATCATGTTGTACTTTATCATAGAAAGAATTAGGTTCAGTTAGACGACCACCTGCTAACTTAACGTTCAGACCGATTTTATGCCACTGTTGAATATAATTTTGAACAATTGGTTCTTGCGTAGAATCACCTGTCATAGCCATGAAATGAATTGTTAATGGCTTACCATTTGGTTGTACACGCCATTTACCTTTCTTCTTGTAACCTGCTTTATCCAAAATTTGGTTAGCTTTCTTAAGGTCATAATGATAACCTTTAACATCCTTATTAAAGTAATCACCAAATCCTTCTGGAATTAATGTTGGTACTTGGAAACTTAAACCTTGTGTGTAACGTTTATCAACTGCATCGACGTTCATGGCATAACCTATAGCTTGACGCAATGGTTTACTATTCATCTTTGCATTCTTATTCATCACATTCTTACCTTTGGCAGTATTCCACTTACCAACTTTAAAGCCAAGGTAATAATACTGTAAAGGTATTTGACCAATAAAATCAACACCCTTTGTACCTTTCACTTGGTTCCACTGTGAGTTTACCACCTGTGCAACATCAAATTTATGACTCTTAATTGCCTGTGAAGCTGAATTTTGAGACACAACCTGAATAACAATTTTATTCAATTTTGGTCTACCACGCCAATAATATTTATTTGGAACCCAGGTTACAGATTGGCCTCGAACTAATTTTTGTACTTTAAATGGTCCATAATACAAAGGCCTCTTCCTGATTTGGTCAGAGGATTGTAATTTATTAAATGGTACGTTCTTTAAATAATGATATGGTGCAGCATCTTCAGAGAAGTAACCATTACCACTATAATACATCCCTGGTTTTAATTGCTTATAATGAAGGACAATTGTTCTACCATTTTCACCATCAGGCATTTCAATTCCTGAAATAGTCTTAGCTTTACCTTCATGGTATTCTTTCATACCATTAATATCTTCAAATTTGCTATTGTATCTTTGAGAAGCAGTCTTCTTATTAGCCAAAATTTCATAAGAATATTCTAAGTCTTTAGCATTTACTTGCTTACCATCAGACCACTTAACACCTTTTTTCATAGTAATAGTAGCAGTCTTGGCATTCTGATTTAATTTTAAGGTAGCAGAACCTTTATCATTGATTTTATAGTGATTATCAGTATCAAACAAAGATTCTTCACCAGGTTCAGCAACGCTTGAATCAACAGCTGTGGTTGCTAACTCATCAGAAAAAATACCGGTAAATGGTGTATCTGTCTCAAGGGATACCTTAACTGTACCACCCTGTTTGGTAGCTTTCTTTGGGGTTGCGGTTGGAAAATTCTTTTTAGTATTTACGTTAGTATTACCACTTTTACTACATGCTACTAAAGCTAGTGCAGCCGCAGTAACAACTCCTATCGTTATAACAAATTATACTTTATTAATACAAATCATTAGTTAAATAGTATCATAATAAGTTAGTGAATCAACATTCTTTATTAAAAACAAATTAATTCTTTACATTTTCTTGATTCAAAATCAAAATTCAAAATAAATAAAATCTAAACAAGAAAACTGTAACATAGGGGAAATTCAAAATAATAGAAATTATACTTACTTATTTGTTCGTTCAAAGATTTTTATATATTTTTAATCTTAACTGTCTATTACACAAAAATATCTTTACTTAATAATTAAGTAAAGATACCCTTCAAACTTTTATTTAGTATAACCAACTTGATACCAAAGCGGATGATTATTATTTTCCTGCGAAGGTTTAGTTGAATATCCAGTTATTTTATTATTAATAGCCTTTACGTCATACGAATTATAAAGTGGGATTACGAAAGCTTCATTAAATATATATCGTTGCCATTCATGGAATTTTTGAACACGATATTTGTGATTGAATGCTTTTTGTGAATCCATTTCGTTAAGCAGTTTGTTGTTCTCTGGAGTAACAAAACGTTCATAATTCATTGGTGCTTTTTCACCATATAGGCCTTCTTGCGATGGTTCATTTGAAAGTGACCAAGCTGCTATATACATATCAATCGATGGATCATCATGCTGAACCTTATCATAGAAGGAATTAAATTCAGTTAAACGACCACCCGTTAATTTAACGTTTAAACCGATCTTATGCCATTGCTGAATATAATTTTGGAAAATTGGTTCCTGAGTTGAATCACCAGACATCGCTGCCAAATGAATAGTTAGCGGCTTGCCATCAGGTTGAACACGCCATTTACCTTTTTTCTTATAACCAGCCTTATCCAAAATCGAATTAGCTTTCTTAAGATTATAACGATAACCCGTAACATTTTTATCAAAGTAATCACCAAACTGTTCTGGGATTAAAGTTGGTACTTGAAAGCTCAAGCCTTGAGTATAACGCTTTTCTACAGCATCAACATTCATTGCATAACCTATAGCTTGACGCAGAGACTTATTAGCCATCTTGGATTTAGGATTCATTACATTTTTACCTTTAGCAGAATCCCATTTACCTACCTTAAAGCCAAGATAGGAATAAGACAATGGTATATCGGCGATAAAATTAACATTTTTAGTCCCTTTAACTTGATTCCACTGCGAATTAATTACAGTGGCAACATCAAATTTGTGGCTTTTAATTGCCTGTGAAGTTGAATTAGGTGAAACAACTTGATAGATAATTTTGTTTAATTTTGGTCTACCACGCCAGTAATATTTATTAGGAACCCAAGTTACAGATTGTCCACGAGTCATCTTTTGGACTCTAAATGCTCCAAAGTATAAAGGGTTTTTCCTAATTTGATCAGAAGATTGCAATTTACTGAGTGGAATATCTTTTAAATAATGATATGGTTCCGCCCATTCCCAGAAATAATTATTACCAGTGTAGTACATACCTGGCTTTAATTGTTTAAAATGAATAATAAGTGTACGCCCATTTTCACCATCAGGCATTTCAAGACCTGAAATGGTTTTAGCCTTACCTTCATGATATTCCTTCATACCATTAATCAGTTCAAATTGACTACTGTAATTGGGAGAATTTGTTTTCTTATTACCCAAAATCTCATATGCGTATTCCAAATCCTTGGCAACTACTTGTTTGCCATCTGACCATTTAACTCCCTTTTTAACCGTTATGGTAGCTGTGCTAGCCTTACGATCAAGTTTTAAGGTAGCTGGGCCCTTATTATTAATCTTATAATGATCATTAGTATCAAATAACTCTTCATCACCTGGTGAAGCAACATCGGCATCAAATTGAGAATCTTTTAATTCCTCTGAAAAAATACCAGTAAATGGAGTATCTGTTTCAACAGCTACATTTAGCGTGCCACCCTGCTTAGAAACCTTCTTGGGTGTTGCAGCGGGAAAATCTTTTTTTGTTGTATTAGCATTATTATTTTTACCACAAGCTACTAGTGCCAAGGTAGCCGTGGTAATAATACCTATTGAACCAAGAATTTTTGTTGCTTTCATATCATTGTTCCTCCTATTCATTGGAATGAACCATATCAAGGTTCTTAAAATAAGTTGATAAATAGATATTAGCATACAAAATTAAAAAAGCAATAGTTTTATTAAAATAAAATTAAATCCTGAATTATCAAATTAAATTTATTTGATATTTTCTATTATTTTTCTTAAATTATGCAAAAAAAGACTCTATCTTTTTGGATAGAGTCATTTGCAGTAAATTTATTATTATTTAATTTTCACGCTGTCTTGCATCCCCTGCTCGTTGCAAAGCACGACCAACATAATTAATACTCAAGGAAATAGTTAGTAATAAAATCGTAGCTGGCAGCCATAACCATGATCGACTGATAACGTTAACCGGATCATTAGCAAATCCAATCAAAGTACCAAGTGATGGCGTTGTTGTTGGCAGACCATAACCAATAAAGGATAATGTTGTTTCAATACCAATATTCCCGGCAACAGTTATAACAACATCAATAATAATCATTGATGTAATGTTGGGTAAAACTTCACGGAACATAATTTGTAAGTCTGATGATCCAGATGTTTTAGAAGCCAAAACATAATCACGACCACGCTGAGACAAAACAAATGAACGGTAATACCGCACTGTCGTTGTCCAGCCAAACATTGAGATCAAAAATACCAGTGTCACAGCATTATAATTAGGAATAACTGTAGTCAAAACAATAATAATTGGTAATTCTGGTAAGATTTGGATAAAGTCAACAATTCTCATAATAATTGAATCGACTATTCCACCATAATAACCAGCAACTAGACCTATTACTAATCCGACCGTCTCAGTAATCACGGTTACTGAAAGTCCAATTAAAATAGAATTACGGCCACCCATCATTAACAGTTTAAGAATGTCACGGCCACCGTCATCAGTTCCTAACAGGTGTCCAGCTTCACCCCAGCCATAATAGGCGTCGGCAATATTTATTTCTGTAATTTGACCTTTATTCAAGAATAGGGATCCACCAAAGGTGAATAACAAAATTAGAATGATCAAGAACAAGGCAAACCTAGCAACTTTATCACGCCAAATTTCGCGCATTGCAACCTTAAAACCAGAAGGTGGAAGAGAAACTTCAGGCTTTTTACTTTTTATATTTTGCTTTTCAGTATTTGCTTTCTTATTAGCCATTATATTCTCCTCCCTTACTTAATTCTGATCCGTGGATCAATAATACTCATAATGATATCCGATAATAAGTTACCTAATAATGTCAAAATACCAAATATAAGAATCAAGGCGGTCAGGGTAGTATAATCACGCTGTGAAATTGAGTCTAGGAATAGTTTACCCATACCTGGATAACTAAATACAGATTCAATAATCATAGAACCACTGAGTAATCCAGTAATAGTATTCCCTAAGAAGGCAGCAATTGGTAAAAGTGAATTCCGTAAAATATGTTTATGAAAGACTACATTTTCAGGAACACCTTTACTACGTGCTGTTCGTACATAGTCTTCTACTTTATTGTCTACGATCCCAGTTCGTAAATACTGAACAATGGAAGTTGTTGTAATCAAAGCATATAAAATCGCTGGAAGAATCATATGGTAAAATCGACTACCTAAAACACCCCAAAATCCTGTTGCATTTGCGGAAACAGAACCTGAAATAGGAAACCAGCCTAATACAAATCCAAATAACCATAATACTAAAATATAAAATACAAACCCAGGGACAGCCAAGGTAATATAGTTAAAAATTTGAACAGCTTGATCTTGCCATTGGTCTTGGTAACGACCAGCAGCAATTCCCAGAGGAATAGCAATCGCATAAGTCAAAATAGTTGTTAAAAGTGATAACCAAAAAGTATTTACCGCTCGATCAGCAATTAACGAAATAACTGGCACATGTTGAATATAACTTGTACCGAAGTCACCATGGAATATATTGCCAATCCACCTAAAATATTGAATATAAAATGGATCATTTAACCCAGCAGCTTGTTTCAAAGCAGCCAATTGTTTAGGATCCGTATTAGGGTTTATATGTCCACTAAATGGATCACCAGGCATCATTTTAGCCAAGAAGAAGACCAAAATACTTAGGATAATCAATTGTGGGATCATAATTAATATACGTCGTAAAACTGTTTTCCACATTCTTAATCACTCTCCTCTACTTTTTCTTCCTCTTTTTGAGCTCGTTCCTTAGGAAGTGCTACCCAGTGATTGGGTGCAACCTTTTGTAATGGAAAGACTCTTCCATCTTGGTCATACCATTTGCTTTGATTCTCCTGGAATTCTTTCTCTACTTGTTGGCGGTGCTTCTTGTGTTCTGCACGGTGTTCCACGTCAACAACCGGAATGGCTGAAAGTAAACGCTTAGTATAAATATGTATTGGATGTTTATAGATAGCTTCCCGGCTTCCTAATTCAACCAAACGTCCTCGGTGCATAATTGCCAAATTTTCTGACATATGCTTTACAACCCCTAAATCATGGGAGATAAATAGGTAAGCAATATCATATTGTTGTTGAATATGCTTCATAAAGTTCAAAACTTGAGCTTGAACGGATAAGTCCAAGGCACTGGTCGGTTCATCAGCAACAATCAATTTAGGGTGCGTGGCTACCGCACGCGCAACCCCTATTCTCTGCCTTTGACCACCTGAGAACTCATGTGGATATTTATAAATAGCATCACTAGGCATCCCTACGATATCAAGTAATTCTTGTACCCGATCACGTTCTTGATCAGTAGTTAAATTTTCAAAATTTCGAATCGGTTCAGCAATAATATCTTCAATTCTCTTTCTGGGATTCAAACTAGACATTGAATCCTGGAAAATCATTTGGACATCTTTATTGTAATTAAGCCTTTTTCTATTTCTAGACTTAGTAACATCTACACCCTTATAGATGATCTGACCACTGGTAACGGGTTCAACACCAACGATTGCCTTACCGGTGGTGGACTTGCCAGAACCAGATTCACCAATTAGGCCATAAGTTTCACCCTCGTTAATTGAAATGCTAATACCATCAACGGCACGAACATAATCAGTAATCCGGTTCCAAAATCCAGACCGAATTGGGTAATGGACTTTTAAATCTTTAATTTGAATTATTTCATTAGCCATATGTTACTCCCCACTTGCCACATTATCTTCATTTTCAAAGTGGAACGTCTTCCAGCAAGTACATCTTACCCAGTGTCCTGGTTTAACTTCATGCATTACTGGATCTTTTTCGTGAGCACTTGCCGGAATCCATGGGATCCTAGCAGCGAACCGATCACCTTCACGAGGCATATTCTTAAGTGAAGGAACAGTACCCTGAATAACGTGTAAATCAGCGTCATCTTCATCCTCTGTTTGCGGCATGGAATTCAAAAGTGAACGGGTATACGGATGTAAAGGATGTTCAAAAATAGTTTTGACATCTGCTTTTTCAACGATTTGTCCCGCATACATAACGGCTACTTCATCAGCCGTTTCTGCAACAACCCCAAGATCATGGGTGATCAAAATGATACCTGATTGCGTTTCTTTTTGAATATCTTCCAGTAAATCCAAGATTTGAGCTTGGATAGTTACGTCTAAAGCAGTTGTTGGCTCATCAGCAATAATAATTTCTGGTTTACATGCAATTGCCATCGCGATAACAACACGTTGACGCAGGCCACCTGAAAGTTCAAATGGATACATTGAATACATTTCTTCAGGCTTAGGCATACCAACCTGATTGAATAGTTCAATTACCCGGGCATGACGCTTTTTCTCATCCATATCCGTGTGATAGTAAAGAGTTTCTGCAACCTGATCACCAACACGCATCAGTGGATTCAAACTAGCGAGTGGATCCTGGAAAATCATCCCTATTTTATCTCCCCTGATCTTATCAAAAAGAGATTCATTTAAACCAACAAGGTTTAAGCCATTATAAAGAATGTCTCCGGTAACTCTCGTATTTTTATGATCATACAAGCCAATAATGCTTGCTGCGATTGTACTCTTACCACAACCAGATTCACCTACAATTGCCAAAATTTCATTCCGCTTAAGAGTTAAATTAATATCATCCGCAGCGTCATAAAATTTTCCTTGTAAACGATAAGCAGTATGCAAATGTTGGATATCTAATAAGAGATCACTTTGTTTTTCCAAAGCACATTCCTCCATCTCAAATCTTCTAATAATTATTAAAAGATACTTAAATATTTTATTTATTTTCTAATTATATACATCATACTGGTCACATGCAAATCAAAAATGAGATTTTTGTGAGAAATTATTTTTGGTGTGCTTTGATATATGAAACTGCATCCCCAACGGTTTGGATCTTTTCAGCATCTGCATCGGGAATTTCAGAACCAAATTCATCCTCCAGCTGCAAGATAAATTCAACTAAATCGATTGAATCTGCATCCAGATCCTTAGTAAAATTAGTCTTTTCGGTAATTTTATCTTTTTTAACATCAAAGTTATCGGCTAACATATTCTTAATCTTATTAAAAATTTCTTCTTCTGACATTCTTAACTCCTCTTTCTTTAGCTAAAGCAATTAATTTTTCTTAGAAAATTCTAATTTAAATTCATCGGTTAATTTTTCCGCTACTATTTTATCTACTTGCTTAATTGTGTAGTAAACTGCTCGTTCTCCTGAGCGCCCATGCGTTTTAACTACCGGTGCATTTAAGCCAAGCAGTGCGGCACCACCATACCTGGCAGTATCAAATTTAGCAACCAGAGACTTTAAGGCATTCTTAATCAGTAATGCACCCACTTTGGTCATAAAACCATTATTAAGAAGGCTATCCTTTAACATATGAATTAATACGCTGGCAGTTCCTTCGGTGTTCTTCAGAACTGAATTACCGGTGAAGCCATCCGTTACCACAACATCAGCTTTGCCAAGCAACAATTCATTTCCTTCAATATTACCAGTGAAATTCAAATCACTTGCCTTCAAAAGTTTGTACGCTTCTTGGTGAACATCGTCACCTTTATCACTTTCCGCACCATTATTAAGAAGGGCAACGCGTGGATTAGATACATCACGTACTTTTTCAGCATAGTATGAAGCCATTTTAGCCCACTGTAAAAGATATTCTGGTTTGCTTTGCGCATTAGCACCAACATCGATCATGTTAAAACCAATATCTGAATTTTCTACTGGTAAAGTAGGCATTAAAGCTGGTCTGGCAATACCTTTAATCCGACCGACAATAAAAATTCCAGAGGTAAGAAGGGCACCGGTATTGCCTAAGGACAACAAAGCGTCTGCCTTACCGTCTTTAACGTAGTTGGCTGCAACCACCATCGAAGAATTTTTCTTCTTCCGAATGGCTTTAACGGGCTCATCCTGATCCTCGATTACCTCAGTAGTCGGAACTATTGTCAGACGATCATCTAATTGGTCAGCCGGAATTAATTTCTTTAATTTTTCTTCATCACCAAACAAAACAAATTTGGTTTGTTTTAATTCTGGTTTTGCGTGCAAAACCGCATCGGTAATTGCCTTAGGCGCATGCTCGCCGCCCATTGCATCAATAGCTATTGTTCTCATTAATTTATCACAATCTTTTCTATGCTCGTTCTTGTTCTAATTGTTTATATTCTAGCACCTGTTTTAAAGAATTATGGGATTTATCCTGTAACTCAGGATCGTTCTGAACCAACTTCTGGGCAACTTTCTGGGCAACAACTAAAGTATTGTAATCATTAACCACGTTACCAACACGAAATTCAGGAAGCCCTGATTGTGCCTTACCAAACAAGTCGCCTTCACCACGCATTTTGAGGTCTTCTTCAGCCAGCTTAAATCCATCGGTAGTTGAAGCAACAATTTTCATTCTTGCTTTACCAGCCTCTGTTTTAGGGTCAGCCATAAAAATACAGTAACTTTGGGTATGGCCCCGACCGATTCGGCCACGCAACTGGTGCAATTGGCTAATACCAAAACGATCAGCGTTATAAATGATCATCATATTTGCGTTAGCAACATCAACCCCGACTTCGATCACACTAGTTGTAACTAAAATGTCGATCTTACCAGCAGAAAAATCAGCCATAATCTCATCTTTTTTAGGACCAGGCATTTGTCCGTGCAAAAGCACTACTTTTTGATCCGGAAAATCATGACTCAATTTAGTATGTAATTCTTCCGCATTTTTCAAATCAACCGCTTCAGATTCAGTAATAAGCGGAGTTACAGCATAAATTTGAAAACCCTGCGCCAATTGTTTATGCATTAATGCATAAACTTCCTTCATTTGATTACTGGTCTTCCAAGAAGAAATGATTGGCTTTCGACCTGACGGAAGGTGACGAATTTCTGAAATCGACATCTCACCGTACACCGTCAAAGCCAGTGTCCGTGGAATTGGTGTAGCTGTCATTGCTAAAATATCGGGATGATTTCCCTTATTAATCAGTGCTTGTCTTTGACCCACACCAAAACGGTGTTGTTCATCAATAATAATCAAACCTAATTTTTTAAAGATAACCTTCTTTTGAATTAACGCATGCGTCCCAATGACAATATTAATCGTACCATCAGTAATTTCACGGTAAATTTCTCGCCGTTCCATCGTTTTCGTATTACCGGTAAGAAGAGCTATCCGAACTCCCAATGGCCGAAGTAATTCATCAATTTTTTTAAAATGCTGTGTCGCCAGAATTTCGGTGGGAACCATCAATGCAGCCTGATAACCGGCAGTTACTGCAGCAAAAAGTGCGTAAACAGCCACAACCGTCTTACCAGAGCCAACGTCCCCTTGTAAAAGCCGTTGCATCTGTCGTTCTGAATGCATATCTGCAAAAATTTCATTAACTACCTGTTTTTGATCATTTGATAATTCAAACGGCAATGACTTAGTTAACTTAGCAACTTCTGACAGATCGTAATGTTTAGCAAATCCTTTAGAATGATGAGAATTTGCACTTGATAAAAGGGCTATTTCTGTTTCAAAAATAAAGAATTCACGAAAAATAGCACTTCTTTTAGCTAATTTAGCCTCATTGGGATTCTTCGGATGATGCATCTTTTGAATGATTTCTTGATCACTAAGCAAACGATATTTCCTACGGACAGCTTCCGGCACAACATCGGTCACTTTATTCAAAAAATCATTAATTGCTAAATTAATCAGGTCAACTAATTTCTTTTGCCGTATGTGTTTATTAACGGGGTAAATTGGCGCCATGCCACTGTCGTTTTCTTTAGCGGCTACAAATTTAAATCCAGATAGACTTTGCCGGGCAACGTTATATTTACCGTAAACAGCAACTTCTTTACCAATTTCAACTTTTTTCCTTAACCAAGGCTGGTTAAAAAAATTGACCATGATAATATCATGGTCAATGCGCATTTTAAAGCTTAAGCGACTCTTTTTATAACCAAATCGACTTACAAAAGCTTCTGTGGCTACAACTCCTTTTAACAAAACTTTTTGACCGTCCATGATCTGGTCGAGTGGTAATGTCTGTAATTCATCATAGCGAAAAGGAAAATAAAATAGTAAATCGTAAATACTATAAATGCCCAAGCTTCCAAGGTTAGCTGCAGTCTTTGTCCCTACACCCTTTAAATCTGTAACAGGAGCAAACAATGCATTATTAATCATTTTATTCAACGGAAATCAAGAAGTGATAAACCGGCTGACCACCATCATGAATCTCAAATTCAAGGTCATCATGCTTCTTCTTAAGGTCAGCTACAACCTTATCAGCATCTTTTTTACTTGCATCCCGACCAAACATGATGGTAATAATCTCAGAATCTTCATTCAACATCTTTTCGATCATCTTAGTAGTTGCTTTGATCATATCAGGATCATCTACACGGATATTGCCATCAACAATGCCTAAGTAATCATTTTTATGAACTTCAACCTTATCAATAGTAGTATCACGGTTAGCTTGGGTAACTTGACCGGAAACAACCGTATCCAAATCTTCAGTCATATTCTTAACGTTGTCTTCTACTGAATCATCTGGATTGAATGAAAGCATTGAAGTCAGACCTTGAGAAATAGTCTTACTTGGGACAATTCCTACAGGAATATCACTTACTTCAGCAGCTTGTTTAGCTGCAAGCACAATATTACCATTATTAGGTAAAACGATGGCCTTCTTAGCACCCGACTTCTTAATAGCGTCAGCAATATCCTGGGTTGATGGGTTCATTGTTTGACCACCTGAAATAATTCGGTTAACCCCTTCACTTTCAAAGAGCTTACGAATACCGTTTCCTGAAGCAACAGCAATAACAGCAAAATCAACACTCTTTTGTTTCTCTTCGTTATTATTAACAATTGTTTCGTGCTGGATTCGCATGTTATCAATTTTAATTTTTTCTAATTGGCCAAATTGACTACCATATTGGAAAACTTCCCCGGGATGTTCAGTATGAACGTGCACCTTAGCAACTTCATCATCAGAAACTGCTAACAGAGAATCGCCTAAACCAGATAAATGTTTTCTAAATTCATCAAGGTTAAATGGCTTCTTATTAGGAATATCAGCCGTTAAATCGACCATAATTTCGGTACAATAACCATTTTTAATATCTTGAGTGGCTAATTGACTTTGAACTGATTGGTGGTGCATTGCGTTGATCATTTCATCCATTTCAGTTTCATCTGGTTGATACTGATCAGCAAAGTTTTCCCCTAATAGGCCCTCTAAAAAGCCTTCATAAATAAAGAGTAATCCTTGACCACCGGAATCAACGACGCCAACTTGTTTCAACACTGGAAGCAAATCAGGGGTAGACTTCAATGCCTTCTTGGCACCTTCAACTACGGCCTTCATTACTTCTTCAACGTCATCACTTTCGTTAGCTTTATTCGCACCATCTTGCGCAGCAACACGAGCAACGGTCAGAATGGTACCCTCAACAGGTTTCATAACTGCCTTATAAGCAGTAGCAACACCATTTGTAAAGCCATTTGCCAATTCTTGTGCAGTCAAAGTATTCATGCCTTGAGTAGCCTTATAAAAGCCCCTGAATAGCTGAGATGAGATAACACCACTATTACCACGTGCTCCCATCAGCATCCCTTTAGATAGACTTTCAGTCAGATCGCCAACTTTAGAACTAGGGTTTTCGGCAACTGCTTTAGCACCACTCTCAATAGTTAAATTCATATTGGTACCAGTATCACCATCTGGAACTGGAAAAACGTTCAACGAATTAACAAATTTCGCGTTTTTACCAATTCTGTGGGTGGCCACACGAACCATATCCCTAAATTTCTTACTATCTATTTCCTTTAAAACCAATATTCTTAACCTCCGTTTGCGTTACTCGTCAAGCACTTTAACACTCTGAACGATGACATTAACGGCTTTTGTATCAATACCAAGTTGATTCTTCAAGTTAAATTTCACACTGTCTTGCACGTTACGGCTTACCTCAGAAATCTTCAAACCATAACCAACAATAATATAAACATCAACCGTGATTTGATTGTTTTCTGACTTAACAACAACACCACGTTTATAATTTGCTCGATTAAGAATTCCATCGAAACCATCGCGAATAACATTCTTTGATGCCATTCCAACAACGCCGTAATTAGACGTAGCTGCATTACCAACAACAGTTGCAATTACTCCATTTGAAATATCAATCAAACCATCTTTTGTTTTGATTTTAACAGCCATGTTTATCCTCCGTCTCATTGTTTAAATATATGTATTTATTTTATCATATATTTAACTATAAATTAAAAAATCCCTTTGATAAAAAATTCTTTTCAGGTTGAATTACTTCTAAACACATGCTATCCTTAATAAGTATGAAAACACAAATAAAGGAGGTTTAGCAAATGGCAAAAGATTATGTAACAGGTAAAAAGACTACTTTTGGTAACAAGCGTTCACACTCATTAAATTCAGCTCGTCGCGCTTGGAAGCCAAACCTTCAAAAAGCTCGTATTCTTGTTAACGGCAAACCAAAACGTGTATGGGTTTCAACCAAGGCTTTAAAGTCTGGTGAAGTTACTCGTGCTTAAATATTAAGTAAGACTTACAGAAGAAATTTTGTAAGTCTTTTTTTTCGAACAATTTTAAAAAGAAAAAAACAGCATTTTTAAAAATGCTGTTTTTTTATATATTATGGAAACGATTAATATCTTTAGAATAAATAATTGCTACCGTTCCCTTTTTAAAACTTATCTCAAAAGTATCTTTATCAGGTAAAAATTCATTTGATCCAAAAATTAACGGATAAGAATTACTATAATTAGCCAATTCATAGCGAGCCCCTTCAATATTTAAATCTTTAACCCCGCTAAGATCAGCAACACCAACGTAATTATAACCCGCTTTTCTATTAATCACGTGCTGGCCTGGAATATAAAAATTCAGTAAATTTTGCTTATCCAATAAAGTAATCTTTTCGGCATACTTATTTATCTTAGGATTTAAAATCATAAACAAATTAATCAAAAAATGATCGATCCGTCCTCCGGTTGCACCCAATATCGTTAGAGAATCAACGTGATAATCTTCAAAAGCTATCTTCACCATTAATTCAGAATCCGTGGCGTCTTTTATTGGGCTCGAATAACGAATATCAGGGACACTGCTATCAATCTTGGCCAATTCGCTTTTTTCAAGTGAATCAAAGTCTCCAATTGCAAGATCAGGAATTAGGCCCATCTCCTCTAATAATAAACTTCCCCGATCAACACCAATAAGCAAATCATTTTTTTGCTGTGCTAAGGCAAAATCATTTTTTATATTCTGCGGCCATTCTTCCTCAGGACCACCTAATAAGGCATAAGCTTTCATCGTAAAATCTCTGTTAATTTCTTAACTTGTTCAGTAATATTTCCATTCTTAAAAATATAAGAACCCGCAACAAAGACATCTGCTCCAGCATCTTTAGCCAACATAGCAGTTTGTCCGTTAACACCGCCATCAACTTCAATTGGAATATCCTTACCAGCTTTAGTAAGCAGTTGGCGCGTCTTCTTAATCCGTTTAGGTGAATCAGCTATAAACTTTTGTCCGCCAAATCCGGGATAAACCGTCATCAATAATACCTGGTCTAGCTTAGAAACAAACTTATTTAAAACCGAAACCGGTGTATCGGGATTTAACACTAAGCCAGCCTTTACATTATTTGCAATTAAATAATCAAGCCAGTGGTTAACTTTTTCTTCACTCATCGCCTCATAATGGATTTCAACCAAATCAGCTCCAGCCTTAACAAACGCCGGAACCAAAACATCTGGTTTATCACTCATTAAGTGAATTTCTGCCTCTGTTGTAGGAAATTCACGCTTAAAATCACTTACCATTTGCGGTCCAAAAGATAAGTTGGGCACAAAATGCCCATCCATAATATCAATATGAAAGCGGGTGATTCCGGCAGCCGTAGCTTCTTTTATATCTTTTTTTAAGTCTAAATTATTTGCATTTAAGATTGATGGTGCAATTAACATGTTCTCTCCTTCTCACTTTAAATATTCAGGAATACGCCCGGTACTAATTTCTTCCCTGATTGCTACGTAATCATCATAACGACTCTGCCTTATTTGCCCGGCTTTGAGCAACCGTTTAACCTCGCAGGCTGGTTCTTTTATATGTTGACAACCACGAAACTTACAGTTAACGCTAGCTTTTTTGAATTCAACGAAATAATTACGTAAATCCGTCAACTTAATCGGTGTTAAATCAATTGCGGAAAAACCAGGCGTATCAGCTAAAAAGCCCTGACCCAAAGGAAACAATTGTACTCTCCTGGTTGTGTGCTTGCCACGGTTCAAACTGGTTGAAATAGCAGCTGTAGCCTGATTAAGACCCTTCTTTAAGTGGTTAAGTAAGGTTGACTTACCGGCACCAGATTGTCCCGCTAATGTCCAAATTTGCTTTTTCGTGATCATCTTAGATATTTTTGCTGACAGGTCCTGCCAACTGTAAAACACGGGATAACCAATCTGTTCATAATAAGCGAGAATTTTCTTTATTTTCAGTAATTCCTCTTCAGTAGCCAGATCACTCTTAGACAAATAAATACTTACTTTAACTTTTTTCCACGAAAAGAAAGTCAAGAAGCGATCAAGTAATTGCAAAGAAAAATCTGGTTGAACCGCAGACATGACTAACAGAACGTGACTAACGTTAGCAACTGCTGGCCGCCCAATTCGATTAATTCGGGGCGCAATTTCAATTAGGTAACTTGTCCCATGATCATCTACTTGAATTTTGACATAATCACCAACAGCCGGTTTTTGCTTTTTTTGTCTAAAAACGCCACGGGCTCTAGTGCGCACTATACCGCTACTTGTTTCGACATCGTAAAAGCCGGCCAGCAAACTGACGACAATGCCTTCTGCTTGTTTAATCATTTAGTTACCTTTTCATTTAATACGGTTTGACCATCACGGACAACCCGCAATTCACCTGATCCATCTTTTAATGAAAATGGGATTGAGAAGCTCATATCATGTTTAATATACAAATCACGATAAATGTTACTGAGAGAATGATCATCATCAGAAATATAAATCTGCACGTGATTACCCTTATCTTTGTCAGAACTACTTTGATCTTTACCTGGAGCCTTATAATTTACCGTAAATGTCTTTGTAACACTGGAATCTTTATCCTGATTTTGCTTTGGTCCCTTAGAAACACTAATGGTGATCGTCGAACCACTTTCTACTTCAGTTCCAGCTTCAGGACTCATTGAGATAACCATACCCTTTTCAACAGTATCTGAATACTTTTGGGTCGCCTGCAGAGTTAAATGATTATCCTTAGCATAATCTTGTGCACCCTTTAAAGAGTAATTCCGTAAATCTTTAAGTTTAATCGTATTCTTTTTATGACTAACAGTTTTACCCTTTGAAACTACAAGGGTAATTGTAGTTTGTTTAGGTTTTACTTCGACACCGGCAGCGATACTTTGGCTAATAATATTACCAACAGCTACAGTATTCGAAGATTGATCTTTTCGGATCACGTCGAAACCTAATTTGCTTAATTTCTTAGCGGCACTAACATAGTCTTTCCCGGTCATATCAGGAACTTTAACCATGCCAGCTCCATTAGAAACAACTAAATCAACAGTTTTACCCTTCGCAATCGGATCGCCAGCACCTGGAGAAGTTGAAATTATTTTCCCTGCATCTATGCTATCGGAATGTTTATGGCTTATTTCGCCAACTTCTAAGCCTGCTGCTTGCAACTTATTACGGGCAGAATTCTCCGTCAAATTCGTAACGTCGGGAACCTGAACATCCCCTGTGTCACGTCCATTTAATGCAAAAACCATAATAAAGATGATTACAATCGCAGCTAAGCCGCTAAGAATCCACCACCATTTATGTTTTTTAATATTTTCCCAGAAACTAGGCTTCTTCTCATCATCTTTTTTTTGATCGGAAGCATTTGCTTTATCCTTGTCTGTTTTTTCACCATTTGCTTTAAAACCAGGTAAAACAATGGTTTCATCAGTATTAATATTATGAGCAGGAACAAAAACCGGTTCATCTTTACGACTCGGATCTAAACTAGTATCTAGATCTGCCTTCATCCCTTGAGCTGAGGCATACCGATCTCGCGGATCTTTAGCAGTGGCCTTTAAGACTACATTCTCTAAAGCTTGTGGTACCTTAGGATCCTTTTTACGAATGGATGGAATCGGTTCCTGAGCGTGCTTCAACGCAATTGCAACGGGAGTATCGCCATTAAACGGTACTTTCCCCGTGATCAATTCATAAAGTATTATTCCTAAAGAATAAATATCAGACTGCTTGGTAACTAGTCCACCCCGGGTTTGTTCTGGGGACATATAATGAACCGAGCCCATCGCAGAGTTAGTTTGGGTAATGGAACTTTGGTTTAAAGCAACAGCAATACCAAAATCAGCTATTTTGATATTGCCTTTTTTATCCATTAAAACATTTTGTGGTTTTAAATCACGGTGAATAACATTGTGCTTGTGAGCCAAAGTCATCGCACTCAGTATTTGATCCATGATACGAATAACTTCGTGCAAATCTAAGGGGGATTTTTTTTGAATATACTCCTCTAGATTGGGACCATCTACGTATTCCATAACCATATATGGCAGGCCATGGTCAGTTCCTACATCGAGCACAGAAACGATATTCGGGTGACTCAATTCACTGGTAGCCAAAGCTTCCCGTTGAAACCGGGCTAAAGTCTGTGGTTCTTTTTGTAAATCAAGCCTTAAGATTTTTACCGCAACTTTACGCTGCAAAATAATGTCTTCTGCCAAATAAACGTTGGCCATACCGCCTTCGCCTAAGGTATCAATGATGCGATAGCGATCGCCAAGTAAATAACCTTTATCGATCACTTGTCGTCATCTCCCTTGCTTGACACCAAGCAAACGGTTATATTATCACCACCGCCCAAACGATTGGCTTCATTAATTAATTTATTGCAGCGGTCTTTAAGTGATAAATCTTTAGTTGCTAAAATTTGCTGAATTTGGGGATCAGTTAATGAATTAGTTAACCCGTCGGTACACAGCATAATAATATCATCATCATGAAGTTTTATTTCCCGAAATTCCGGATCGATCGTACTTGAAACACCTAGAGCTTGGGTAATGATATTTTTCTGTGGGTGGTGTTTAGCCTGTTCTTTAGTAATTTGGCCCATTTTAACTAATTCATTAACCAAAGAATGGTCTTCTACCAATTGAGTGAATTTGCCATCTGCATAGCTATAAGCACGGGAATCACCTAAGTGAGCAATCAAAGCCGTCGTATCGAAAACAATCGTTAATACAATAGTTGTCCCCATTCCATTTAAATCAGGAAAGCGATCAGCTGTTTTTAGAATTGTTTCGTTTTCAGAATTAAGTTGTACTTCTAACCATTTATGGGCAATTTTGCTGTCACTAAAGTCAGTATTTTTAAAATTATGACCTAAGTGACTAACTGCCATAGCAGAGGCAACGTCACCACCTTGATGACCGCCCATGCCGTCACACACAATAGCCAGGGTTACACCACTTTTGTTCTTAAAAACTTGTACAAAATCTTGATTGCTTTTTCGTATTCTACCAATACTCGAAGCAAATGCTGTTTCAATCAAAACTCTAACCTCGTACTACAAACTTAGCAATGAAAAAGCCGTCACTGCCATAACTATCTGGTAATATCTTCAACATCCCTGTTTTAGATTCAATTTTTGCCAATTTAAAGGGACGCAATTCAAACTTAGGATGATTCTTCAAGAAAATTTCAACCACTTTTTCATCCTCTTCTACCGCAAAAGTGCAGGTAGAATAAATGAGTTCTCCATTTTCTTCAAGAATCTTGCTAACATGATCAAGAATGTCCAGCTGGATCTTTTGCAGGTTCAGTAAATCCTTCATGCTTTTCGTATAACGGATTTCGGGTTTACGCCGTAACAAGCCCAATCCGGAACAAGGGGCATCTACTAATATTTTAGCAAATTGCTGCCCAGAAAAATATTGGTCAACTTTGCGGGCGTCCATTGCCTTAGTGACCACTCTGTTGGCAACATGCATTCTATTAGCATTTTGTCTTACTAACCGAAGCTTCTTTTCGTGTATATCCAGGGCAGTCACCTGCCCATGCGGCAAATACTCAGCAATTTGAGTCGTCTTACCGCCTGGGGCACTACACGCGTCTAGAACTTTCTCATCACCGGAGAAATCAAAAGCTTCAACAACTAGACTTGCTGCCTCATCTTGAATCGTTAACTTTCCTTCTTTAAAAGGCGGGGTGGTACTAACACCACCGTGACTCAAAATGAGTTCATTACTGGCCAGTTTAGAATCTTGTGGAGCAAAATTTAATTTCTTTAATTCTGCAATCGTCTGCTTTTGATCCGACAAAGTCGATAGACGCACGCTATTTTTGGCAGGCGTGTTAATGCTGCTAAGAATACTTGCTGCCCTTTTTTCTCCCCAATTAGTAATAATGTAATTAACTAACCATTCAGGGACACTCGCTTTTACACTTAAATATTTAACCGAATCTATCTTATCAGGCAGTATCGTTCCTCGTCTAATTAACGCATGCAGCACGCCATTAGCAATCCTAAAGCCGGATGAATGCCGCCCGCCGAATTGCTTAGCTAATTTGTTAGCCTCATTTAGAGTTGCACGGTTAGGAACCTTATCAAGAAAAATAATTTGGTAGGCCGACATTAAAAGAAGCGGTTTTAAATATGGTTCTTTAAGCTTAGTTTTAACTAGCCCCTTTAATTGGTACTCTAAGTATATTTTATATTGAATAGTCCCATAAACAAGCCTAGTGGCAAAATTTCGATCCGTCTGTGAGAGCCGCGAACCACGCAAATTATTATTCAAACTGATATTAGAATATGAACCATCACGAAAAACCCGAATTAAGGTTTCAAGTGCGATTGCACGTGCACTTTTAGTCATCGATAATTTTCTCTTCTGGCTTAAATTTACTACCTTGACCATTCAAAAAGTTTTTCACTGTCATTCGTTTTTTACCTGCAGGCTGCAATTCAAGTAAATCCAAAATTGTATGGTTTGCAAAACTAATAGCAAAACGATTTTTATTAGAAACTAAGCTACCTGCTTCAAGCTTGGTTTGATCTTTACTTACCTTGGCTTTCCAAACTTTAAGCCGCTTACCATCTACCATTAAATATGCACCGGGATCAGGATTTAAAGCCCTGATTAAGTTATTTGCTTCAGTAGCTGTCATACTTAAAGTGATTTTTTCTTGCTTTTTGGAAATATTTGGTGAGAAAACAACTTTATCTGGATCTTGTGGGATTTTTCTTACGCTACCATCAATAATTTTCGGTAAGGTTTCTAATAATAAATCTCTTCCTAAAATTGCAAGTTTAGTAAAAAGACTGCCCGTTGTATCGTCAGGTTCAATTTTAAGTGCTTTTTGTGCATAAATATCCCCAGCGTCCATTTTCTTGACCATTTCCATAATAGTAATCCCCGTTTCAGCGTCATCGTTAAGCAATGAGTATTGAACCGGTGCACCGCCACGATATTTTGGTAAAAGTGAACCATGCACATTAACCGCGGCAATTTTAACGGATTTTAAAAATTTAGTCGGCAAAAATTGGCCATAAGCAGCAGTAACAATTAAATCTGCGTGCATGGCAATTAAATTATCTAATTCCTTAGAGCCTGAAAGTTTAGCAGGTTGAAAAACAGGCAAATTAAGTTTTTCAGCGGCTAATTTAGCTGGAGTTTTGGTTATTTTCTGTTTGCGTCCTACTCTTTTATCGGGTTGTGTTACTACAGCCTTAACTACGTAACCGTGTTTTACCAATCCCTTAAGAACAGGAACTGAAAAATCCGGTGTACCCATGAAAATTACAGATGTCATTAAACATCCCCCTTTACATAATTCGCTCTGGCTCATTATCGATATAGACATTCAGTCCATATTTCTTAATTTCTTGCGCAGAATCCTGAATTTGATGTAACAACTTATTAAGATTATCTTCTGATTTATATTTTACCAGTATTTGGTAATAATATTGATTTTTTAGACGTGCAATTGCACTTGGTGTGGGACCAAGAATAATCGTACTTGCATGCAAATTCTGTTGTAGGCGTCTTTTAATCGTAAAAGCCTCACGCGCCGCGTTCTGTTCTTTTTTAGAAGCAACAGAAATTAAAACGGTATAAAAATACGGTGGATAATTACCGGCATGACGTACCCGCATTTCATAACCATAAAAGCGTTCATAATCCTGGGTTTGCGCCAACTTAATTGCATAATGTTCAGGATTATAAGTTTGAATGAGTACCTTGCCCGTTTTTTCAGCTCGGCCGGCACGGCCAGCAACCTGGGTTAACAATTCAAAAGTACGCTCTGAAGCATTGTAGTCGGGCACCCATAACCCGGTATCCGCATTAATTACTCCTACCAAGGTTACATTAGGAAAATCCAAACCCTTCGCAATCATTTGCGTACCCAATAAAATATCTGCTTCATGGTTGCCAAAGGCGTCAAGTATCCGCTTATAACTGCCTTTGCGTCTGGTTGTATCAACATCCATCCGTAAAACTTTGGCAGTTGGTATAAGCTGCAGCAATTCCTCCTGTACCTTTTGTGTACCAGTCCCTAAAAAGCGAATTTGTGAACTATGACAATTAGGGCAACATTTTGGAATTGGCTCAGTATAACCACAATAGTGACATTGCATTTCACCGGTATCCTTATGCATTGTTAAAGATAGATCACAGTTAGGACACTTCATTACGTAGCCGCATTCCCTGCAGAGCATGAAGTTAGCAAAGCCGCGGCGATTGAGCATTAGAATAACCTGTTCTTTTTTAGCTAAGCTTTCCTTAATTGCGTCAACTAATTCAACGGACAGGTCAAATTGACTGCCCGCGAACTGCACGTGTTTTAGATCAATTAATTTTACTTCAGGTAATTTTTTATTATTGGCGCGTTTGGTAAGACGCAAAAGCTTGTAAACACCCTTTTGGGCACGTGCACGACTATCTAAAGATGGGGTGGCACTACCTAAAACAAGTGGGCAATGATTGTACTTACTACGCCAAATAGCGACATCTCGAGCATGATAGCGGGGATTGTCTTCCTGTTTATAAGAAGATTCATGTTCCTCATCAATCACAATTAAGCCAATGTTGGTCAAGGGTGCGAAAACAGCGCTGCGGGCGCCAACAACTACGCGTACCTCGCCACGCCTAATTCTGCGCCATTCATCGTATAATTCACCCTCAGATAAACCGCTGTGCAATACGGCAACTTGTTCACCAAAACGGGCTTTAACCTGCCGCACCATTTGCGGGGTCAACGAAATTTCCGGTACAAGCATTAGGGCATTTCTCCCTTGTTTTAAGGCTTTACTGATTGCATGCAAATAAACCTCAGTCTTACCACTGCCGGTAATTCCTTCAAGTAAAAATATTTGTGCTTTTCTTTCATTAATTGCGGGAGTTATCTCATTTAAGGCATTTTGTTGTTGGTCATTCAACGTTATCGCTTTTTTCTTGGGATCACCATTAAAACCAGATAAGGGATCACGGTATACTTCAACCGCCTTTTTCTTAAACCAGCCTTTTTTGACAGCGCTGGTTAGAGTAGAAGTATTAACTTGGGCGTCCCTTTCAAGATTATCCTGAAACTTAGGATACTGCTGATAGTTTTCGATAATATCCATTAAAAGTTGTTTTTGTTTTACCGCATTTTGCCGCAAAGCATTATAAATTTTAACGTACTCTGCTTTATCTTCCGTTAAAAGATACTGATTTTGCGTCTTAACTTTTGCCCTGTTTTCAACTAAATATTCAATTTTAGCATCAGCATTTCGTAAAAGTTTGCGCACAAAGGTTACCTGCTTTACATCGGTTATATCAGACAGGTCAACTGGATCCCCCTGAAAAAGGGGCATTTTTTTAGCTTTTGCCGAAACAGGTGTCAAAATTTTACGGTAATTAGCGCGCATTACCCGCGGAAGCATCGCCTTAAGAATTGTAATTCGGTAAGAAAAAACGTGGTTGGCCAAATCCGCGGAAAGCTTAACCAATTCAGGTGTAAGTGGCGGCATTTCATCAACTACTAATAATAAATCTTTTAGTTTACCCTTATATTTGCTTTTTTCAGATAGTCCGACGACAAAGCCTTGAAGTTTTCTAGGGCCAAAGGGAACGAAAACCCGCGAACCAATTTCTACACCACCCAATTCATCTGGAATGTGATATTCGAAGATACGGTCAGTCTGCTTGGCAGCAATATCAACTATAACTTGAGCAATCATGTAATCACCTTGAAAAAAATGACCCCCATCACTTTTGGATGGAGGCCATAAAATTTAATCATCTATTTGATTAACCTCTCGATGTGCTGGATCAATTGTAACCTTACCAGCTGCAATTTCTTCTAGCGCTTTACCGACCGATTTGTCACACTTAAAACTCTTAAGTGTTGCTGGATCTCCAGCTTCTAATTCATGTGCACGCTTAGCAGCTAGTACAGATAATGAATAGCGTGAATCGACGCGCGACAATAATTTATCAATTGACGGATATGTAATTCTCATATTAATCCTCCCTGACCATTTTACGGTAATTATCAATAACCCGCTTCACACTTACATGTTCTGCGTCAACAATTGCTTTAATATGATCAACTGCATTAGCAACAGTATCATTAACTACGGCATAATCATAATCTTGCATTACTAAAATTTCTTTACGAGCCTGCCGAATACGACCCATAATAACATCTTCAGATTCTGTTCTCCGATGTTCTAGGCGCAAATGCAAAGTGTGTAGATCTGGCGGTGTTAAAAAGATAAATACGCCATCAGGCATCTTTTCCCGTACTTTGCGTGCCCCGTTAACATCGATTTCTAACAAAACATCATTTCCTGCATCCAGCATTTTTTTAACTGGTGCAACTGGTGTTCCATAATAATGCTTAACGTATCTATTATATTCCAGAAGTTCGCCTTGGTTAATAGCTTCTTTAAAACGTTTTTCGGTAACAAAGTAATAATCTTTACCATTAACTTCGCCAGGACGAGGTTTACGTGTGGTCATCGACACAGAATATTCGAACGGAAATACTTTATTTTTAACAATTGCACTTTTTACGGTTCCTTTACCGACACCCGAGGGACCCGAAAGGACGAGTAACAAACCTTTATTTGCCATGCCAAACTCTCCTACAAATAACTATTGTATTTAGTTTGCACTAAAATTAGTTTATTTTCAAGTCAGCCAATTCTGCAATTATTTTTTGCCAAACACTTGTTTTCCTAAACATTTGTTCGTATAATAGTAAATGTCAAACAAGTGTTCGAGATTTATGAAAGATGATTTTTATGAAAACTTTTAATTCTTTTTTAGCCACTGAAATCACAAAACCAATAAAGAAGGTATATCACTACCTATTTGAATACGATGAAGACCGTTTAAGCATCTATGGGCAGTTTTGTGGCAAGATCTTAGCTTACCTCAGCTACGCACTTTTACACCGCGCCTACGTCTTATTGACCTATCAAGATGGCAGTACCGAAATTGGTCAAATTACTAAGCGGCTTTCTGCGGACAGATTCGTATTGAGAAGTGAAGATAAAAAGATTCTAAAAATTGTTGATCTAAACGATATTTTTCGGGTAGACCTTTCATAATCTAATTACACAAAATTAAAGGCTAGAAATTTTCCAATTTCTAGCCTATTTTTTATTCTATTTTTGTAAATACTTCACATACAACATTCGTATTCTCATTAAAGATTTGCTTTCTTTCCTGACATTCTTTAGTAAAGAAATCCCAGTGAACTTTATACCAATATTTATAAGAACGATCGCCTTCACCTTCATGATAAGCATGTTCTTGGGATACCTGCTTAAAAGGCATTACTTCATAAACTTTATTCTGAATAACGCAAACTGGATTGAAATCACCATCAAGCACAATACAATACTTACCAACCTGAGAAGAACTTTCCGTAGGAACATGGATACTGGTAGTTGCCGTTTTAATTCTACGATTAACCAGATCACTTAACTCATCAGCATCCGCTTTAGTTGCACCAAAAACGAAAGCTTCATCTAAATCTTGCGGATCTATTTTTCTCTTGTCGCAGAAATTTAGCCAATACTGCTTAACAGCCTGTTCTTTATTAGTCATCTTTTTTATTTTTGAAACTCTTCATTAAATCTGCAGCATTCTGCTTTGCTGCTTCAGTAACATCATTTCCAGCCATCATCTGTGCGATAGCCGTGATTGTCTCCTTCTGTGTGAGCGGACCAATCTGAGCGAAAGTTGCCCCATCTTTTATCTGCTTTGCTACCAAATAACGCTGATCCCCAGCAGCAGCAACTTGTGGTGAGTGCGTTATCGCAATTACCTGCTTATTTTCACCAATTGAATGTAATTTTTCACCGATTGCTGCTGAAACACGACCGGAAACACCGGTATCAATTTCGTCAAAGATCATCGTTCCAACTGGTTCAACCCGGCTAAAAATAGCCTTTAGTGCCAAGATTAGCCGTGATTGTTCACCACCAGAAACAATTTTAACAAGGGGCATTAAATTCTCTCCAGGGTTAGGTGCAATCAAAAATACGATTGAGTCTGTACCCTTTTTTGTAAAGGTTTTGGTCTCATCGAAATTAATTGAAAAACGGGCTTTTGCCATATAAAGATCAGCTAATTCCTGTTTGATCTTTTCCACTAATTTATGAGCAACCTTTTCTCTTGTTCGGTGAAGACCGCGTGCTTCCTTGGTTAACTTTTCATTGAGCTCAGCGACTTGATTTTGCAATTTTTCTTCATCCAAGCCACCAGTCTCATACTGACTAAGCTCTTTTTGTACTTTCTCATAAAACGCAAAAACGTCTTTTAAGGTCGGGCCGTATTTTTTCTTAAGTGAATTTAAAGTATCTAAGCGATTAGAAACATATTTAAATCTTTCTTCGTCAAAATCCATTTCATCCATTACATTGGATAATTCACTGCGAGCATCGCTTAAAGCATAAACGCCATCGTCAACGGTTTTAGCAATATCCTTAAACTTAGAACCATATTCTGTTAGATCGGCTGCCGCATTTTGTGCATCCCCCAACAACGTGGCAATTCCATGCTCATCGTCATCATATAATTGCATAAAATAATTAGCAGTATCAACAATTTTTTGATAATTATTTAGCTCGTTATATTCTTTTTCAAGCTTTTCGTCTTCTTTAGGATCCTTTAAATCGGCAGCTTTTAACTCATTATCCTGAAATTTTAGGATATCTTGCTTTTGAGCCAACTCTTGTGCATCTTCACGTAAATGTCGCAACCTATTAGTTAATTTTTGCCAATTTAAAAAATCTTTTTGATATTTTGCTAAGTTATCCTTAAAAGACTTGGGAGCATAATTATCAACTAAATCAATTTGCCGATCTTGATCCATCAAAATTTGCTGATCATTTTGACCATGAATATCAACTAAATAATTACCAATATCGCGCAAAACATTAATAGTTGTTAGTTGACCATTAATCCGGACAACATTACGCCCTTTAGCTGCAAGTTCCCGGCTAATTACAAGCTGATCATCAGAATGGGGCAAGCCATATTTATCGCATAATTCGGTGATTTTCTTTTCTTGCCCATCAAGCTGGAACAAGCCGGTAACTACCGCCTTCTTTTCACCGGTTCTGATCATTTCTTTTTGACCGCGTCCACCCATAAGGAGTGAAACAGCGTCTATAATGATTGATTTACCAGCACCTGTTTCACCAATCAGAACGGTCATGTGTTCCTGAAAACGAACCTTCAGTGCTTTTATAATCGCAAAATTTTTGATATCCAGCTCAACTAACATATTACTCTCCTAAAGATCATTAACAGCGCGAGCTACAACCTCTTCTGGTTTTCCTGTCCAAATTCTACGTCCACCATTTGCTTCATCTTTTTGCAAATGGATTAAGAATTCAATGTTGCCCTTACCACCTTTAATCGGTGAATAATCAACATCAAGCACGTTAAAACCAATTGCTAAAGCCTTCTCTACTGTATGTTCAATAACCTTACAGTGCACCTTATGATCATGAACAATTCCATGCTTGCCAACGTTCACCGGACCCGCTTCAAATTGCGGCTTAATCAAACAAACAGCATCACAATGATCTTTTAAGATTTGGTACATTGGCGGCATAATCAGATCGAGTGAAATAAAGGATACATCGGTCATGGCAAAATCTGGTAAACCATGATGAAAATCTTCTGGCTTACTATAACGGAAATTTTGTTTTTCCATAACAATAACTCGTGGATCGTCACGAAGCTTCCAAACCAATTGGTTATAGCCAACGTCCAAGGCGTAAACCATTTTCGCACCGTTCTGCAAGGCAACATCAGTAAAGCCACCGGTTGAGGCCCCAATATCTAAACAAATTTTACCTTTTAGATTAATATCAAATGATTTAAGTGCTTTTTCAAGTTTAAAACCGCCACGAGAAACGTACTTTTTCCCATCATCTTTAACGTAAAATTTCTCGCCTTCTGGGAAACTTGTGCCACTCTTATCAATTCGCTGATGATTATGATCACAAACAAGTCCAGCCATAATAGCCCGCTGCGCCTGAGTTCGTGAATTAAAAACACCTTGTTTAGCTAATAAAACGTCTGCTCTCTCTTTTGTCATTTATAATACCTTTTTATAAAGATCTAAGAAACTGGCTAATAATTGACCGTTTAACCCAGTTAAATTTGCCTTTGCGTGGTCAATTAAATTAGTTAATTCTTTTCGGCTTTGATCGATTCCAAGAAGGGTTAAAGTATTGTTTTTCCCCTCTTCTTTATCTTTATGAGTTTCTTTACCTGCCTCTTCGCTTGTTTCGACTACGTCAACTAAATCATCATAAATTTGGTAAGAGCGGCCGAAATCTTTAGCAAAAGCAACTAATTTATCTTTCTGTTCAGAATCCGCACCTGCATAAACTGCAGCCATCTTGACACTAGCCTCAATAAGACAGCCGGTTTTGAGCCACTCCATCCGGTTAATAAACTTAGCATTACCGGCAACACTTGCATTATTAGTGGAATCAATATCTAAATATTGACCACCAACCATGCCGTTTGGTCCAACTGCACGGGTAATAATTGTAACAAGTTGGGAAGACTTACTACCTTCCGCAATCCATTGAATACCCATTGGAAGTAAGGCATCTCCGGCTAAAATAGCTTCTGCCTCACCCCATTTTTTGTGGCTGGTTAACTTACCACGGCGATAATTATCATTATCCATTGCAGGTAAATCATCATGAATCAATGAATAAGTATGGATTAATTCAATTCCACAGGCTATTCTAACTTCCTGCTCACCAATTTTTTTACCTAAAGTATACAAAGTTGAAAGGAAAAGCAACGGACGCAGACGCTTGCCGCCAGCCATTACTGAATAAGCCATAATCTTGCCTATTTTTTTATCATCAACTTCACTAGCCAAATGTTTCTCTAAATAATTGTTAATTATTGGTGTCCAATGACTTTGAAATTCTTTAAATACTGTCATAACTATTCCTCTGGTGATGATGCATTTTTAGGATCTAACTTGTGCTCAGTACCATCGCTATCAACTAACTTAGCAACTGTTTCTTCAGCTTGAGTTAGCTTTTTATTTAAGTTACGGCTAATAGTAACCCCTTCTTGGAACTCTTTTAATGCATCCTCCAAAGGGACATTGCCGTTTTCTAAATTAGTAACAATTTTTTGTAAATCATTTAGTTGTTCTTCAAAATTATTTTTCTTTGTTGCCATTATTGTTTCTCCTAATTGACTTCACCGTTGCACTTGCATCGCCATCTTTAAAATGAAGCTTAATTAATTCTTTCTCTTTAATTTGCTTAATCGAACTAACCGTTTTGCCCTGATCGTCTGTTGTATAAACAAAGCCACGATCCAAGGTCTTCAGCGGGCTATAATCATCCAACTGCTGCGTAAGTTGGCTAAATTGGTTACGTTTACCCTTCAAAAAATGATTCATATTATCAAACAAACGCCGATTATAAAAATCGCGCTGCTGCAAAAATTGGTCAATCTTTTTATCAGGGCTAGCCGACATTAACTTTTGCCGCAACAAGTTATAACTTTGCCGCGCACGTTCAACTTTATTCTGCATACTGCTCTGCAAACGCTGCTTCAATATGTCCAGAGTTTGTGCTTGTTGGTCGTAAAGCCTAGTAGGTTCACGCATAATTACAGAATTATTGATTCGGTTTAACGCATCCCGCCTTACACGAATAATTCCTTGCATACTGGCAAGAAGTGAATTTTGCATTTGCCGAATATTAGCCAATTCATCTGCTAAATTTGGAGTGGCATATTCTGCGGCTGCCGTTGGCGTAGCTGCCCGCTTATCGGCAACCAGATCACAAAGGGTGGTATCCGTTTCGTGTCCAACTGAAGAAATCACCGGCATTTTCATACTGTAAACCTGACGGACAACTTCTTCTTCGTTAAAAGGCCAAAGATTTTCTAGAGATCCACCACCACGACCGATAATCATAACATCATATTTATCGCCATAGGAAGCTATCTGCCGCATTGCACGAACAAGAGAGTCAGCCGCAGCATCCCCTTGTACTTGAGCTGGGAACAGGTCAACCTCTGCATGTGGAAAACGGCGGTTAGCCGTAACTAAAATATCATGGATAACTGCTCCTGACGCACTGGTAACAACAGCTATATTATCAGGAAAATGCGGTAAGGGCTTTTTATGTGCAGGGTCAAACAGCCCTTCTTTAGACAGTTTTGCCTGCAATTGTTTTAATTGCTCATATAAGGCACCGAGGCCAGCCGGTTCCATCGTTTCTGCATAAAACTGATAGGATCCTTGGGGGCTATAAACACTTACATATCCTGTAACGTAAACTTTCATTCCCTCTTCGGGTCTAAATTTAACCTTATTAAAGTAAGAACGAAACATTACCACGTTAATTTTGGATTTTTCATCTTTTAATGAAAAATACTGGTGTGAATTACGGCGAAAACGAAAGTTTGACAACTCTCCCTGCAGAAATACTTTATGCAGGTAAGGATCATTTTTAAATTTTTGGGTAATGTAATAATTTAAAGTCGTAACCGTAAGATATTTATTCTCTGAGGCCATTAGCTCTCCTCGTTAATTTAATAACTTGCTCCATTAAAGATTCAACTGTTAAGGGACCAACGCCACCTGGAACTGGGGTAATATAACTGGCTTTAGGTAAAACATCATCAAAAGCCACATCCCCAACTAAGTGTCCGCGGATATGATTAATCCCAACGTCGATCACAACGACACCATCTTTCACCATGTCAGCAGTAACCAAGTTAGCTTGCCCTGCAGCAGAAATCAGAACATCAGCTCGTTTAGTGTACTCAGAAATATCTTTGGTTTCTAAGTGTAAAACTGAAACGGTAGCATCCCTCTCCAGCATTAAAGCAGCAAGGGGCTTACCAACAATATTACTACGGCCAATAATAACGACGTCCTTACTCTTTAAGTCAATCTGATAGTGATCTAATAATGCCATTATGCCATCAATCGTAGCTGGTTCAACGAAGTGGTTGCCCTGCCACAAACGGCCAACATTACTTGGGGTTAAACAATCAACATCCTTATTAGGATCAATTCTTTCAACTGCTTGATTTACATTAATTTGTTTCGGTGCAGGTAACTGAATCATAATACCGTAAACTTTGGGATCGGCATTTAATTTATCGATTAAAGCTAGCAGATCTGACTGTTGTTCGTCAGTTGGCAACTGGTAAATTTTTTGGATAATCCCTACGCTTTTAGCCCGTCTTTTCTTAGTACGGACATAAACCTTGCTACCCGGATCGTCTCCAATATTAATTACGCAAAATAGTGGGATTATATTTTGCTTTTTTAGATCTGTAACTTTTTCTTTAAGTTTATCTGCACGCAAATTAGCTAATGCCTTACCATCAAGAATTTTTCCCATTAAATCATTTCCCTCTTCTATAAAAATAGCCGGCATTATTGCCGGCCATTGATTATTATTTAATGAAGTTTGCTAATACACCATTAACAAATGGTTTTGTCTTCGGATCGGCAAATTCATCACATAAATTTAAAGCTTCATTAACCGCTGCTTTAGGGTCAATTTCGTCACTATACTTAATTTCATATAAAGCAACTTCCATAATTGCAACCGCGATCTTATTAACTCGATCTAGCTGCCAACCCTTTTTAAGATGGCTGCCTAAATCTTTCTTTAATTCGTCACGCTTTGCAAGGACGCCCTCAATTAAAATTTTTGAATAAGCAGAAAGTTCCTTCAAATCTAGTGTTATAACAATTTTAGTTTCAACTTCTGCTGCAGAATAATCTGGCTCTTCATTAGCCAAATAAACTGCCTGCATAGCTACTCTACGACTCTCGTGTTGATTCATCTTTACTCTTTTCGTCACTATCTGAAAACAGCTTAGAAGTAGCTTGATCACTATCTTCTTCATCTTCTGGGAAAACCAAGCCAACAACATGAACGTTAATTTCTTTTAATGTTAAATCGGTCATCTGCAATAGTTGCTCTTTTAATGCTTTTTGCAATTCAACCGCAACTTTAGGAACATAAACTCCAGATTCAACGTAAACATAAACGTCAGCGATAAGTTTGTTATCCTTATCTACCTTGACGTTAACGCCTCTGCGCCGATCTTCACGACCAAAGACCCAATTAATTCCTGATCTAACATTACCACGCATTCCTGCAACGCCGTCAACTTTTTCAGCAGCAATGCCCATGATAACTTCAAGGACTCTTGGATCAATCTCGATCTGTTCGCCGTTTTTCTCACCATTTAAGACAATTTTTGAACTATCTGCCATTTTCTTACCTCAAAAAATTACTTATTTGCACGGGATATATAGGTACCATCCGTAGTATTAATAGTTAGGACATCACCTTTATTAATAAAGAAAGGAACGTTAACTACTAAACCAGTTTCCATAGTCGCTGGCTTGCCACCACCAGATGAAGTATCACCCTTAATATTAGGTTCAGTCTTAGTAACTGTTAGGTCAACCGTATTAGGCAATTCAATTCCTAAGGTCTTCCCATCGTGCATCATTACGCTTACAACCATGTTTTCTTTTAAGTACTTGGCTTCATCTTCAACCTGCTCTCGTGGAATCGCTAATTGATCATAAGTTGTAGTATCCATAAATACGTAGCTAGAACCATCATTATACAGATATTGCATGCTCTTTGTCTCAATTTCGGCAGTTTCAACTTTAGCGGTTGAACGAAAAGTGTGCTCTTGAACTGCACCAGTATTTAAACTCTTAAGTTTTGAACGAACAAAAGCGCTACCTTTACCTGGTTTTACGTGTTGGAATTCAACAATCCGCCACAAATCATTATTATATTTTATGGTTAACCCGTTCTTGAATTCGTTAACTGAAATCATTGTCATTGTAAGTTCCTCATCTCCACATTATATTTTACCAATTTATAGATCATTTTACTATAAATAAAATTAGTCTATGGATAAATTTAAGTTATCTTTTCTATTTTTTGCGTGAACAACAAAAAAACGAGGAGCCATTGCTTCTCGTTTTTTCTTTAAAAGTTAAATTACTTAGCTTCTTTTGCAGCAGGAACTATAGAAACTTGCTTTCTGTACTTACCGTAACGCTCAAATTTAACAACACCGTTTACCAATGCAAACAAAGTGTCATCTCCACCTTGGCCTACGTTCTTACCTGGATGAATCTTAGTACCACGTTGACGGTAAATAATAGTACCTGCGTGGATCTCTTCACCATCTCCAGCTTTAGCGCCTAAACGACGACCAGCTGAATTACGACCGTTGGCAGTAGAACCGCCACCCTTGTGGTGGGCAAATAATTTCAAACCTAAAATATTCATTATCATTTCACCTCTGAATTAAGCTTCTATTTTTTCAACTGTAACCTTAGTATAAGGTTGACGGTGACCATACTTTGAATGTGAGTGCTTCTTTGGCTTGTAATGGAAAGTCGTAACTTTCTTTTCCTTGCCTTGCTTTTCAACTTTAGCGCTAACCTTAGCACCCTTAACTAATGGGGCACCAATCTTAACGTCTTTGCCGTCAGCTACAAGGATAACTTTATCAAAGGTAACTTCCTTACCTTCTTTAGCATCAAGCTTTTCTACAAAAACAGTGTCACCTTCAGCAACTTTGTATTGCTTACCACCGGTTTTAATAATTGCGTACATTTGTACACCTCCGAAAAATACTCAGACTCGCCAATCGAGGTGCTTCTTATTCAGAAAAACTTCTTACCCCGAAACGTGCGGTTGCAGATGTGGAGGTCTCCACAAATACAACTACTCTATAATACTACCTAAAAAGCAAGATATCAATGGAAAATCACTTAACATTAATAGTTTTATACTCAATTGTTTGGTTGCCTTCATAAGCCGGCAGCCTATTTTCTGCCCGATAAAGGGCACGCTCAAAGGATTGGTATCCCTTACTTGAACTTACGGCAAATTTTACATTGTACTTGCCAACATATTCACGGATATTCCACGTGCTGTCATGAGCTGCGAAGGCGGTCACGAGGATAACTATATCTAAATCCTTAATTTGATTTTCTATAACCTTCTTTTTGCCCTGAAAAGCGTCGATTGGAATGGGTATACCGTTATAACGCTTAACAATGCTTTCAAGCATGGCTTCATTCTGGTTATCACCGATCGCAACACCCACACGTTGGTAGTGCAGATCCATGTCTAGTTTGGTTAATTCATCTTCAGAAGTATCTTTATTTTCTTTTTTCTTCCTATTATTAACACTATTATGTTTAGGCTGATCTACCTGATAAATCCAGCGAATTTGAACGGCATCAGCCGGGTTCTTCTTCAAACGAACATCCCCAGTATACCAGGCCAAATCAACGATCGACCCGTCTACCAAGTGCACCTCATCATCTTGATAGCGACTCGAGTCAACCGGGACAACCACTGCTTTACCACGAATACGCAACTTTTTACCATTAATATTACGTGTTATAGCTAAATGATTTGGTCTTCCCTGAACCACAGCATACTTAAAAGTTGCAATCTGATCATAATCATATGTACGAAGCTTCCGGTGTCCCACTATTCTAAGGACGGTAGCCTCATAGTGAGGATTATTGTGTTCCGCAATTGCTTCGACAATGTCCCCGCTCTTAAGATTAAGGGAATGAATTTGTGATTCTCTCAAAGTGTAGACACGCTCACCGTTACTATTGATCAAATCACAGCCTGAAACCAGGCGAATAACGGTATAACGCTTGCCCTTGCGATAATCGCGCTTCGGCTTTTTCTTAGGTTTCATCGCCTGTTCAAAGATTTTCTTATTAACCGAATCTTTATTGGTCACAGAGTCTTGAATAGCCTGGCCAAGTTTACCTAAGACATCGCCATATCTTTTACCGATATCTGGTACAAAAGTTAGTTGGTGAAGTGCAGACAAGGATGAATTTTTAGCAGCAGGATCCCCAGGAGAGGCAATTAATTTAGTTAGGGCAATGATAAGCTGCTTAACCTGTTTAATATTTGCCTTGCTCTGCGAATTATCCGGCTTTTTAACGGCTTTGGCTTTAACGGGTTTATTGCTGTCCTTATTCCCACCAGCCATCGCAATAATTACCCGGATAGCATTTAAACTATTTTGCAGGCTTTTGTCATCGCCAGTGGTTTTATTCAAAATTCTTTTTAAATTATTTCGGTAATCAAACATATTTTCCTCAGACTCTTTATCACTAAGTATCTAGTATATACTTATTACTTATTTATTATAATTAAAAGAGTTTAGTGACAAAATAAAAAACAGGCTGCTAACCTGCTTTCTTCAATCGACAATATAATTTTTAAAGAATTCAATTTCCTGATCATTGGCAAGCTGGGCTAATTTATCCCTTTGATTAATAAAGAATACGTGTGCCCGCGGATTTTCATCGTTACCGTAGCTCTTGCAAATAGCCTGGATACCATGACCCAATAAAAAGCCAAAAAGAGTGAATTGAATATCATGCAAGAAATCTTTATTAGCCGTAATCAAAAAAGTTGGCAAGAAATCCTTAGTTATATATTTTTCTACATCCAGTTGTTCATGATACTTCTTAACGGTAGCCGGTGTGAAATATGCACCTTCTAGCCCCGCTAAACTTGCCGGTGTTAACACGAATGAAGCAGCACAATTCAAGCCAATGGCTCTGAAATGCAAATTCAATGGTTTATAAGGAAACAATTTAGCATAATCAGGATTAGTCAGAATAGTTGTATATTGCTCAACCATTTGACCACCGGCACTATCTCCTAGAAGAAAAAAATTATTACGATCTAAACGGTATTCATCGGCATGATCATCGATCCAATGTAAATATGTATCCACATCGTTTAATTCGTCAGGAAATTCCGCATGCTCTGGAGCCAAACGATAATTAGGATTGATAAAAGCAAAACCACGTTTTGCTAGACCCATCCCATAATATTGGTAGGTTTCTTTGGTGCCATAAACCCAACCGCCACCATGAACATTAATAATGGTAGGAAAAGGAGGATCTACTTTTTTAGGTAGATAAATATCTAGTGAATTCCACTTAGAATCTTGACCGTATTGCAGGTTATCAAAGCGTTCTACTTCCGGAATGTTATGCGGTAAACCTGCGTCACGTTTGTCATCACTTTTTTTGGCACCTGTCCTAAATTTGGTGACCGCCTGCATCAATTTTTCATTAATTTTCATTATCATTACCTTCTCTTTAATGAGTATTCTATAGTAATTAATTATATAATTTTAGTATAGGAAAGGGTTGATTAACATGGGATTTTTTAGAAAATTACTCAAAAACATCACTAACAAGAAACAGCAGAATGAACAAAAAATACAAGTCAAAAAAGATAGAAAATTACTCTATCCGTACCTTTGCAAAAAAACAATCGATGATCATCCTAACCTAGATGAATATAACCTCGCACGATTATATTCAATAGAAAATTATTTGAACCAGAAAAAGAAAACTAAAGAAAATGATCATCTCACCCTTGAACGCTTTTATCGGCAAGATAAATTATTCAATTGGGTGGGAATTGCAGCCGATATTAGATTTGAAAACAAGCGCAGCGGTGGTCGACTCTTACTTGAAAGGGTCGCGTTAGATAACCCCGAACATCCCGTTTTTATTGACGACCACTTATGGTTAAAACTAAATGACGTTAAGGCTGTCTTGACTGACCAGCAAACTATAGGAAGTGGTGACGCCGTCAGAGGCGTTAGCAAAATTGACAGTTATATTGGCAAAGAGCAGCAAGATAAATTTGGTTTAAGAAAAACGGTCATTAAAAATGCTGGAATTTACGTTGGCAAAAAGATCCGCAACCCGCACCAAACAAACTTACATTGCAAGATAGTCAGTAATTATGATCGTAAAAAAGATTGGGTAGCTAAAATAAGCAATAAAGAAAATGTATCCAATCTTATAAATAAAAAAATCGATATTAACGAGCTTTTACAACAAAAAGGACACGTTGAATATAGATTAAAGGGCAACACACATAGGCACATTATTCCCCAAGCTGTTGACTTACCTACCAAAACAAAATCTAAAAAGAAAGCTAACGATTCTGTCAATCAAATAAAGCAAAACGCGCAGAAATTATTAGTTAAAAAGAAAAATCATATTGTTGTTCAGGGAACAATCACCAGGTACACTGGTAAAATCGGTCAAATCAGATACTACCGTGACCAACAGGATGTTCTACAACTCGCCATTCAAGTTCAAAATATTAGGGATAAACTCAATATCAAAATAGCCAGTAGAAGCAATGTCATTAAGTTAAGACATTGACAAAGCTGATGATACTTTTTAAGACATTTA
>NZ_AYZC01000040.1 GCF_001436775.1 Lactobacillus acetotolerans DSM 20749 = JCM 3825
CCGCTGTCTGACACGGCCCCGCTTTAATTCCCGGCAAATCGTGGAACGGTGGTAGCCCAGTTTGCGGGCAATTGCAGCTTGCAAGTAGCCTTGGTCATGTAAAGCCTGGATTTGTCCGCTAGCTTAGCTGGTTAATTAATGATATGGTGTTTGCATGCTAGAATTTGCTTGGGTCATGAAGATTCCTTTCTTAACTAGTCCGTTAATTTAAGTTTAGGACTTCATGACCTTTTTGTTTAAGTTCTATTTGTGTTGCACTTCAATTTTAAATCAGGGTAAATAATTTATTTAAGCATTTGAAAGATGATGCTTTAGATAAAGATTTTGAACTTAAAGCAGCATATCTAAGATATATGCAGCTTGAGTTGGCAAAAAAAGCCGAGCGACCGGATGTTTACAACAGTTCAAAAACCATCGGTAATTATCTATGTAAAAAATATGGCTATCTGGATCAAGAAGAATTTATCGTTATATCTCTTGATAATGGTAATCATATTATCTCTGAAGATTGTGTTTCTTTAGGACTCGTAGATCGTGCATGGGTTTCACCAACCATTGTAATCAGAAAGTTAATAGAAAATAATGCCGTAGCTTTCTTCATTTGTCACAATCATCCATCCGGTAAACTTATACCGTCACAAGCTGATTTGAAGACAACGAAAGATTTAAAAAAGATAGCAGAGCTTTTGAGAATTAACTTATTAGATCATTTTGTTGTTGGCAAAAATCATTATTTCTCAATGGCTGAAAACGAAATGATATAAAAAAGGTGAGATAAACATGACAGAAGGAATTTTAAGTGAAGTTCATATTAATGAACTTAAAGAGATCGAAAACCAATTTGGCTATGAATTAGCTGATAAAACATCAGAACTTTTTGAAGATTATTGGGATAAAGCACGTTCTTACTTGCCAAATAATACTGTTGGTAGATTTATCAATGCTGTTATTGGCGATTTCGTATGGGACAATGCAAAGCCTGATAAGGAAAATATTGATTGGTACTTTGGAGATAATCCTTTTGAATTTGTTACAGATTTAAGAGAAAAAACCGGCATTCAAGTAGTAGCTAATGCTTTTACCCAATGCTATCTGATTTATCTTCCAGATTACTATGAGATTTTTTGTACTGATCAAAATGAAAATACCGATGTTAATGATATTTCTTTGGAATATTATGACGATTTAGGTTATCAAATTGTTGAAAAACCTAATTCTGAATTTTGGAATGATTTGAATGATCAGCAAGAAAAAGAACTTAATGACTTATTAAAGCCATTAGGTGAAAATGGCGTTGATTTCGATATATAAAGAGGGAATAAACATGACAGAAATTCATATTAACTACGATACTTCTAAGATCCAAACAGTTTTAAATACTGTTAAAGACTATAATGCTTCAGCCTTAGATCAACGTGGAGATAATAGAAATATTGCTAAGTTATTAGTTGGTAATGGCCTGCAGCTTGCTATTGAAGGTGATCCCAAAATAGTAGGTAATAATTCAATTGATGGTGCAACGGAATATCTATTAACAGTTGTGCCTGAATGGTGTCGTGATAATGACACTTTAGACAGTGCTGATAACGAACAGATAAAAGAAATGTTCAATAATTATTATTCCG
Organism: Lactobacillus acetotolerans DSM 20749 = JCM 3825; assembly: GCF_001436775.1. Taxonomy (GTDB): domain Bacteria; phylum Bacillota; class Bacilli; order Lactobacillales; family Lactobacillaceae; genus Lactobacillus; species Lactobacillus acetotolerans. Next base: position 1,626 of record NZ_AYZC01000040.1, read on the forward strand.
AAATGCATTTAAAGAAACCTAGCAATTGTTGGATTTCCGACCTTGAAGTATTGGTTCTTGAACATGATTGGTCAAATATGACTAGTTCAATCCAGTCTTTGAAGGATTTTGGAGATTATTTAGCAGGAAACCTATCGGTTGATTTTTGTAATGAATAGGGTGAGGTATTAATATGATTGGATGTTTAGATTTTATTTTGGCTAACATGAAAGAAAATCCAAATAGTCCTTGGGATTATCGTTTAGATATAGAAGATTGTAAGAATAATTGGCATGAAATTGTTGATGTAATTAACAACCATTGCAATAATATCTTGCTTACGACTAATGACGATAAGTCAAAGCTTTCTATCTATACTGATAATTTGCAAGACATTAAAGATACTCAAAAAGATCTTGAAAGTAGGGTTGTTTGGTCAACATTTAAAGAAAAATAGATAAAAAAGGAATATAAAATAGCATTTCCAAACCAAGATAAATTGGTGGTGGGATGCTATTTTTTTGTAAAAAGAATTAAGTACGGAGAAAAAGAATGAACAATATGATAAAAGTTTTAGTTGATGATGTTAATAGTCGTTCTGTTTATGAGACAGAAGTAGATGGCAATAGTGCTTCAGCATTATCAAAAATCATCAAATGTGAATGTATTGACGTTGGCTATCACTTAATAGATAAAGAAGAGTATACCTTTATCGTTGATGATGAAGGCTTGCTCATTCAAAAACCTGTTCCTAGTGTTGTAAAAAACTTTGCGTCTATAAATGTTGGGACAACGATTATTTGTAAATCAGAAGGTAGCTATTTTGCCAGTTTAAGTGATAAAGACATAGCTAAAATACGTAAACATATTAAGTTTTTGAGGGAAGATTGTGATAATCCTGATAAAACATTTCCAACAGTTTTCGTAGATTAGGGGGGCTTTATCATGAATGCTGATTACAGAACAAGTTGTTTCCATCGTTACAAGGCTGTTATAAGCTTTAGCCAAAATGGAATTAATGATTATGTAGAAGGTATATTTTCTTTTGCAATACATAATCTGTGTAGCGGTGGTATATGGACTTCACGTGTCAAGAATGGTCAACAGATAGCGCACTACTTAAATGCTGATTTTCTAAGTGATAAAGCGGATAAAGTTAAAGTCTTATCAGCGAATACACCTAGTAAATATGCTGATTTAATGAAACATACTTTGATAGACTATTTGATTAAAAAATATGATAAGGACAGTCTTTCGGGATTTGAATTTGCATATTTAAAATTAGATAGTTTTATTAAGAAGTCACAACCTAAACAAACATCTTTGTTTAATTAATAAATAATTTTCTTGATATGTAACAAAGCAAAAAGACAGCCACTTTGAAGTTAACCCCTCTAAATAACTAAAAACTCAATTTTTAATAAACAATCGCTCTATGTGAGCGGTTGTCTTTTTATTTTGATTACTATTCTATTCTTTATTAGAACAAATTTTGCAAAATATAATGCAAAAATTGTCCTGTTCTAATGAAAGCGCTTCAATTAGAATAATGACTGGGAGGAAGAAAAATTATGCTAGCAACAATTCTAAAAAAATTACAATTTTCCTCTGATTATTTAAGTGCCAATTATTTGGCTAAGGAATTACATGTTTCTAAACGAACGATTCAAAATAGAATTCATTTGTTGAAGAAAGAAGGAAAAAAGAACGGATTTCGGATACAAAACAATTATGGTAAAGGGTATTATCTAAAAATTTTAGATGCAAAAAAATTTTCAGATTTTTATCAATCATTAAATTCAGATTTTGAAATAAATAGTGAAAAAGCTTTGATTATCAATGAACTAGAATTATTGATTCAAAGAGGTACTAAGTACTTAACTGCAGATGAACTAGCTGAAAATCTTGATTTAAGTAAAACATTAGTCTTTTCAAAAATGTTTAACTTAGAGAAATATTTAAATACATATGGTTTAAAGCTTGAACGTAAAAGTCATTATGGTTTGAGAATTAAGGGCTCAGAATTAAATATTTTACAGATAATCAAAGATTCATATGAACGAGGTGATAAGTTTCATTCAATTATTGACACAAAGATTAAAAATACAAATTATGTTGACGCACTGTTAAAAAAGAATTTAAACAGTCAACAAAGTCGGATTAGTTATTATGAATATGTTTCAACGCGAAATCTTTTAATTTGTTTTATTTACTACAAATTAACTTTTATTGATCAATATTCAGATGATAAGGATTTAACTCATACTTCAATTAAATCAGTGAATAATTTGTTGCTTCCATTATCTGAATACTTTGTAATCAACATCAATCAGAATGATGTTAATTCTTTAGGTAAACTGAATCGATTATTTGCAAAAAAAAAGACTGCTCCTAATGTAAAAAAGAATGATTTAAAAAGGGATTTAAATCAATTTATTAAACAGATAGATTTATCTGAGAATACAAAATTTTTAGAAGATACTGATTTTATTGATCGATTAACTAATCATCTGCTATCTCTTTTTCAAAGGATTAATAAAAATATTAATTATAAGAATCCATTACTAATAGAAATTAGCGTCAAATATCCGTTAGTTTTTGATATTACTTTACGTTTTTATTCTTTCTTAAAGGAAAAATACGGTTATGAGATTTCTAACGATGAGTTAGGCTTTATAGCACTTTACTTTTTGAATTATATGGAAAAACAAAAAGAGCAAAAACTAACGAAATACAAAAAAATTGCCATTATTTGTACTAGTGGTGGAATTTTAGCAGAGATGACTAGAAAGAGAATATTAGAAATATTCCAGGATGCTGAAATTAAAACTTTTGCTTATTACGAAAGAAAAGCAATTGAGAAGTTTAATCCTAATCTTCTTTTGACTATGGTACCAATTAATTTAAATTTTGAAGTTCCCACAATTTTTATTGGTGAACTGTTATCAAATAAAGATTTAAAAGATATTAAAGAAAAATTGTTTTTGGATGATCAAAAAAAGAATAATTCATCAGAAGCAATTTTTAATAAGAGATATCTTAATTTAATAAAATCGAATTTAATTTTTAAGTTTAAACCGATTGCTTATGAATCATTACTTAAAAAAATGGGACAAGAATTAATTGATAAAAAATATGCTAAAGAAGAGGTAATTAAGAATATTTTGATTCGAGAAAGTCTTATGAATACTATTTATCAAAATGGTATTGCTATTCCTCATCCTATTAAAACTGATGCGATAAAGAGTTCAATTTCTGTAGGTATAGTTGAACCTGATTTAATAACTCCATCAGGTAAAGTAACTTTGATTTTCTTAATTTGTTTGTCTCAAACAGATAGAGAGTTATATTCAATCATTTCAAATGATCTTTATTATCTAATGAAAGAGCCTGAAAAAATTAGGTCAATTGTCCAAGTTGGAACATGTGAAAAGATAATTAATGTATTAGAAAAAATTGAGGTATAAAGATGGATATTAATCTTTTGTCTGATCTTTCAAATGCTGATAGTATCGCATCAAACGAAAAAGAAGTTAGAAATATTATCAAGAATGCACTAAAAATGTATGCCAATGATTTTTATTACGATGGTCTTGGTAGCTTAATGGCAACTAAGAGAAGTTCAGTTGAAGATGCTCCAACGATTATGTTTGCAAGCCATTTAGATGAAGTAGGTTTTATGATTAGAAATATTTCAGATATCGGCTTCGCTTATCTAATGGCAGTTGGTGGAGTAGAAGATAGAGCTAAGATAAATCAGCCTGTGAGAGTTACTACTCAGTCGGGTAAGAAAATTACCGGATTGATGAATGTAATTAAAAATACTGATGGTCAAATTGAAGATATGTATGTTGATTTTGGATTTGATTCTCGTGAGGCTGTTTTAAAGGCTGGTATTAACATTGGCGATATGGTTGTCTTTGATTCTGAATTTAAGAGATTAGCAGAATCTGACACAGTTATGGGAAAAGCTATGGATGACCGTGCTGGCGATTTTGCGCTTATCAATGCAATGCAAAAAATAGCTAAATTAGATTTAAAAGTTAATGTTGTTGCAGCATTTACAAGTAGTGAAGAAGTAGGCTGTCGAGGTGCAAAGTTATGTTCTTACTTGAAGAAACCAGATTTGTTCTTTGCAGTTGATGTAGCTAAACATCCAGAATTAGATCGCGGTTTTACTAATCACCGTAAATTAGGTTATGGCCCAATGCTTGAATTTTATGATAAGACAATGATCCCTAATCGAAAGTTAATTAATTATTTAAATGAATTAGCTACTAAAAATAAGATTCCATATCAACACGATATGTTCAAAGGTGGAGGAACTGATGCAGCGACCGCTCACCTTGAAAATGGTGGTACTGTTTCGGCAGTTTTAGGTTTTCCGATTAAGTATTGTCATGATCCACATTCTTTCGCAAACCTCAAAGACTTTTCTAACATGAGTAAACTGATAGTTACAATTGCTCAATCTTTGAGTAAACAACAAATTAAAGATTTTTACACATATTAAAGAGGTGAGAGCTGATGGATACGGAATATGAAAAACAAGTTATGACTTTAATATCTTCTGCTGGAGAAAGTAGGTCATTAGCTTTTGAAGCTTTGCAAAGTGTGAAGAAACATGATTATCAAAAAGCAAAAGATTTATTACGACAATCAAAAGATGCAGATGTGAAAGCACATAATATGCAAACTGCAATGATCACTCAAGCGTTGAAGAATAAAGATCAAGAGGAAAAGATGAGTTTATTGATGGTGCATGCCCAAGATCATTACATGTGTGCGCAATTATCTCGAGATTTGATTGAAGAATTAATTAATATCTTTGAAGAAAGAGATAAATCTTAAAGAAAGGAAGAAATAATTATGAAAATAATTTTATGCTGTGTAGCTGGTTTATCAACAACAATGATGATGGACTCCATGAAAGATGTTTTGAAAAAAAGTAAAGTCCTAAATGAAAAAGAATATTCATTAGAAGCTATTCCAGTAGAACAACTTCCTAACGAAATTGAAGGTACAGATGTAGTCTTACTCGGACCTCAAATTTCATATAAAAAAGATTATGTTGAGAAAATTACTAAACCATTGAATATTCCATATATAGTCATTGATCAACAAACATATGGCTCTATGGATGGTGCGACTGTATTGAAAGAGGCATTTATAGCGAAAAGAAAGGCTGAACTCAACCAAAAAGAAGGTGCATAATTATGTTTAGTTCATTTGAAGCTTTCATGAATAAATATTTTACTCCTGTTGCTAATTGGATGGATAAAAATGTTTATTTAAGTGCAATTAAGAAAACCATGGTGGCAATGATACCAATTTTAATTATTGGTTCATTCTGTTTAATTCCAGGTGCCATTCCAAATATGATTGGTCCAAAGAATCCAATTTCAATTTGGATAACTCAAAATGATCAAATTATTTCTATTCCTTCTACCATTGGGATGGGCATGATGGCATTGTATGTATCAGCTATTATTGCTTATCACATGGCAAAGTCGTGGAAACTTGATGTTCCTGGCTGTGTCACTATGGGTGTAATGAGCTACTTGATTTTGGCAGTTGATTTTGCCAAAGATGGGACAGTTGATGTAACTTACTTTGGTACAAAAGGTTTATTTGTATCAATGTTTGCATCAATTGTAGCTGTAGTTTTGTTTAGATGGTGTAAGAAGAAGAATTTTACTATTAAGATGCCTGATTCAGTACCAGACTTCGTTTCAAGATCTTTTGAAATGATTCCATTATCGTTAATCATTGTGGGCTTCTTCTTAATTATCAGAATTCTTTGTGTTAATGTTTTACACACAATGCCACCAATGATCTTTGCTAAGATCTTATCACCACTTGTTGGTTCAATGGATAATGTCTTTGCTTATACATTCGTAAAATTCTTACAATGCCTATTATTCTTCTTTGGTATTCACCCAGCTGTTTTGAGTCCAGTAACTACTCCAATTCAAACTCAATTCTTAGCAGAAAACATTGCACGTGCTAAAGCTGGCTTAATTCCAACTCACTTCTATACTCCAGGATTTGACTCTGCATTTGGTAACTTCACTGGTACAGGTCTTACTTTTGGATTGGTATTTTGGTGTATGTTTTCAAAGGCTGTTGCTCAAAAGAAAATTGGACGTTTAGCTTTAATTCCTGCTTTATTCGGAATTAACGAACCTATCTTATTTGGTGCTCCAGTTGTTTTGAATCCTATTTATTTCATTCCATTTGTAATTTTAGGGCCTATTAATGCATCAATTGCTGCTTGGGCTACTCAATTAGGATTTATGAGAGCTTCAACATTTACTCCGCCATATGTTGGTGTCTTCTTTGAAGGCTATTTAGCTACCTTTGATTGGCATAGTTTGATTATTAATGGTATTCAAATTATCTTATCAATCTTAATTTGGTATCCATTCTTTAAGATTGCTGAAAAACGTCAATTGGAACAAGCAAAGAAGCAGAAACAAGTTATTTCTGAAGCAGATGCTGATTTAATTAAAGATATGCATTTGGACTTCTAATTCTAAAAAAGTGATGATTTAAATGTCAAAGAGAAAGAAAAAAACAAATACTGAATTTAGAAAAGAAACAATTCCTAACATAACCAATCAAAGAATATTTGCTGCAATCACAGATTGGATTTTAGGTGGAATTATTTGCAGTTTACCCGCTGTGCTATTTTTCTGTATGATTTCTAAAAGTAATCAATATCTAACAAGCTTTTATAATTTTCAAGCAATTGGTGTTAGTAAATTAACTACCGTAATCATTTTAATTATCAGTATTTTATTGACTTTTGGTTATTATGTAGTAATTCCTTTGAAAATATATCCCGGTCAAACTTTGGGTAAACACTTCTTCCATTTAAAGATTGTTCATTTAAATGGAACACCATTGACTTTTAAAGATTATTTCTTGCGTGAGGTTATCATCCTTAACTTAATTGAGGGATCTGCTACATATACTTCAAACTATTTTCGAGTTTTAATAACAACATTAAGCAATATTAATGTAGATGGCTATTTTAGTATTTTTTGGAATATTGCTACTTTAGCCTCTATCTTTCTCTTATTTTGGAAACCTAGACATTTAGCAATTCATGATTATTTAACCCATTCGACGGTTGTTAGTGTTGGAAAGGAATTACAGAATGCATAATGAAAGATTGAAAATTTTAAGAAGAATGATGCAGCAAAATGGACTTGATGCAATCTTAATAACTTCACAGGCCAATAGGTATTATATTTCTAACTTTACTGGAACTTATGCAAGAGTAATTGTTGATCTTCATAGTCAATATGTCATTGCTGATGGTAGATATTTTTATCAATTAAAAGAGCAATCACCAGATTTTGAAATTATTGATGACAAAATGCAAATTAGCAAAACTATAGCTGACTTTGTTGTTCAAAAAGATTACAAAACTTTTGGCGTTGAATCCAAGGAAATGAACGTTGAGGAATATTTAGCTATTAAAGAAAATACAAATACAAAAATTATTCCAACTAGTGACTTTATTGAACATCTTAGAATGATTAAAGATCCAACAGAAAAACAGAAAATTGAAAAAGCCGATGAAATTTCAGCCAAGGCATTTGAACATATCAAGCAATTCATTCATCCTGGATTAACTGAAAAAGAAGTGGCAAATGAACTGGATAATTATGGCTTGAAATTAGGAGCTGATAGTCGAGCTTTTGAGACAATTGTAGCTTCAGGTTTAAGATCATCTCTTCCGCATGGTCATGCTTCACAAAAGATAATTCAAAATAATGAGCCGATAATCATTGATTTTGGGTTTAAAGTTGATCATTATTATTCAGATGTAACACGAACAATTCATTTAGGAAAGGTGAAAGATCAAATTCATGATATCTATGAAATTGATAGGGAAGCCCAACAAAAAGCAATAGAAACTTGCGAAATTGGCAAACCATTAAAAGAAATTGATGCTGCTGCTAGAACGGTGATTTCTAAATATGGTTATGGCAAATATTTCTTACATGGTCTAGGTCACGGTATTGGTTTAACCGTTCATGAATATCCACTTTTGAATCAAAGTAGTTCTGCTGTCATGAAAGCAGGGATGACGTTTACAGCAGAACCTGGTATCTATGTTGAAAACGTTGGTGGTGTGAGAATTGAAGATGATTTATTTATGGGAGAAGATAATAAAGCGCATCAATTAACTCACATTACCAAAGAATGGGATCAATTAGAAAGCTGATGATATTTTGAAAAAAGTTGATTTTGATACTGTTGTAAATCGCTACGGAACTTATTCAACTCAATGGGATTATGTTCAAGATCGATTTGGCAAGGCTGATTTATTGCCTTTCACGATATCTGATATGGATTTTAAGGTCCCAGATGGTGTATCAGACATTATAATTCAAACTGCTAAAAGAGGACTGTTTGGTTATACCAGATGGAATAATCCAGATTTAAAAAATGCTATTAAAGGTTGGTTTAGTAGGAGATATAGTTGCAAAATTGATACTGATTGGATAGTTTATAGTCCTGCTGTAATATTCACTTTAGCAAAATTAATCGAGCAATTTAGTGATCCTAAAGATAAAGTAGTAACTTTCAGTCCATGTTATGACGCTTTCATTAATACAATTGAAGCTAATAATCGAGACTTAGTCGAAATTAATATCAATCAAGGCGTTGATTTTGATAAGTTAGAACATGTTTTTCAAGTTGAACATCCAAAGGTATTTGTTTTATGTAATCCTGAAAATCCACTTGGAAAAGTTTGGACAAAGGATGAAATGTTGAAAATCGTCCAACTTTGTAACGCCTACCATGTAAATATCATTAGTGATGAAATTCATATGGATATTCGCAGAAAAGGTATCGTTGGGACAAGTTTAGCATCGTATTTTAAACAACTAATTGTACACTCAGCTGTTGTTACTTCTTCGACCAAGGCATTTAATACACCGTCCTTAATTTTTTCATATGCTTTAATTCCAGATGAATTAGATAGATTACTTTTCTTGCATACATTAAAGGCAAAAAATGCTCTTTCGTCAACATCTTATTTAGGGATGTTAGCTTTGATTGATTGTTATAACAATGAAGAAGATTGGTTAGATCAATTAAATGATTATCTTGATGCAAACTTTGAATACACCAAGAAAACCTTAAAAGAAGAACTAAATCTTAACTTCAACATACCAGAAGCTACCTATTTAGGATGGATTGATATTTCACCTTTAGGTATTCCAATGGCAGATTTACAAAAGAATTTAGTGGAAAATCAATCTGTTGCAATCATGGATGGCCGAGTTTATGGAAATGGTGGCTCGCATTACCTTAGATTTAATGTTGGTGCTCCTCGACAAAAGATTGTTGATGGATTGAATGGTTTGATTAAAGCAGTTAAAATGTTAAAAAATAGTCAAAAATGAGTTTTATAACCCCTCTAAATAACTAAAAACTCAATTCTTAAAAGATAATTGCTCTATGTGAGCTGAAGTTAACCCCTAAAACTGGACGTTAATTTCTAAATAAATTTACTTAAGGTCTGATTCCGATATTCTATCGGAGTTAGGCCTTTTAGTTTGTGTCGAATTCTTTTGTGATTATAGTATTCTATCCATTCTTTCATGGCTTTTACAAGCTGCTTTTTGGTTTCAAAGTGATGAGTAAAATAATCCATTTCCACTTTCATAATGTGGAAGAAGCTTTCCATTGCTGCATTGTCATGACAGGTTGCTCTGCGCGACATGCTTTGAAAGACACGATGCTTGCGCAAAGTATGACGATAAATATTTGATTGAAAAATATGATAAGGACAGTCTTTCGGGATTTGAATTTGCATATTTAAAATTAGGTAGTTTTATTAAGAAGTCACAGCCTGAACAAATATCTTTGTTTAATTAAAAAGAACTTTTTAAAATGGAAAAAAGCAAAAAAAGACAGCCAAGTGGCTGTCTTTTTTCTATGGTTAATTATTTACCTATTTGTTGTTAGTTAAATTTATTGCCTGCTCTATTATCGTTTCTACAAATAATAATACTAGAGATTGAGGATCCATTGATGAATTATAAACAAATGCTTTTCCAGGAAGAACGATAATATGTTTAAAATATCTTTTTAAAACAGTATCGTCATTAAAAGTAATTAGATATGTTTTATCAGTTTTCTTCAATGCTTCAGATAAATACTTTTTAAGGCCTGATTCATCACCACTAATTGAAAATACAACTAAAGCATCATCCTTAGTAACTAATCTAGTCCAATGTGAAGCAGTAATATAATCGCTTGCAGAAAAACTTATTTTGTTAAGATCTTTTAATGCTAGGGATAATTGTCTTGCAGGCAAACCAGAGTAATAGATCCCCATAGAATAAGTAATTCGAGCCTGTAATAAGTCATTAATTAAGCTTTTTATTTGAGTAGAATCAATATTTTTAAAGTCGTTAACAACTTTAATATAGTTGCTTAAATAGTTTGATTGATTATTTGTACCTGAATTTTGTTGATTCAAAAAATTACGAAATTCAAATTGAAATTCCTTAAATCCTTTAAACCCTAATTTTTTACAGTATCTCTGTACTGAAGCTACAGAAGTATGTGCATCAGCAGAAAGTTTCTGAATAGTCATTAATTGCATATGAGAAGGATATTTTTTTAGAGCCTTGAATATTTTTTCATCTGTTTTTGATAATGGCTGATTTTTTGGGGTTAGAAAGTCCTTGATATTCATAAAATTCTCCTATCTTATACACTGATAATTTTAACATGTAAGAAGATAAAACTTATCAATTTGCATTGAATTCGCTTTCATAAGATGCTATTATAATAAATGTAAAAAGTAACGTAAAAAAAGATAAATTTATCATATGTGCTTATTAGAACGTTGAGGAGAATTTCGAAAATGTAGGGGGCAGCGAAAATATAACAAGCGTTGCTCACTGAATGACTAGATTAAGATTTGTTTTAAAAGATGTTAAATATGATGCGTTTTCTAGTGGTGCATTAGGCAAGGGGATAACATTTAAACTTGATAATGATTTTGTTTGCGCTCCTGCAAACGGTAAAATTACTGCAATGTTCCCTACAGGACACGCATTTGGTATAACAACTAAAGAGGGCGTTGAAATTTTAGTTCACATTGGTATTAACACTGTAAACCTTAAGGGTAAAGACTTTGATGTACTTGCTCATCACGATGATGAGGTTAGAGCAGCGCAACCTATTGTAAAAGTGGATCGTAAAGCTATTGAGAAGCAAGGATACGATCTTACTACAATGTTGATTATAACTAATCCAAATAATAAACAAATTAAACTTAAAGATAACGGTAAAGTATCCGTTGGAACAGTTTTAAATTAAAGGAGCATATAAAATAATGAGTAAAGAATTACCAAAAGGCTTTTTATGGGGTGGAGCAACCGCCGATTTTCAGTATGAAGGTGGATTTGATGAAGGTGGCCGTGGCCCATCAACTCATGATTACGAAACCAATGGATCTCCTGAGCATCCACGTCATCACACAATGAAAATGCCAGATGGTTCTATTATCAATCCCAAAAGTTCATTTCTTGATGCAGAGGATGTTCCAGAAGATGCTGAACCTGTTTGGTTAGATGATCAATATTATCCAAGTCATAAAGCTGTCGACTTCTATCATCATTATAAAGAAGATATTAAGTTAATGGCCGGTATGGGATTTAATGTATATCGTTTTTCAATTGCATGGAGTAGAATTTTTCCAAATGGTGAAGAAGAGAAGCCTAATGTAGAGGGATTGAAGTTCTACGATAATGTGATTAGTGAACTCGAAAAGTATCATATTCAGCCATTAATTACGATTTGTCATGATGAAATGCCCGTAAATCTAGCCCTTAAATATGATGGATGGAATTCTAGAAGAGTCATAGATTTGTATGTCAAATATGCTAAGACATTGTTTGAACACTTTGGTAAAAGATGTAAATACTGGCTTACTTTTAATGAAATTAATGCTACTCGTGGTTTTGGACCAAGTGGTGTTCATAAATCAACTGGACTAGATCGTTATCAAGCAGCACATAACATGTTCGTAGCATCAGCTAAGACTGTGATTTTAGGACATAAGATGATGCCGGATAGTAAATTCGGGACAATGTACGCTCTAAGTACTTGTTATCCTGCTACTTGTAAGCCTGAAGATGTTCTCCATAATCAAGAAGAATTACGTGAGAACTGGTATTTTGTAGATACTATGGGTAGAGGATACTATCCAAGATATGCAGATTTGATTTTACAACATCATGGGGTTAAGAGCTTAAGTGAAATTAAGATGGACCCATCAGATAAACAAACATTATTAGATGGTCAACTTGACTTTATTGCTTTTAGTTATTATCGCTCTAATATTTCTAAAGAAGGGGACGAATGGTTTAATGTAGGTGGTAAAGCTAATCCTTACCTTGAAAAAACACCTTGGGGATGGGGACTTGATCCACTTGGATTACGCTATACAATGAATATGATATATGATCGTATTCAGAAGCCAATCTTTATTGTAGAAAATGGTATGGGTGCTATTGATAAACCTGATAAAAATGGTTATGTTGAAGATGATTATCGAATTGATTATCTTCAAAAACATCTTTCCGCAATGGCAGATGCAATTAATATTGATAAAGTACCATGTATTGGCTATACAATGTGGGCACCAATTGATTTAATTTCACTTTCTACTGGTGAAATGAAGAAACGTTATGGTTTCGTCTACGTTGATATGGATGATTTAGGTAATGGTAGTTTGAAACGAGTTCCAAAGAAATCATATAAATGGATGAAACATATTATTGAAACAAACGGTAAGGTCCTAGATGAATAAGATAAAGAAGCATTCTGTAAAATAGACAATGTCATTAAGTTAAGACATTGACAAAGCTGATGATACTTTTTAAGACATTTATC
>NZ_AYZC01000041.1 GCF_001436775.1 Lactobacillus acetotolerans DSM 20749 = JCM 3825
AGAAATTAAGGTCAGACTAATGGTTTTTGGACTACCGCAAAAATATTGACACTTACAATAATAAAAAGGATCCTTTAGAAAACCGATTACAAAGAGATAAAATTAAAAGTAATTGGTGTAAGAAAAATAATATTCCTTTGATTGTAATTCCTTATAAATATAAGAAATCATCTTTTAATAAAATAAAAAAGATAGTTAATCAATATTTAGATAAATATATGGTGATCTAAACAATAAACGTTATATTTACTTGTGAAAGAATTAGGTACCAAAAAACCTATAAGTATTGATCTTATAGGCTTATCACTCTTAAATAAGGAGAGTACAGGATTTGAACCTGCGCGCCAAGGATAAAACTTGGTTCGCCGGATTTCGAGTCCGGTGCATTACCACTCTGCCAACTCTCCGTAACAAAACTATTATAACCTAATCATTTAGATTTTTCTACTTTGGTCGGTAGCTAAATGCTATTTCTATCTTGCGTTATAATTAAGAGCAAGAATTTATTTACAATTAATAGTGATTTGGAGATACTTTTTATATTAAATTTAAAGGTATTTTACACATCAATTAAAATATAGGGAAGAACGTAAATGGCTACTAAATTAGGTACAATTATAAAGCTTAAACGTAATGAAAAAGGTTTCTCTCAAAAAGAACTTGCTAACGATATTTGTGCCCAATCAATGTTGTCAGCGATTGAAAATAACAAATATGTTCCTAATGCACAGTTATTGATTCGGTTATGTAAACGTTTGGAAATTAACTTAAATGAAATTAGTTTAGCTGATAATTATGCTGTTAGTTCTAACAAACAATTTAACAAGCAAGTTGAGTACTTGTGCAATCAGCACCAATATTCTGAGTTAAAGAACTATTTGGAGAGTAATAATTCTAATTTGAAAAGTGCGGAACAGTTACAAGCTTATTATTACTATTTAGCTGTTGCTTGTTTACAAACTGGAGAGTTAAAAACAGTTAAACAAGATTTAAAGTTATCTTTGGCTGAATCTGGATCGAAAACTTTGCAAAGTCTAACTTATATGGCATTAAGCTATCTAGCAGTTCTAAAAAAGCAAAAACAATTAGCACTAAAGAATATGGATTTGGCTTTTAACAAAATAAATCAAGTAAATTATGATGAAAATCAGAACATTTTATACTATTTAGCTGCATTAATTTATTTTAAATTAGGTGAATTTACTAAATCAGTCACGATGTTAAATAAAGGAATAGCTTTTATAACTAAGCATGATTCTCATTACATGCTGGCTAATTGCTACTATTTAATGGCCATATTAGCTGGCAAAATGGGACAGGATGATAAAAAGATAGAAGCAGGTAATAGACAAAGTTTATTTAATGAATTGTTTGGTGAAAAAGTCTATAAAGATATTTAATTAAATTTAGAGCTTAAGAAAAGACGTCATTTAAAAATGGCGTCATTTTTTCGTTAGATAAATAAATTTTTTAATGTAACTCTAGTTGTTCTTGATCATTAAAGAAGCGGCGGTATGCCCAGTAGCAGGCGATAACTGAGCCAATACTTGTGGCAGATAATAGCATGAAGGTTACCATAATCTGGTAACGAATAGCTTGAACGGGATCAACTCCTGCAAATATTAGACCAGCCATCATCCCTGGCAAGTTGACGATTCCTACTGTTTTGGCAGAATCAATTGAAGGTGACATCCCCGTTTTAATGCTGCTGCGTAAAATGTCCATTGAAGCTAGTTTATAATTGGCTCCCAAAGCTAATTTTTCTAAAACTTGTTGCTGCTGATCATGAAAGCTTTTCTTCATGCTGCGGTAACATAAGCCGATTGCGACCATCGTGTTACCAGCAATCATCCCCGTGATTGGAATCATTTGTTGCGGGATGAACTTTACAGAATGAGTTAAAACCAGGACGCCTAAGGTTAATGCGGTGCTTGCAGTGATTGCCGTAAAAGAAATCCAAAATATATTTGGAATTCCTGCTCCTCGCTTTTTCGCATTCCAGGCAGCATTAAATAGAATTACCAGAATCATGGCAAGGGTTAAAAGGTAATTATTGCTGCGAATAATAAATTTTAAGATATAACCAACGATGAATAATTGTACGATTGCCCGTGCGACACTGATGATAATATCTTTATCGATCCCTAACTTTTCTTTATAACCAATCAACAGGGCAACGACTACCAAAACAAATGATAGTAGTAAAGTATAGTTGCTTACTTGTAAATTATTCATTATTGTACCAACTTTCCGGAATCCATCTTAATAATATTTTGTGCGTTGTTAATCTCGCTTTCATCATGAGTGATTTGCAAGATAGTGACGCCCTTTTTGTTAATACCATTAATTAAATGATTAATAATTTTTTTATTGTCAGCGTCTAAACCGGCACTAACTTCATCGATAATTAAAATGTCGGGATGGAAAATAATGTTTCGGAGCATTGCGACCCGTTGCCGTTCACCACCAGATAATTCGGTGACACCCATATCCAAAAAATTAGCTGATAAATTAACAGATTTTAAAGCCTGAATGATTCTTTCTTGATCTGGTTTCTCTTTGCGTACAACAAAGGGGAAATTTAGGTTATCTCTTACAGTATTGCCGAACAAGGTTGGTTGTTGAAAACAATAAGAAACTTTGCGTCGATACAGGGTAGGCTCGTAATCCGTTATTTCTTTACCCTTATAAGTGATTGATCCAGAAGTATAGGAAATCATTCGGGCAATCAGGCGGGCTAACGTGCTTTTGCCTGCACCGGAAGGGCCGACAAAGGTTGTCTTTGTGCCAGCATTAATTTTCAAATTAATGTTGCTAAGGATAGTTTTATCTTTGACTTGGTAGCCCACGTTCTTTAATTCAATTAAAGCGTTCATATTTACCTCCGATCGGTTCTCATTATTTCTATTATACTGATTCTAAATTGAAAATACGCAGATAAAAGATTTAAATTTTGGTAATAGAGAATTTAAATAAAAAATGTAGACAAGAAAAAAATTGCAGTTATTTCAGTACTGCAATCTTTTTAGTTTAGGAGATAGTTTCTCCTATTTTTGTGTATAGTAATATCTTTAGAAAACTTATTAAGTAATAAAATCATAAATTAAAATTTAAAAAATAATTTCGTCACTTCCTTTCTTTGCCGGTTACTAAGTTATACGTTTATTTTTACTACAGTCTTGCCTGGTGCATGTTTTGATTGGAGATGATCATAGGCGGTAAAAACTTGGTTATAAGAATAAACTTTATCAATAATTGGTTTTACTTTGCCCTCCTCAATGAATTTTGTAATGGTAGCTAATTGGCTGCCACTTGGATGCATAATGAAGAAACGATAGAAGACGTGATATTTCTTTGCTAGATGGCGAAGATGGGTACTGGCAATTTCAAAAAGAATAGACCTAGTCCTTCCTAAATCATGATCAACGCCGAAGCGATAATCTGGTAATCCATTCAAGGTAATTACATGACCACCAGCTTTTAGGATCTTAAAACTGTCTTTTAAAAAGTTTCCACCTAAGGTATCAAAAGCAATATCATAATTTCTTAGTTCATCAGCAAAGTATTCAGTATGATAATCGATGACCTTGTCTGCTCCCAGTGATTTTACCAGTGCAGAATTTTTACCGCTGGCAGTTGTAGCAACATAAGCTCCCAACGCTTTAGCGATTTGAATTGCTATGGTACCGACACCACCAGAACCTGCTTGAATAAAGACTTTTTGTTCATGTTTAAGGTGGCCGTATTCAACCAGAGCTTGATAGGAGGTCAGACTAACTAACGGAATAGAAGCAGCCTGAACGAAATCCAGATTTTTAGGCATTAACGCAATCCCTCTTTCACTGATTGCAATGTATTGGGCAAGGGTACCGCTTTTGAAGTCATTAGGACGACCATAAACTTTATCGCCAACCTTAAATTTAGTGACGTTTTTGCCAATCTGAACAATCACACCGGCAAAATCATTACCAACCGTAATAGGTAATTTATAAGGCATGATCATTCGCATTTTGCCGCTTTGGATACCAATATCAACGGGATTTAATGCCGCTCCCTTAATAGCAACAAGTACTTCATTGGCATTAATGGTTGGTACAGGAATAGTATTTTTAACAAAGGGATGCTTATATTTGATTAATTGAACTGCAGGCATTGTTTTAGGAATATTCATTTACAAAATCTCCTTTTTACATAAACATTGGAATTAATTTATCCATTAAACGGGTAGGTAAAATTGCGTTGAAAAAGATAGTTGGTTTAGCAGAAAAGCCGAAGAGGTAACGTGGACGGAGATGGTTGCTATCTACGACTTTTTTGATTTTTTTGGCAACTAAACTTGGCTTGGAAGCAAACTTAGAAGCGTAGATTTTGTTAGTTTGACGAGCCATTTTGTTTGCTACTTTCTCATAATCAGTTCCGCGAGATGATTTAACTAGGTGGTCCATAGCGATGTGTGACCAATTGCTTTTGATAGCTCCGGGTTCAATTAAAACAACCTTAATACCAAATCGTTTTACTTCCATCCTTAAAGAATCGCTGAGTGCCTCAACTGCATGTTTAGAAGCAAAATACCATCCGGCTAGGGAACTACTGAAGCGGCCAGCCATTGAAGAAATATTGATGATTTTACCAGAATGTTGTTTTTTCATATATGGAAGGACTAATTTAGTTAAAGCAGTTAAACCAAATACATTCACATCGAATTGTCGTTTAGCTTCTGCGATGGTTACATTTTCGATAGCGCCAAAGGAGCCATATCCAGCGCCGTTTATCAAAATATCAATTTTGCCGGCTTTTTGAATGATTGCTTGAAGTCCATTTTTTATAGAAGATTCACTTGTAACATCCATAACTATGGGGATGACACCCAATTTTTTAAGTGGATCCATTGCGTTAACGTGGCGGGCTGCACCGAATACTTGATTGCCAGCTTTGGCTAATAATTCTGCGGTTTGATAACCAATCCCTGAACTGGCTCCAGTAATTAAAATTGTTTTCATAATTTGCCTTCTTTATTGAAACTTGCGTAAATTAGGTAACACGTGTATATTATTATACATAAGTTACTTTTACAAGCATTATTTAAAAAAATTTTAGAAAGGTAGAAGCTGTGGTAAAGAAACCAGATCGAAGAATTCAAAAAACAAAAAATGCTATTCAAAGCAGTTTGAAAGAACTACTGTTAGAAAATAAAAATTTAGATCAAATTTCTGTAAAAATGATTTGTGATCGGGCTAATATTGGTAGGAAGACTTTTTATTCACACTATTCTGATAAGTTTGCTTTGATGGATGAGTTTATGGATAGTTATCTGAATGAATTGAAATTAACCTGTCAGAATTTAAATGAAGAAAATTTCCACAATAAGATTAAAATTTGGATTAGATTCTTTATTAAGAATCGTGATTTCTTTAGAAAATTATTTGAAAGTAACGATTCTTACCAATTTAGGGAAAAGTTTAATCATTTTACAAAAGAGCAATTGTTATTCGAATTAAAAGATTCTAATAAGTTAGCGGTTGATTTTCTTTGTTATGGGATTGACGGAATTATTGAACATATTGTCTTAAAAGATTGTTCGATTAACGAAGAAAAGCTGTTAAAAGAAATATCGCAAATTTTGAATCCGTATTTTATTAATAAATAAGTAAGAGGCAATAAAAATGAACAAGAAAATTTTAGTAGTTGAGACTAATACAACTAATTTTGCTAATAGTGATCATTTAACTGGATTATGGTTGGGTGAATCAGCTGAATTTGTGAATGAAATGAAAGAATCTGCTTATAAAGTTGATTTTGTCAGCCCTAAAGGTGGCTATGTTCCAGTTGATCCCAGAAGTATGAAAAATACATATTTAGATGAAGATACCTTGCACTTATATCAGGATCAAGATTACCAAAAGCGCGCTTTAGCGGAAACTTTGAAACCAGAAGATATTAATTCCAAAGATTATGCAGCTATTTATTATACTGGTGGTCACGGTGTTATGTGGGATTTTCCTAATAATGCTGCTTTGCAGAAAATCAGCTTAGCTATTTACCAGCAGGGTGGATACATTTGCTCTGTATGCCATGGCATTGCTGGTTTATTAAACACTAAATTGGGAAATGGCAAGTATTTAATTGCTGGTAAAGAGATTACGGGTTTTATTACTAAAGAAGAAATTTTAAGTGGTAACCGTAAGCGGGTACCGTTCTTAAATGAGAAAGTAGCTGAAGATCATGGTGCAGACTTTCAAAAGGCATTGCCATTTAAGAGTTTTGCTGTTCAAGATGATCGGTTGATTACCGGTCAAAATCCAGAATCTCCTAGAGCAGTTGCTAAGAAATTGCTTGCTAATTTAGGTAAGTAAGAAAACCATTAGAAAGATGATGGTAAACGTGATCATGAGTTGAATTGGGGCAAGTTTAAGGAAAATGAGTTGCCATGGTAACTTGAGACGATATTTCTATGTATTATTAGTTGATTAGATGCTCAAGAAGATTACGAAAATTAAAATAAAGGGTGAACAGAAGTGTATTTCTGCTCACCCTTTATTTATATTCAAATTGTTTTTTCTAATTTAGTAAATTGCTACAAAAATTGTTATTTTTCCATCTGGTTTATATTGTTCAAAATCAAAATCATATACCCGCTTAATTAAATGCTTTTTTTCATCGTTCCATATTTTGTTCCAAGTTTTAGGGATACTCGTTTTATCATTCGGATTAACTTTATATTCTTTCCAATGGTACTTCGCAGTATCAAAATCAGCATTTGAGTTACTCTCTTTACACAGTGAAATGGAGTAGTCACTCTTATAATTGGATTCATAATCATAATAAACACTTGCGATAGTTAATCCCTGCCTTTTAGCATCATTTATGGAACTGGTATTTTCTTTCCATAGTGATCTTATCTTTTGCTTAATATCTGGATCATTAAAATTGTTAGTTCTTTTAGTATCCATAATTGTAAACTTCATTGTAAAACCTCCTGATTACTATGATTTAATGGTATGATAAAAATCCTGACATCTTCTGTCATGTTTTATTAAATAAATTAAGGAGAAAATAGTTTGAGTAAAAGTCGTTTATTTGGCATTATTTATTATCTTTTAAATAATAAAAAATCTACTACTGCAACTGGATTAGCTAAAGTTTTTGAAGTGTCTACAAGAACTATTTATAGAGATATTGATACATTAAGTACCATGGGGATTCCTATATATACTGAAGCGGGTAGAAATGGTGGGATTCATTTATTAAGTAATTTCACTCTTAATAAAGTATTGTTGTCAAAAGAAGAACAAAATAGTCTTTTATTGGCTCTTAAGGTTTTAAAACAAATTAATCCTAAAATTAATAGTCAATCCTTTTTAAAACTCCAATCTTTATTTAAAAATTCATTTGATGATTGGCTTGAAGTTGATTTTTCTAATTGGCATCAAACAAATAATAATGCTCAAACTTTTACTTTACTTAAATCTGCAATTTTAAATCAAAGGCAAATAAAGTTTAATTATATAAAAGCAAATGGAAGGTTAGAAAAGAGAAGATGTGATCCATTTAAGTTAATATTTAAGGCTCAGGCTTGGTATTTACAGGGCTTTTGCTTAACAAGAAATGAATTTAGAACTTTTAAAATTAACCGAATGAGTTCGATTAAGATTTTAAAGCAAACTTTTTCTTCTAAGTCTGTTCCTAAAATACCGAAAATCAATTTGCAAGAACAAACTATTCATTTGCGTTTATTGTTTTCTGAGAGAATTTGCTACCGTGTATATGATGAATTTAATCATCACGACATTCACAGCAGGGATGATGGAACTGTTGTAGTAGATACTGATTTACCTAATGAAGGATGGCTAATCCGCTATTTATTATCATTTGGGAAATATATAAAAATTCTAAGCCCGAAAAGCATCAAATCTAAAATGAAACAAGAGTTAAATGAAATATATCGTAATATTTAAAATTTGATATGCTAAGATATTGAAAAGTGAAAACACAGTTCGGTTGGTAGTCCGGACGCGGTAAATTACTGTAAGTAACCTTCCTTTTCAGGGTCGCCTGCCTTTTCAAATTATATTTTTGAGGAGAGGATCACATGAATGTGATTAAAGGATAACTTACAACTGTTTTTGACGATCTGTTTTATAAGGCGATATTTGAGCGTCGAACTGGTGATACTTACGAAATTGCACAAGTTAATTTAGGCTTTCAGGATTTAGTAGAGGGCACGATATATACCATTTTAATAAGGTTGGAAAGAAAAAAATGGTTAATACTGAAAAAATTAAAATTAGGACCAAAATGGGCTTTTTTAGTTAATCAACTTAAAAAATTAGTAATAAATAGTTTAGGTATTAAAAATGGATGCAATTGATGAAAAATATGAAAATTAGAATTAAAAAAATAAAAGAAATAACCGATCAACATTATAAGTTATTATTAAATGCTGATCCTTCTAAAAAATTAGTTGATGATTATCTTAAACGTTCTTGGGTTTATGAGGCAGTAGCGTTTGGTAAATTGGCAGGAATCATAGTTCTTTTACCTACACGTCCAGAAACTCTTGAGATTGTTAATTTATCGGTTTCTAAAAAATTTCAAAGACATGGAATTGGTACCCATTTAGTCCAATATGCAATTAAATTTGGCCAAATTAATGGTTATCATACTTTAGAAGTTGGAACTGGTACTACTAGTTTTGGCCCACTTTATTTATATCAAAAATGTGGGTTTCGAATGATTTCAATTGATCGTGACTTTTTTAGTAAAAATTATTCTAAGCCTTTAATTGAAAATAATTTGTTATTAAAAGATATGGTACGTTTACGCTTGGATATAAAGAGTATTTGAAGTTTATTAATTTTTTATGAAAGATATTTTGAAATAACAATTAATAGAATGAATTTTAAAATCTTTTTGGCTAAAAAGTGACACTGTGTCACAATAAAACTCATGGCTAAAAATTATAAGTAATTTATTTTTGGATCGCGAGGTAAAACATGGATGCAATTGTTACAAAAAACATTACGAAATCATACGGCAAGCACCAAGTATTAAAGGGAATTAACCTGAATATAAAACGGGGGGAAATATTTACTCTGCTTGGTGAAAATGGGGCTGGGAAGTCAACCTTAATTAGTATCCTAACGACTTTATCGAGGCCGGATAGTGGCAATGCTTTTGTATTAGGGAAAAGTATTAAAAGCGCTGCGGATAATATTCGTGAAAATATTAGTGTAAATAGCCAATTTGTTACGTTAGATAACGAATTTACCGGTTATCAAAATATGAAGTTAGTTGCACAGCTTTTGGATATTAAAGATGTTGATAAGAGAATAAAGGAAGTATCCCAGCGTTTAAATCTCAGTAGTTTTATTAATAGAAAAATTCAAACCTATTCTGGTGGGATGAAGAGACGGTTAGATATTGGTGTTTCAATTTTAGGGAATACCAATATTCTATTTTTAGATGAACCAACAACAGGAGTAGATCCTAAAAATAGACTTGAGATTTGGAAATTAATTAGAGAATTAAGAAATGAAGGAAAAACCGTCTTTTTAACTACTCAATATTTGGATGAAGCGGATAAATTATCTGACATGATTGCCTTTATTCGAAATGGCAAAATATCTTTGCAAGGTACTCCAGAGCAACTGAAGAGCCAAACAAATAATCTTCATAGAATCACGGTTTCTACAAAAGATTTAGATTTAGCTGAAAAGGTACTCAGTGAAAATAAAATAGAATTTAAGAAAGTTAGTGATACCTTTGAAATTCAAGATTCTATTTTACAAACAGCACTAAAACAGTTAATAAATGCGAATATTGTAATTTTGGAAATTAATCCGGTTAAACAATCATTGGAAGACGTATTCTTGAATGCAACTAAAGGAGAGCAACAAAATGAAAACAATTAAGCAATTATCCGTTTTGACTTCTAGGGTGATTAAGCAAAATTTAACAGATACAGATACTATAATTACTACTTTTATTATGCCAATCGCTATGTTGCTATTTTTTGTTTATATTATTGGTGGCAATATTGCTATTAATGGTAAAACAGGCAGCAGTGGCAGTTATTTAGCTTACTCACTGCCAGGCTTTATATTAATGGCCATGGCTATGGGATCAGCTTTTGCAGCATTGAGGATAAATAACGATAAAAATAAGGGTTTCATGACGAGGTTATTATCTTTACCAATAAAACGTTGGGCCATACTAACTTCTTATATTTTAGCCTCAGTTATTTTTATGTTGATTTCTGCAGTAGTGATCTTTTTATTGACAATGCTCTTAGGCTATAGACCAACCACTACAGGTGCAAACTTTGGTTTATTTATCTTAGTAATTGTATTATTTGCTTTAATGATTACTTTAATATCATTGCCAGTTTCGTTAACTGCTAAAAATTATAATAGTTCGAATTCAATTTCATACTTGTTGATCTTTATGTTATTCCTTAGTTCTGCTTTTGTCCCTATAGCTGGGATGGCTGATCAAATCAGAGGATTTGCGACTTACCAACCGATGACGCCAATAACTGAAACTATTAAGGCATTGCTTAATGGCAGTTTTTCTTTTAATAATTTGAATACGACGTTAGCAATTGTTTGGATAGTTGGTTTAATAATTATTTTTGGAATTCTTTCCTTAAGACGTTATAAGCAAATTTTTGTAAATAATTAGTATTTAATACTTAAAAAATTGATAGGTATTTTTTTAATATCAGTATTCTGATTTTTTCTATGGATGATTTCTTTGTATATTATGCCTAGCAAATAAAGCGAGGTATTAATATTATGAAAGCAATTATTCAAAAGACTTATCAAGGAATCGATGATTTAGTAATTCAAGAAGTGGCCGATCCGCGAATTTCTCCTATGTCAGCAATTGTTCAAACCAAATATACGCCAGTTTTGCCTTACGACTGGATGACAGAAGAGGGAAGATTAGGGGATTTACGTTCAATTAAATTACCAATGACTATTGGTTACAGTTTTAGTGGGATAGTTGAGAAGGTTGGTTTTCTACGAGATAAAAACCTAATAGGAAAGGAAGTAATCGGTGCAAGTATGGCTGGCTCCAATCGATCCCTTATTGATTCGAAAACCCCACCTTTATTGTTTAAAGTACCGAATCAGGTTAGTTTGAAATCTGCTTCAACGATTATTGGTGGGGCAGACGCTGCTAAATTTGCTATTAATAAAAGTTACATTAATAAACAAGATGCCGTATTAATCACGGGTGCGTCTGGTGGTGTTGGCATTTATTTAATTCAATTATTGAAATTGCAAGGATCCATGGTTGTTGCTCTAGCAAATGCACAAAATTTTGCTTTTCTTAAAAATCTAGGCGCCGATTATGTTATCGATTATAATAAAAAGCTTGATTTCAAGGATTTACCTAAAATCAATAAGGTAATTGATACGGTTGGTTCAATTAAAATATTAGATGAAATAACTAATTCACTAGATGATTTAAAAATTGTTTCTTTATCTCTAACAAATTATCAACCGATTAAAAATGATCAATCATTTCAATTTATAAGTGGGACTGTTAGCTTGTCTGAATATCAACAATTGCTACAAATGTTAGCAGATGGTCGGATTAAGAGTGTAGTGCAAGATACTTTTAATTATCGGAATGTAAAAAAGGCTCAACATGTTTCTAAAGAAGACCATTCACATGGACGAATCCTCTTAGACTGGGAGGAATAACTATGCCATTTTTAATTTTAGTGTTGGAGATAAAATTGAACTTAAAATCATCTTTCATAATATTATTTTTATTAATTTTTCTATGCATTATTTGCTTAAATGTTCTTTAACTGCTTTGATCAATATCTTAGTGGCGCCTTTACCAGTCTTATGATCATAATAATCTTGGAAACGAGGCTCAGTTTCATAAAGTTTAATGATACTTAAATGAAGTTTAGGTGAGTAGTTAGGCATGACAATTTGTAACCAGGTTTGATGATCACGAAAAATCTGATCACTAAGTTTTTCCTCTCTGGATGGATCTCTCAAAACAGTTTCTAAATTCTTTACTAAATCAGTTTCAGTTTCTTTTAGTTTGTTATAACGTTCTTTAGACATTTCTTCGACGTGCTTATTACTGGCATTTACGACACTTTCACCATACTTCTGCCGAATTTCTTTACCATATCTCTTCTCATTATTTTTAATTGAATCTTTTTTTAATTCGTTAAATTTTTCTTTATCACTCATTTTTGCTGTTCCATTTCTTTCTTTAATAGTGTGCTTAAATTTATCTAAATTTTGGCGTTTACTCTCTAATAATTGTATCTGAATCTGCAATGCATTATCAATATTAAACTCAGGATCATATAAAATAGCCTTAATAATTTTCAGCTTGAATCTCAACTTAAAATTTTTTATGATTTCCAACGTTTTTTTACTATAAATTGTTATTTTAATAAAAAGCAGATTCAATTAATACAGCTATTATCGTCTTATTTGAAGGTAATTATATAATCATACATAATTTGATATTAAGTAATCAACGTTATTCTTGCTGAGCAGATTATTTCTATTCTACTTAATTATTTATTATACTGAAAATGGTTACAGATGTAACTCATTAACGTACGTAGTTAAGAGAGGAGATGTCGATTTATGTCAGAAAAGCAAGAAAAGGGCTGCAATTGTGGTAAAGATTGCCACTGTTTAGGCGCCGATGGTATCTGTCATTGTCACGATAAAAACTAGTTAAATTAAGTAAAAAATAATCGCACAACAAAAGATCAATGTCATTAAGTTAAGACATTGACAAAGCTGATGATACTTTTTAAGACATTTATC
>NZ_AYZC01000042.1 GCF_001436775.1 Lactobacillus acetotolerans DSM 20749 = JCM 3825
AACCTGTTAACAGCTTATCATATTGATAAGTCATCAACAGGAAAAATTATAGAGCCATTAGGTCAAGCAACCGTTTTGGTTATGTTTTTATTTTGGATATTCAAAGTAAGTAAAAAAGCTATCTCCCTTTGGAAATAGCTTTTTTGTGATGTGAGAAATATTACTTTCTTAGTATGTTATATAGTTTGTTATTTAAACATGCAAGCATTATTTGTAAAAAACCAATAAATGTTATTTTTCAATTAAATTTTCAAATTCGTCTAGACGTTTTGCAAAAGTATTGAATGCATCTTCTAAGTAGTCAGGTTTAGTCATATCAACCCCAGCCCTCTTCATGATTTCAGTTGGGTAGTCGCTAGATCCTGCTTTTAGGAAGCCGATATAAGCTTTTCTCTGTTTATCTGTTCCGTGAACAACCTTATTAGCAAGTGCACTGGCAGCCGCAAATCCGGTAGCGTATTGGTAGACGTAAAAGTCATAGTAGAAGTGGGGAATTCTTGCCCATTCCTTAGCAATGTTGCCACCAGGCTCAACCGCATCCCCATAATAATGTTGGTTCAGATTGCCATAGAACTGGTTTAATTTGTCTACCGTTAATGGTTCACCCTTGGCGTCAGCTTCATGAATAAACTGCTCAAATTCCGCAAACTGTGTCTGCCTGTATAAGGTACCCTTAAAGGAATCAAGGTAATAGTTCAAAATGAAGGCTTTGGTTTTAGGATCTTTAATATGGTCTAAAAAGTATTCCGTCAAAATATTTTCATTAGTAGTTGAAGCAATTTCGGCCACAAAGATAGGATAGTCACCGTAAACGTAAGGCTGATTCTCCCGCGTGTATAAGCTGTGAACGGAGTGGCCTGTTTCGTGGACTAAAGTATAGAGTGAATCGATATTGTCTTCCCAATTAAGTAGTTCGTACGGGTCAGTATCGTAGCAGCCACCGGAATATGCGCCGGTAACTTTATTTTGTGACTCGACAACGTCAATATCACGGTTATTAAAGATGTAGTCAACGTGCTTAAGGTAATCATCGCCAAGTGGAGTTAAAGCTTTCTTAGCCTCTTTTTTGGCTTCTTCGAAGGTATAAGAAAGTGCGGGCTTTCCAGTTAACGGAACGTACATGTCCCACATTTGCAAATCCTTTAATCCCAAGATCTTTTTACGAAGGGCAACGTACCTGTGCAGCAGGTCTATATGATCATTAACTTCCTTGATTAAGGTGTCATAAACTACTGTTGGGATACCATTTTCTGCGAGGGCGGCACTGCGGGCAGAATCATAGTTGTGTACGCGTGCATTATAATTGTGCTCTTTTACAACCCCAGAAAGAGTTGAGGCCAGGGTGTTTTCAAATTGACCGTAAGTTGCATACATGACATCGAAAGCACCCTTACGGACATTACGATTTTGAGACTGGATGAGTTGCGAATATAGTCCGTCGGTTAGCTGTACCATTTGTCCATCATCAGTTTGAACGTAGCCATATTCCATATCAGAGTTGGTTAAGACGTTAAAGGTGTTTTCGGACACACCCATCGCGTCTCCAGCTCCTGCTATTAATTTTTCTTCATTAGCGGGCAAGGTATGCGGACGTTTCTTAGTGATTTGTTCAAGCCAGTGGTCGTAATTCTTTAATCTTGGTTCATCTTTTTTAAATTGCTGAAGTTTTTCATCAGAAATACTCAAAACTCCCGGATTAATAAAGGAAGTGTTCGTTTCAAATTGGCTGGCCAAGCTTTGTACCTGGCTGACATAGCCTAAATAATGCGCATCAGATGTATCTACGTCGCTAGCCATGCTGGCATATGTGTAAACTTTTTCTAAATGACGGGCCACAGCCAATATTTTGGTTAAAGCATCGTAAAGATCTTTCCCGGATTTAGTAAAGTTTCTTTTTAAGTTGCTTAACCTTTGCACTGCGCTTTTTACTTTGTTATATTCATCTTTCCAATCTTGGTCGGACTTGAAGACGCGGGTAAGGTCCCATCTCAAATTTTCTGGAACTTCTGCCCTTTTTGGAATTGCCATAAAAATGCTCCTTTATCTCTTATGTACTGCATATGCTAGCGGCATGTGTGCCAAAAAGCAAAAAATAAGTTATTATTAATTATCACTAATAATATTTTATCCGTCGTTTAAAAGTGGTACAAATAAACTTGTATAATTTTTGAAGGGAATAATTTATATAATGGATCCACATTCCGAACGTAGAGAAGATTATCGTGCGCGGCACTCATTAAATCTTCATCGCAATCGTGCTTTTGCCGCTCCCACAGCGGCGTTAAAGCCGGGTAACAAATTTGCCCGCTTTGTCGGGGTTGTAATGACTTTAGTAGTCTGTTTTGGGCTTGCTTGGGCCGCTCATATGTATTTTACGGTTCACAGCGCAATTGATGGTAACAGTGGCAGTAACTCAGCCACTTCAGCTTTGATTGCTAGCAAACGGCCAATTTCTGTCTTGATTCTTGGGGTTGACCAGGGAATCGAAGGTCGGCATGATCAAGGTAATTCCGATACCTTAATTTTGGCAACGGCTAACCCGGATAAGAATACAGCAACGATGACGTCAATTCCTCGTGATACTTTGGTTAACGTATTAGGTGACCCGGGCAATAAGTACTTTATGTACCGGGTAAATTCAGCCTATGAAGTTGGCGGCAGCAAAGCTTCTGTTAAGACGGTTTCTTCCTTATTAAATGTACCGGTTAATTATTACGTTGAAGTTAATATGAAGGCATTGCGCAGTTTAGTTAGTGCCGTTGGTGGGGTTGATGTTGACGTACCATTTGATTTTAGCTATGACTGGGCAACTTTCCACAAAGGTAAGCAACACTTAGATGGACGGCATGCTGTAGCCTATGTTCGTATGCGTAAGGAAGATCCACGCGGTGATTATGGCCGGCAGATGCGGCAGCGTCAAGTAATCCAAGCGGTTGCCAAGAAAGCAATGTCAGTTGATACCATTAGTAATTACCGTAAATTAGTCAAAATTTTTAATAAATACATTAAAACTAACTTGACCTTCAATGATATGTTTGCCTTAACCATGAATTACCGTGACTGTTCTAAGAGTCTTAAGAGTGGTTATATCCAGGGCCATGATGCCTGGATTAATGGTGCTTCGATTCAGGTGGCTCCTACTGATGAATTACAGAAGATTTCTGATCGGGTACGAACCAACTTAGAATTAAATAAGGAAACGTTGAATAATGAAGAGACGCGGCAGAACGAATTGAATGAAAAGTATAACCACATTAAATGGAAGGATCCTGATGCCTTTACTAATTACCAGATTTATGACCAAAATTCTGATACACCAACTGGTGGTTCCGGCATGGGAAGCGGCAGTAGTGATACTGGTACAAATAGCGGATCACCAAATTCCAGTTCAAATAGCAAAGAAAAGGGCTGGAATATTTTCAAATAATTGCTGTTAATACGAGCATCCTGATAATAAAGGGTGCTTTTGTTATATTAGAAAAGGGATGGATCTGCTATGATAGGCTTAGCCGCAAATCTAGCTGGAGCAGTAATCGGTACTGTTATTGGCTGTTTATTTAAAAAACGAGGAATCAGCAAACGTTATGAAAATGCTCTTTATGGTGCCGTTGGTTTGGCTGCACTCGGCATCGGAATAGAGAACGTTACGGAAAATTTGCCTAAAAGCCACTATCCCGTTTTGTTTATCATTAGTTTGGTTGTTGGTGCCTTAATTGGTACCTGGCTGAATTTGGATAAACACTTTACCAATTTAATCAGTAAGTTTGGCGGGTCAAAACTGGCTAGCGCAATTGTGTCAGAAACACTGCTCTTATGTATTGGTGCTCTGTCAATGGTCGGCCCGGTTATGGCAGCGATTAAGAATGATAATACGATGCTGCTGACAGCAGCTGCACTGGTTTTTGTCTGCTCAATTATTTCTGGTGCCGGCTTTGGCTGGGGTATGCTGACGGTTCCGCCCATTTTACTTGCTTGGCAGGGTGGTATTTACTTAATTGCCAAGTACATTTCAGCCGATTTCTTTACTGGCCCGGTTGTGGTTGAAATTTCATTAGTCGGTGGCTTTTTAGTTATCGCCACTGCTTTTTCCTTACTTAAGATTAAGGATATTAAGACGCTAGATTTTTTGCCAGCCCTATTTATTCCGGTCATCTTTTTTATTATCAAGAATCTTACCGGCTGGTTTTAGTAAATTAGAGGAGAAAATAATATGCAAAAACACAATCTTTTTCCGGTTATTTACGGAATAATTTCGGCACTTATTTCTTTTATCGCGGTTGCCTTTATTTGTCTGCGTACTTTTAACATGAACACCTCACTGGCAGTTATTGTTGCTGGTCTTGTTGCAATTGCCTTTTTTATTTTGTCCTGGTTTCGCGGACACGCCTCAGTTGAGATTAAGCGGATCGCGTACAAGTATAAACTGACCGATCAAGAATTAGCCAAAATTACGGGTTTGAAAGCAAGTGATTTTCCGATTTACCATGATAAATTGCAATTGATTTTGCCAAAAAGATATTGGCCGCGGATTTTGGATGCATTACAAAAGTATGAAAAAGAACGTGAACAAGCTAAATTTTAGTTATAATGAAAAAGAATTTGTGAAAAGGGATGAACTATGAGTCTGTTAACTGTTAAAGATTTAAGCCAAAGTTTTATTGATAAGACTCTCTATGAGGACGCAAGTTTTGCCCTCAATAAAGACGACCATATGGGTGTTACTGGGCAAAATGGGGTAGGAAAATCTACCTTGATTAAGATTCTGACGGGTGAAATGATTCCTGATAAAGGCCAGGTAAAGTGGCAAAACAATGTGAGTGTTGGTTACCTTGATCAGTATGCAAAATTAAGTCCCGGTGTAACTATTCGGGGCTTTTTACAAACAGCTTTTACTAAACTATATGATAAAGAAAAGCAATTAAATGACCTTTACGCTGAGTACGCCAAAAATGGTGATGATAAACTTTTGCAAAAAGCGGGTAGGGTCCAGACCTACCTTGAAGAGAACAACTTTTATGATATTGATACAGAGATTGAACAGGTTGCTTCGGGATTAGGCTTAGCTGAATTAGGTTTTGATCACGATGTTTCTAAGCTATCGGGTGGTCAGCGTTCTAAAATTATTTTAGCTAAATTATTACTGCAAAAGCCGGATGTACTGCTGTTAGATGAACCGACCAACTACCTTGATGTCTCCCACATCGATTGGTTAGTGGACTATTTGAATAACTTTAAGGGAGCCTTTATCGTTGTTAGCCACGATTATGACTTTTTAGGGCAAATTGCGAACTGTATTATCGACGTTGATTTTGGTACCATTACCCGTTACACAGGGACTTTGAAGCAGGCTTTGCGGCAAAAGAATGCTAACCGTGATACTTACATGAAGGCATATGCAAACCAGCAGCGTAAGATTACAAAGACAAAAGCTTACATTCGCAAGAATAAGGCCGGTTCACGTTCTAAGAGCGCCAAGTCACGAGAAAAACAACTGGCGCATATGGACGTTTTGAATCCACCTAAAAATAACCGCAAAGTAAGGTTTGAATTTCCATACGTGGCAACGGCTTCTAACCTTTTGTTACAGACACAAAATCTAGTTATTGGTTATGACAAGCCTCTGGTCAAAGAACCTTTCAATTTTTCTGTTGGTGGCGATGAAAAAGTAGCTATCACCGGTTTTAACGGGATTGGTAAGACCACATTGCTTAAAACATTGTTAGGTCAGCTCAAGCCCATCAAAGGTTCTTATGAACTTTCTGTTACTGCTAAAATTGCCTACTTTAAACAGGATTTGGCTTGGCCAAATAACAATATGACTGCACTGCAATACCTGCAGGAAGAATTTGAACGTAAAAAGCCGAAAGAATTGCGTGGTGCATTGGCTCGAATGGGTTTAACCGCTCAACAGGCAATGAGTCCACTGAAAAAGTTATCCGGTGGAGAGCAAGAAAAGGTTAAATTAGCTAAGATGCAATTTGAGCCTTCGAATTTGCTCTTCCTTGATGAACCGACCAACCACCTGGATACAGATACCAAGGCTTCATTACGTAAGGCGATTGTGAACTTCCCGGGTGGAGCAATTATTGTCAGCCACGAGCGTGATTTCTTCCGTGGTGACTGGGTTGATAAAACCATCGATATTGAAACGATGAACGACTAATTTTTTAAGGGAAAAACTATGTCTGATAAGAAGAACATAAAATATTACCAAGAAGTATTGGATGTATGTTTAATTGCTGGACGGTTGATGATTGAAGGCGGCAGTGAAATGTACCGGGTTGAGGATACTATGCTGCGAATTTCACGTAATGCCGGTGTTCATGATCCGCAGGTATTTGCAACTCCAACCAGCGTTATCATGAGTTTAGATGGCTGTGATCTGTCGCGAATAGAGCAGGTTAAAGAACGTAATATTAATTTGGAATTGGTTGACCGGGTTAATTCATTATCAAGGGAATTTGCTGCTAAAAAAATCACTTTGGATCAGCTTAAGCAAAAAATTATTGATGTTGCTAATGGCATACCTTATTTCCCAATGTGGTTGCAGGTAGTCGGAGCGGCTGTTTTAAGTGCTACTTTGATGGTGCTTTTTATGGATGATTATGATTGGATCGATTTTCCGGCTGCAGCAATCGTCGGTGCACTTGGTTTTATTACTTTTTATTATTTTAAAAGGTTTACGAATGTGAGGTTCTTGTCAGAATTAATTGCCGCCATGACGATGGCCTTAGTAACAATTGCGATTACCCATGTTTTTCATGGTATGAGTACCGATAATATTCTAACCGGTGCCCTTATGACACTGGTGCCTGGCTTAGCTTTGACTAACGCTTTGCGCGATCTGTTTGTGGGCGATATTCTTTCCGGTATGGTACGAATGTGTGAGGCCGCGTTAACTGCCTTTGCTTTAGGCGGTGGTGTTGGTATTGTTATTAAGTTTTTGGGGGCGTAAAAAATGCCATTTTGGTTAGAAATAATTATTAATGTAGCTTTTTCTTATTTAGCCTCCGTAGGATTTGCATTAACCATTAATGTGCCCCACCGCGCTTTGAATTTAGCTGGAATTAGTGGTGCCGCTGGTTGGATGGTTTACTGGTTTGCCAATCGTGCTAGTATGGGACGAATGTTGTCCAATTTATTAGGTGCTTTTATTGTTGGGATTTTGGGACTACTGTTTTCGAGAATAAAAAAATGTCCGATGACAGTTTTCAATATTCCTACAATTGTTCCGCTGGTGCCGGGGCTGCCGGCTTATCAGGCTGTGCGGGCTTTAGTTTCAGGCAACCTTCGCAGTGCAAGTGATGCGATTTTGCGGGTTGCGGTTGTGACCGGTGCGATTGCGTTAGGAATGCTGCTTTCAACTATGTGTACGGAAATGTTTTACCGGACTAAACGGTATTATCAAAAGAAGAAATTTTACATTAAAAATAAAAGCTAGTATAATC
This sequence comes from Lactobacillus acetotolerans DSM 20749 = JCM 3825, assembly GCF_001436775.1. Classification (GTDB taxonomy): domain Bacteria; phylum Bacillota; class Bacilli; order Lactobacillales; family Lactobacillaceae; genus Lactobacillus; species Lactobacillus acetotolerans. Next base: position 7,449 of record NZ_AYZC01000042.1, read on the forward strand.
AATACTGCGAGTCGACAAAAAACGCGAGATGCGTATATTTTGAAGATAGGGGACATCCACCTTAACTGGCAGACACGGGAAGTGTCGATGTTGGGCAAGCTGATGTGAACAGCGGTTGTCCACACGTTTTCTTTTGAAAACGGGCCTCAAAGTTAAAAGAGCAAGTTTTTCGGAGCTTGCTCTTTTTTATGCAATATATAAGGCTTGTTTACCCTGCTGATTGTAGCTGTTTTCTACATGATTCCATTTCACTTTTTCGTTTTTTACGCCAAATGGATTATTTACGTAGACTGTGCGCGTCTTTTTATCATAACCTGTGATTACGCATGCATGTGAAGATGGCGTCACGTGGACAGTCTCTTGGGCCGTCTGCCATGTCTGCATGTCATTAACTTTATTGAAAGTGGTAGTGGTGATAATTAAAACGGGATGATCATTTGAGACTAGTTTCATTACTTGAACGAAATCATGGCCACTAAAATTGCGAATGTGGTTAGTGTATTTTTGCGCTACCTTTTGTAAGGGTTCATTGCTGACGCACCAACCGGCATTGGCAATGGTCATGTGGCCAACGAATCCTACGTGGGGATTGCCACGATATTTGCCGTTGTCGGTAAAAGAGGGGACATGATCAATGTTTTGCGCCAATTCTAATTTATTTACTTTAATATCATAATAATTGAGCAACATTGAAAGCGACGTTACTTCACAACCGTTGGGCAGTTCTGGAAACTGATTTTCTAATGGTACATTTAATTCTTGCTTAGGTTTCAGGGTCATCCAATCCCATTGATCTCTAATTTGGTTAAAATCTAAACCAATTATAATTATTAGGAGCGTGATAATTCCAACTATGCTGTAGGTTATCTTTTTATTAAAGCTTCTTTTCTTCTTCATACTGCTATTTAACCATGAAAAACTAGGTATGACTATTAAAAAATTAAGACATAATAAAAATCGCCCACATAAATGTGAGCGATTTTTAAAAGGGTTGTCTAAATCATAACCATAATGTTGTTAGCAAGGAATTAGTTATGTTGACTAGCACTTGAGCTTGCGTCAGCACCTTTAACGTCCATGCCTTCAACATCCATACCAGGCATCCAAACCTCATCTGCTGGAACACCTTTTTCTTTAGCAAAGTCTTCAGTCATAGTCTTCATGTCCATTAACTTATACTTCTTGTCTGGTTCCTTAGGATCAACAATTTGGATTTGTGCCATCATACCGGCATCTTCGTGTTCGATAATGTGGCAGTGGTACATAAATACTCCTGCGTTTTGGAAGTAAACCTTCAAACGAACAGTTTCTTGTGGAGCAATTTCAACTGTATCCTTGTAAACGTTCTTTTCGTTAGGATATGGGTCATGACCATTACGTGAAATGACTAAGAAGTGAGCACCGTGAATATGGAATGGGTGAAGCATACCGTGTTCTTTATCATTGGTGTTTGTTACATCCCAGTATTCAGTACTCATCAGCTTTTGCTTCATATCAATTCTTTGCATTGAGAAGCGCTTGCCGTTGATCATATCGTGGTTGTCCATAGTGACTTTACGGACTGGTGCATCTGGAGCAACTTCTGGATCTTTAGGTGTAAACAGTGTATCAGGGATAACACTATCATCTTTCTTGAAGCTGTGAATTCTAAATTCAACTAATTTGAAGTCGTCAGTGTAAAGATTTACAACGTCGCCGTCTTTGTACTTGCCAAAATCAACAACAACTTGTTGACGTTCACCTGGTCCAATTAAAACTTTAGTCAACTTAATTGGGTGCTCCAAGAATGAATCGTCACCGGCAATTTGGGTCATAACCAAATCATCGCTAAAGTGTAATCTCCACTCACGACGGTTAGAACCACCTAAGAAGAGTAGACGTACCTTTTGGGTAGTTACGTCAACGTATGGCTTAACAACAGCGTTAATTACTGGAGTATCACCAAATACACCCATTGGATCGTAATCTGCACGGTAATCTAATTGGTTATCCTTGTGGAATGTCCGGTCTTGTAAGACGATTGGGAATTCATCAACACCATAAGTCTTAGGAATAGGAAGCTTTGCTTCGTTATCGTCAGTAACAACAACACCCATTGCCAGGCCTAACCATACTTGCATAGCAGTTGATGGACATGGGTGAGCGTGTAACCAAGTTAAGGCTGCAGGTTGCTTAACAGTGAATTCAATCTTCTTTTCAGTACCAGGATAGATTGGTGCATGACAACCACCATCAACAACTGGACCTGGAACTTCCATACCATGCCAGTGGAAACTGGTTAATTCTGGTAAACTGTTCTTAAGTGTTACATGAACATGTTGACCAGTCTTAAGAACAATTGTCTTACCAAGAACTGGGAAGTTGTATCCCCACGTATGGGTCTTCTTGCCTGGCAAAAATTGGAATTCGCCTTCCTGTGCATCGATTGTGAACCAAATGTCGTTACCTTCTTGCTTATCTGGTTTCAGTACTGGTGGAACGATAAGTGGAGCAGGCTTTACATCTTCTGGCATATGAAGCTTTTTGTAACCGGCGTGGTTCTTGTCAAAATCTTCTGAGTTATAGAAATAATCTGTATAAACTTTATCCGACATATTTCTCGCCTTTCACTAATGAAAAATCTTTATCAAATTTTGCTATTTACAGTATCCAATCTACACTTAGTGAAAGCGCTTGTAAATAGGGCAAATGTTACAAAATTTTAAATAACGATATAATAGTCTTTACATTTGGAATAATACAATATTTGTTATTTAAAAGCAATAGTTAAGATGCCAAAAACACGATGATTTAAACGTTAATCTGTATTCGAACTTAACTGCTAGTTTGTTTTTAAAAACAGGTGTTTTTTTAAAAATAAAAGAAAATAAATTGTTTTTACGGCAATTTTTGATTATTGTAGTAGAAAGACTAATAACTAATTTTAAAAAGGAATATTTGGTTTGAAAATTAATTTAAAAGATTTAACCGAAAAAATTGAAAAAGAAGATTATTTGCAGGACCTTGAAACTGTTAAATATGCAGATATCAGTAAATCAAAAACTAAACTTAGGTCTTATGCTGAGAAAATGGTTAAAGAGACTGTGACTGCACTTAAACAGGATTCGCTGGTTCAGACGGAACTTGCGGTGACTGGTCAGCGTCCGGTGACTTTTGCATTGGAAACTAATATCATTAATCTTCCTTATAGCAATTATAAAAAGATCGCTAATTTCTTTGATGAGGGGAAAGATTACGAAGTTAACGTTTACTTTGAAACTCGGTCGGAATATGTAAATGTTTCGCATTTTCGTATTGATCAGATTGCTACGGATGAAGAGATTTTAGCAAATGAAGATGAAATTGTTACTAAACTAGTTGATGGGATCACGGAAAAACTCAAAGTGGTAAGGACTTACAAGAAGCCAGAGCCTAAGAAAAAGACGACCACTCGCAAGACTACTAGTAGAAAGAAAACTACAACTAAAAGAAAAACAACTAGAAAATCTAGTACGACTAAGCGGGCTACAAGGACCAAAGCAAAAGCTAAGAAATAAGTTGAAAATAAAAGAGGAATTTTAAACTACTTAAATTCCTGTTTTTACAATATAATAAAGAAGACAGCAGGAGGATCTTCGTTATGATTAGCTGGAATTTACTTGGTATCTTATTATGGGTTATCGTTATTCTTTATTTGGTGTTTATCATTCAAAATATTCGAAAACGCCGAATTACGATGATTATCAATCAACACAAACGTTTTACTTGGCCTAATTTTATTTTAGATATAGTAGAAGTACTTGTTTTGCTTCTGGCAGCAGGTTACATGTTTAGTAGAACATTTTTGGATAATCCGGATCTTGAAGATAGCAATAAGATTACTTCATCGATCCAATACCAGCCATTAGTTATGAAAACTGGTGTGGGTAATTCAAGCTACGTAACCATTGATTCACGCAAGAAGAAGATTGGGACGCAAACTTATACTTATTATCGTGCGGGCAACAAGGTAACTGTTTCTAGTAATGCCGCTACAGTTGTTTATGGCGATAAAGCTATGGACATTAGCGCTGAGAAAATTCCGTATAAAGAAAACGAATTGAAGCAGATGGATAAGAAGTATCAGCGTGCCTATGTTGCTGTTTATACTGCCAGGTATAAGAAAAATTGGCAAAACGGAATAGGGATGCATGCTGGTCATATTGCTACCCGTTACTATTTGATTCGCATCCCTGATCCTTCATTTATTAAACAGAATAAAAAGTAAAAGAATACCAGATGATTTTGTGAACTGAGACCTAAAAATTAGACAGTTTAAAATACAGGATTAATAGAGGCTTG
>NZ_AYZC01000043.1 GCF_001436775.1 Lactobacillus acetotolerans DSM 20749 = JCM 3825
ACATTGGCTTCATGACCTATTTGAATCAGTGTTGCACTTAATTTGATAATTCAGGAATTAAATAAAAAACTCATTTGTACCTATTTATTCAATATAAGGTCACAAATGAACTTTTCAATTTTCAAAAATATTTTGATCAAATAACGAACATCAATATAAAGATCCGTCTTTTTTCATTAAGTCAATATAACTCTGATTCTTTAAATACGCTTGCTGAGTATCATACCACTCATAAACTTTATTACACATTTCTTCTGCACTTTTATTATTAAATTTCTTTTCATCATAAATCACGAAATATGGAGTAACATATGTCCCCCATATCTTTCTGTTGCTTTTCTTACTTAAAAAGTCAAAAACATCTGATATATATTGCTTTAAGAACATACTGTCTAAGCCATCACATTCGCCTTCAAAAACAATTCCATTTGTTTGAAGTTCATTTACTATTTCATTTAGTGCATTTTTATTATTAGCAAAATGTTTTTCTACTACAATATTCACCATTATCTATATTCAGCTTTCTATATAAAAAAGCCCCAATAGCCTCTATCCATGAGATTACTGGAGCTCCAACTTAACAAACATCTAAATTATACCAATAAACATTATGTGTTTCACATCAATATAAAAATTAATAAAGAGCATCTCTATCAAGAGATGCTCTTTCGTTCTAGATTCCATTTATTCAACTTATTAAATTCAATGTATCCTAATTAATCACCTTAGCAGGTACTCCAGCAATATTCTTTCCTTCTTCTAGGAAACTATGAGTAACAACTGCATTTGCACCTATCATAACATTAGAAGCGATCTTTACAGGTCCAATAATACGTGCTCCTCCACCTATTACGACATTATCACCAATAATTGGAGCAGCATCATTATCAGGACTTTTTTGTCCTATTGTAATATCACCATAAATATGACAGTTTTTTCCTATTTTTGCTTTACCATTAATTGCTACAAAGCCAAAATGATCTATTCGCAGTCCTGGTTCTGCACAATTAATTGGAATACCAAAGACCAGTTTTACACCTAATTTGTGTAATCTATACCTTAAGTAATTATCATATATCTTCAATACAGCATTAGGTTTTCTCTTATTTAAATAATATATATACTCTCTACAGCGCATGAGCTTTAAATATTTTTTTATTTCATCACCAATATACAAAAAACGATGTTTGCCGCCATTCGCCTGTTCGTCTTGTTCAACATAATATCTATATTGCCTAAATGAAGTTATCATAATACCTCTACTACTTTTATAACTTACTTTTCAAAATCATCTTAGCTCTGTCAAGCATGGAATAAGCATTTTTATTCTTCAATAATATAAGTATTGCGCCATACATAATGACCGAAAGGACTACTGAAAAGATAGTTTTAAGCCACAAAGATTTAAAGCCATAGCTACATAATAGACAAACGACTACAATTCCTACACAGCCAATAATAGAATCAAGCAAATTTTTCAGTGTATCTTTTTTGAAAATCACTGGCTTAATAATATCCCAGCATGAATAGCCATTCATGATCATAACTGTAAATTCAGCTAGCACTGTACTAAGCGAAGTACCATCATATGACATAAAAGGAATCAAAATAAAGTTCAAAGCTATATTTTCAATAGCAGTAACAATCGTATTACGTAAAACTAAATTTTCTCTTTTTGCTGGAATTAATACACAATCTGAAAAAATCCACGCAAATATTGAAAAGATTATTGCCCAAGAAACAATACGTAATGAATTTACTGATGGTAAATATTTATCACTCGCAATAATCAGGATAACTTCTCGACTAAGCATTATTAGACCAACTGCCGCAGGCAAAACAAGAATACCTAAAGAGCTTATAACCTCAGATAAAACCTGATTGTACTCACCGATTCGTCTTTTTCCCAATAAAAATGCTAAACGAGGAATTGTAACGGTTAGCAAAGCCGATAATAACCCTTGAGCTATTTGATATATTTTTACTGACGTACTATATATACCTACAGCATAGTCGTTCTTCAATAATCCAAGAATAGTTGTATCCGAAGCAACATAAATTGTAACAGCTATAGCAGAAGCAAAAATTATTAATATGGGCTTTAAGTGATACTTCCAATTAGTATTAGTTGTTAATCTAATATGGACAAATTTTTTTGCATGAATAAAGTTTAATATATTAGATCCTACAGCTGAAAATACAGTGATAGCCGCATAAATCAAATAATCTTCAGGCTTTCTAACTAATAAAAATAAAAAAATTATTGAAATTATTTTAAAAATTATACTTCTTATAGTTATATATGCATAATCTTCATAAATCGTATAAATCCATTCTGTTCCTAAAGTAGTAAATAATATTTGCAAACTAAAAATTAATATACAAGAAATATAATTATGTAGATTTTTAAAAATTAATAAGGTGGCAAACAATAATAGATAAGCTATTATTGTTGCTATTATATTTAAACTAAAAACTTGACTGGCAAATTTATCTATTTTTTCCTTATTTTCTCGATATTTTGCTCCCTCACGCACAGCATAAGTAGCTATACCAAGACCTGCAATTAAAATAAAGTAGCTCACATAGACATTAGAGAAATTATATATACCAATTTCTGAAACAGATAATACTCTCGAAACATATGGAAACGTAATTAATGGAAAAAGTAAATTTAAAACGCTTCTTAAGCCATTAAGAAAAGCATTCAATCCTAATGATTTTTTCTTCATTTTTATTCTTTCTTCAATTTTGACCAAGTACAATCTTTTACTTGGTCCCACGTTTGATTATAAATATCATTTTGTTTCAAAAGATTTATCCTTTCATCGTCAAATCTTTTTTTAATAAAATGGGCAGGAACTCCACCCCATATTTCATAATCTTTAATGTGTGTGCCTTTAGTTACTACAGCCCCAGCTGCAATTACTGCTCCATTTCCTATCGTTGCACCTGATAATATAGTTACATTATGAGATATAAGTACATCGTTTCCGATCTTTACCTGTTTGGTTTGAATTCCATCACCTAATACAGGACTAGACAAAGGCTTAGCTATATCATGTTCTGCAGGACATATACTTACATGATCAGATATACTACAGTAATTACCAATTACTGTATTTTCAATCCATGAATTAACATTGATATACGATCCATATCCGATGCTTACATTTTCTTTAACAATCGTATTTTCTCCTACACTAACCATATTGCTATATTTAGCATGAACAGATGCTTTAGTAGACATTATGTTTGTATGATTTAGCTTATTTTTTATGCTCCATAAAATAATTTGCTTTATATTATGTAAAAGATTTTTTAGATACAAAACTATCATTTTTTACCAGATGTTATAAAATGTTTTCCTTTCTTTAAACTTTTAAATAGATTGTACTTAATAAACAAAGAATAAGTTGATATACCAATTAACTTAGCTAGTTTTTTATAAGAATAAGATTTTGCTTTACCAACTTCTACATAATTATAAAGATATCTAAAAGTATTTCTAACTGGTTCTAATTCAAGTCCAAGCTTTGTTGTATAAACTAATCCATTAAAGTTGTTCATATCTCTTTTTAAACTATTCTTAGTTAATCCATCTGAGAGATAATCACCAACATAAATAGGAACCATATGCCATCTAATAATATAACCATCCGCTGCTATCTTATTCCATACGGTCCCTTCCGTAATAAAGTTTTCATCTTTAAATATTTTAAATGGATATTTTTTTAACAAATTAGTTTTATATATTTCTGCCTTATCCCCGCCTAAATTAAATTTCTCACGTTCTAAATTAGTAGCATCAATTATTAATTTTCCATTTCCTCTCCCACCATTAATTTTATTATCTGGGTATTTTCTCAGACCCGCTACACCTGCGAAATTTTGAAAATTAGCATCATGTTCAATATCATCACACCAATTATTTATTAAATCAACCGCATTTGGTACGAGCCAATCATCACTATCTACGATAAAAAAATATTTTCCTTTTGCTAATTGTACGGCTTTATTTATTGCTCGAGGTTTACCACCATTTTTAACCGTTATATATCTAATGTCATATTCTCTATTTTTCTGTGCAATATTCTTGTTTATTTCTTTATCAGTACCATCAGTTGACCCATCATTGATTATTATCCATTCAAAATTTTTCCTTGTTTGCGAATCAATTGAATTAAACAATCTAGTTACATACTTTTCTCGATTATATATAGGTGTAAATATAGTCAAAAACATGAGGTTCTCCTCTTTTTAATTCATTTCACGGCCATAACTCGATTTAATTTCTAAAAAGCATAAAGGAAATAAGATACAGCAAATTGGTGAAAAAACGACTTTTTCTGTAAAGGCATAAATCAAAAGGATTACAATAATTACTAATTCATTATATTTGTTTTGAATTATTATCCTTTCGATTGCAACACTTAGTATTAACAAAAGAATTATTGTTTGAAAATATCCTATACCTATTAGAAAATTCAAATACCCATTGTCTAAATAATTTGTTGTAAAACTACCATCGTTCAATAACACATTAATTGTTTTAATATTTTGAGGGAAGAATTTTATTCCATATTGATTCAAATTAATATTCCAAAACAATAATCTATTAGATAACGCCTTATTAAGAGAATTCATCCAGCCACTATCTAACGTAAATTTTTCACCTAAAAACATACTTACGATTGCTAGAACAAATGGTAACGTAACTGTCAATTTATTCTTTAGCATTCTCTTATTTAATACAATTACTAAATAAATAATTGACAATATCCCAGCTGTTCTATCTTTAACAACAAAAAATTCTATAAAAAACAATATTAATAAAATAAAGACTTTTATTATTTTTCTAAAATCACTATTCAAATAAAGATACAGTAAACACTCGGAAAATATAAAAAATCCTATTGCATTCTTACTAGTAAATCCTAAATTTGAAAAGTTTATTATTCCTAGAATTCCAAACATAGCACTTACTACAACACCTATAAAAGTGGAGCAAAAATATATTTTTACTAATTCTCTAGATGAAAAATTAAAGGCAGAAATTCCACAAAGGTACAATAAAACAATACTGTATGACTTAAATATTAAACTTAATACCAATGAAAAAAATATCAAACCTAAAAAATAAAATAGTTTTGATGAAATACGCCCCATTCTGAAAAGATTTATAATTGCATTTAATGCAATTATAATAGCTAAAATTATATCTATTCCAGATAAAGTTGTACTGGAAATTACTGTATTTAAATTTGATGTACTTAAGATACCTATAACAATTAATAAAAAATATGCACTTCTTATTAACAAAAAATCTAACGTTCTCTTATTTTCCATAAATTAATGCCGATCATTAAACAAATATTTTTTTAAATAATATGATGTTGCTTTTTTAAATCCTATTCCTTTTATCTTCTCTCTTAAGTTTCGTGGCTTTATATATATATCGGAAATAATAATCCCTATCTTTACTCCAAAGATTTTTATCATTTTTCTTCTAAGTAATTGCCCATATCTATCCTTATCTGTTAGCCATGATCCTAAATATAAATGAATTCCTACAGTATTAGAAGTCACTTTCAATTGACCAGTTTCAAAATTTAATGGACAAAAATATTCAACAGGATAAATATTAAAACCATCTATATCTTGAACCTTATTTACATCTTGTAGACCATCTTTTATCAAACGACCTGTAAATCTTGTGACAATAGTTTTTTTATTATACTGATTATTTTTTAAAATAAAACTTTCAGCTTTATACTCTTCAAGTATATCTTTTATTAAATCATTATTACTATATGTTGCCATACCTAATCCAGGATTTACTTTAATAGGATATAAACTTTCGCATGCTAAAAAGGAACCTTTTTCAATTATTTTATCTAATCCTTTTATAAGCTTTACATCAGTATCTAAATACACACCACCATATTTATTTAGTACATATAGTCGAGCATAATCACTAACAAATGCCCATTTTTTAGCTTTATAAGCTTCTTTCACATACAATGGAGCCCTATTTATTTGAAAATTTTTTTCATCCCATCTTTTTATTTCATAATCAGGACAAAACTTCTTCCAACTCTGAATACACTCTCTCACCTTATCTGGAATTGGGCTACCACCAAACCAAAAATAATGTATTACCTTAGGTATCTCATTCATATTTTCTTTTCCTTAATTTTTGAGTTCTTAATTCATAAATCATCTTATTAGGTAATAATCCCATAACTATTGGTTTCATTATATATGGCACACATTTAAGAAACGGTAAGTTCATTTGCTTATATCCATAAGCTCGCACTTTAGCCGTATACCAAGAATATTTAAATTGACCATATTTTTTATTTTGACTATGACTTATAAAATACACATACAACGGTTTTTGAATATTGTATCCCTTCATACCTAAGGCATACATTCGCATATATAAGTCATAGTCCTCAGCTCGCATTGTTTCTTTGCAGACCCTATAGCCATTGGACCTTTTTAAAGCCTCAGTTCTAAACATAGTACAAGGATGCAAAAAAGGAGAATTCCATAAAAAACTTTCCTTTGATGGTTTTTCTTCCATTTCTTTTAATCTATGTTTATTAACACCATCATCTATATAATATGCACTAGATACAAAGGAATATTCTGGATGTTTTTCTAGAAAATCAAATTCTATCTGAAACCTATCTTTATTTGAAAAATCATCGTCATCCATTCTTGCAATATATTTTCCCCGAGCGAATTTCAAGCAATGGTTTAACGAAGCACCTAATCCCATATTTTGTTTATTGGATATTATCTTTATTCTATTATCCTTCTTAGCAATTTCTTTCAAAACTTGTAAGGTATTATCAGTTGACTTATCATCACAAATAATAAATTCAAAATTTGAAAAAGTTTGATCCAAAATAGATTTAATAGCTTCCTTATATCTAGGTGATAAATTATAAACACCCATTATTACAGAAATTTCAGGATTCATATATAGCTTTCCTTTTATAATAAATTCGAATAAAAATTATCAGCATCATGCGATATTTGTTTCTTATTTGTAAGTTTAAAAATATTAGTATTATGTGATATGACTTTCCACTTTTTCACTTCAAATTTTTTATTTAAACACTTTTGAAGTGAAAACAAATTAGGTTCAAATTTAGAATATCTTTTTGTAATCTTGGAAAAGTTACTCATATTTTGACTCAATGCATAATTTAATGCATAATCTATCAAAAAATAATCTACAAGTTTATCATTATACTTCCAATACTCTTTGAAAAAAACATTCATAAATTCAAATATATCCAAATGTGATGGACCACCAATTAAAAAGCCTGTCCATCTTCCTTGTGATACATTAAAATTTGTTTTATCTTCATAACCACTGCATGTAAACAATTGCTCAGTATCAATATTATCTAGGTTGCCTGTTACATAAAGCGTAGCATCCATCCATAATCCACCATAGTTACTTAACAGATTAAATCTAAGAAGATCTGATAAATGTGTTAAAGTGATTTGACCTTTATCTACTTTTTCATAGACGTAATTCGGTAGAGTAGCATATTTTTTTATATTTACCTTAGAAATAAAGATTACATCTCTCTTTCCACGATTTTTCAATATGCTTTCGTAACATTTTCTCGAAAGATCAGTTAACTTATCTTGTCCCTGCCACCAAAAAAACCATATTTTATTAGAATTTTTATTCTTTTTCTTTGATGACCTTTCAACTTCACTCAGAGTATAAGTAAACAATGGATTAAGCTCTCTCATTATTAATTGATGACGTGCTGAATTATACTTTCGTGCCAGAGTCCTCTGCCATGGCATACGATTTAATATTTTAGCAATAATGAAACTAAAATTATGAGAGTGTTTTATATAATATTTATTGTTCATTATCTATATTGTTTTTTCCTTATCTCGTAAAAAATAGGTGCCGGTATTAGACCGATAATTATTGGTTTAATTACATATGGAATCGATCTATATCCTAAATGTAAGGCTTTAAATCCTCCGTACCTTACTTTAGCTTCGTTTATTCTATCTTTCATAGGTCGATACTTTTTATGTTTTTCATTTTCAATATCAATTCTATAATTAAATAAAATTTCTTGAATGTTGTATCCTTTATATCCTTTAGCATATAATCTAAAAAATAAATCATAATCTTCGGCTCTACGCGTTTCTTTAGTAACCCTAAATCCATGAACAGCTTTTAATGCATCAGCTCGAAACATCATAGAAGGATTTAAAAATGGGCTATTCCATAAAAAATCACTTTTTTGAGGCTTTTCTGGCAACCTAAAAGTACCCCATATTTTATTCTTATCAAAAACGTTTGCTATCGTACCAACAAATGAATATTCTGGATGCTTATCTAGAAAATTAACCTCTTTCTCTAATCTTTCTTTTTTTGAAAAATCATCATCATCCTGAAATGCAATATATTTTCCTTTTGAAAATTTAATACATTCATTTCTCGAATATCCAGGACCATGATTTTTCTTATAGCCTATTATTTTTATTCTAGAATCAAGCTTAGAAATTCTTTCTAAATATTCTTTTGTTTTTGAATCTGTAGAACCATCATCACAAATAATAAATTCAAAATTTTTATATGTTTGATTTAAAATCGAATTTACGCTGTTTAGTAAATACTCATATTTCTTTACATTAAAAACAGACATAATTACTGAAACTAATGGCATATTAAACCTCTATAAATATCTCGACTTTCTTGCGCTACACGACTACCATTAAATTTACTATGAACACATTGCGCAGCCTTTTTAACTATTCTATTTCTTATTTCAAAATCATTATGTAAAGCCATTACTTGATTTGCAGCTTCACAATAATTATCTTTCTCTACTAACAATCCATTTTCATTATTTCTAACAATATTAGGAATAGCATCCACATTAGTAGCGATAATAGGAACACCACAGGCCATATATTCCGGTAAAACTAAACCAAAGCCTTCCCAGCGAGATAACAGCATCCCCACATCCATAATCTTTATATAAGCTGTAGGATTATCTACCCAGCCAGTTATTAAGAATGATGAACCGAGATCATATTGATTAATCAACTCTTCAGTCTGATCTCGTAATTCACCATCCCCAACCATTAGAAAGAATGCATTAGGGATCTTCTCTTTTATCAACTTTGCAGCCTTTACAAAGGTATCAGGAGCCTTTTGCTTAGATAGTCTGCCAACCATTCCTACAACAAATGCATCGTCAGGAATACCTAATTGATCCCTACTCATAGGAGTAGTTTTCTCTATCTCTTCTAAGTCAATTCCATTGTAGATTACTTGTAATTTGCTTGGCTTACAAATCTTTTCTCTAAGAGCAGATTCTTTTTCAGCATCGGAAATGCATACAATTTTATTACAGAAATGAGCAGATATTTTTTCTATCCATTTGTACATTTCTTTCTTTTTAGCAGATTGCTGCATATTAAACGCCCAACCATGAGGATTATAGATAACCTTATTCTTTAATCCTAAGTCGGCAATACGTGCAAATGCGCCTGCTTTACTCGAATGGGCATATACGATATCTGGCTTTAATTGCTTGATGATTCTTCTGAGTGTTCTTTCAACTTTAATATCTGATGAGGGATCAATATCATGTGCCATCTTCAAGACTATGACTCTATCAGCCAATGTTTTGAACTTTTTATAATCATAGTTTTGTGAACATACTAAGATATTCTCAACTTTATCCTTGCTATATTTAAAGAGCGTTTCTAAATATCTTTCTACCCCACCTGCAGCTTCTGCAACGTGAAGCACACGTATTTTTCTTTTCATATATCCTCATCAAAATCTTTATATAAAAAAGCATTCATTAAGCAATGCAATTTGTTCTAAATCATATCGTTATAGAATTCAATATATTTAGGTCTCTCATTACCTAACAAATGCTCTTGAACTTTTTACTATTAACAAGCTCCATTAGGATGAATCATTACACCAATAGTTCTAAAAATAATTCCTAAATCATAGAAAAATCCACTATTATTGATGTATTCGATATCCAATTCAACCATTTCATCAAAATCTGCATCGTTACGTTTAGTTACTTGCCATAAGCCAGTACAACCAGGAATAACTGACAAACGCTGCAAATCATAATCAGTATATTTTTCAACTTCAGTAGGTAGTGGTGGACGAGGTCCAACCAAATACATATCGCCAATCAATACGTTCCAAAGCTGTGGCAATTCATCAAGACTATATTTTCTAATCGTATGCCCAATTTTTGTAATTCTTGGATCATCTTTAATCTTAAACATTGCTCCATCAATTTCGTTTTGATCTTCAAGTTGATCAACCATCTGGTCAGCGTTAACAATCATCGAACGAAACTTATACATTTTAAATGGTTTGCCATCCTTACCGATTCGCTCTTGCGAATAGAAAGCTGGACCACCATCTTCATGCTTAATTAAAATTGCCAGCACTAAAAATAATGGTGACAAGATGATTAGTGCACAGGCACTAGCTACAATATCAAGAGTACGTTTAAAAAAATGATAGATGAAACGTCCCTTTACTTTATTTTGATCTAATTTTACTCTCTCCATCATCAACATTTTCCTAAAGTCTCGCTATTCCTCATCCTAAAACAACCAAAACTTTCTCTTTTTCTTCAATGGTCGCCAGTCGAGCTGCACGTCATCGCCATTGACAATCGCTTGCGCGTTATCACGAAATTCTTGAGCTCTTTCACTCCCAAATTCGTTGCACAATTTTTCCAGTGCTTCGCTGTACTCATATTGTCGTTTTGGCAAATCATGTGCATCTGAAGCAAAGCAAGCACATTGACCTGCTTCGATAAACTTGCGTGACATTTCTTCAATTTTCTTGCCAAAAGTCCCCATGTAAGAACTAGCAGTAATTTGCACTAAGCATCCCTGCTCAATTAATTCTTGCAAGATAGTTGGCTCTTCCAGAATCTTTTTGTTACGCTCTGGGTGTACCACAATTGGTGTAATCCCGCGCTGCATTAATTCAAAGACCATATCTCGCGTATAAGCTGGTACATCGTCACTTGGAAATTCCAAGAGCATGTATTGTCCACCTTCATCTAAGAAAAGAATATCGTCATCATCTAATGCCTTAGGCAAGTCTCCAGAAATTCTAACCTCTTGCCCAGGAAACACCGTTAACGGAATCTTGGCATCGTCTAACATATCCTGAAAGTTTTCTGTTAAACGAATAACGTCTTTCTTATGATTGATATACTTGCCATTAAGCATATGTGGCGTGCAAACTGCATGAGTTACCCCATCCGCAACTGCTTCTCTAGCTAACTTGATTGATGTTTGCCAATCTTTGGCACCATCATCAACGCCTGGCAAGATATGACAATGAATATCAACTAACACCATTATTTCTTTAACCTAGAAAACCAATGTCATTAAGTTAAGACATTGACAAAGCTGATGATACTTTTTAAGACATTTAT
>NZ_AYZC01000044.1 GCF_001436775.1 Lactobacillus acetotolerans DSM 20749 = JCM 3825
AATGACTGCCTGATTCTATTCATTTACTCTCTATCAACAGGATTTGACAAAGAGCCCTTTTAGTATCTAAATTACTTTATTCATCCAAAAAATCACGTAATTGGTTAGAACGACTCGGGTGCCGCAGCTTGCGCAAAGCCTTTGCTTCAATCTGACGAATACGCTCACGGGTAACACCAAATACACGCCCAACTTCTTCCAAAGTACGGGTACGACCATCATCAAGGCCAAACCGCAATCTTAAAACATTTTCCTCACGATCAGTTAAAGTATCAAGAACTTCTTCAAGTTGTTCCTTTAACATTTCATAAGAAGCATGTTGCTCAGGGCTGGTAGCATCTTTATCCTTAATGAAATCACCCAAATGAGAATCATCCTCCTCACCGATAGGCGTTTCAAGAGAAACCGGTTCTTGAGCGATCTTCAGGATATCACGTACTTTCTTAGTCGGCATATCCATTTCGGCTCCGATTTCTTCAGGAGTCGGTTCACGACCTAAGTCTTGAAGCAATTGACGTTGAATTCTGATTAACTTATTAATAGTTTCTACCATGTGAACCGGAATTCTGATGGTTCTTGCCTGGTCAGCAATGGCACGGGTAATAGCTTGTCTAATCCACCATGTTGCATAAGTAGAAAATTTAAATCCTAAAGTATAATCAAATTTATCAACAGCCTTCATTAGCCCCATGTTACCTTCTTGAATAAGATCCAAGAAGGACATGCCACGGCCAACATACCGTTTAGCAATAGAAACAACCAAACGTAAGTTAGCTTCAGCTAATTCCTGCTTTGCTTCCTCGTCTCCTGCTTCGATTCTCTTAGCAAGGGCAATTTCCTGATCAGCATTAAGTAGGGGAACACGTCCAATTTCCTTTAAATACATTCGAACTGGATCGTTCATCCTAACGCTTGATGGAGCGGACATATCCTTTAATTCAGCCTTTTCAACATCCTTTTGTTTCTTTAAAGCTAATTTAGAAGGATCGCCCTTATCATCAACAATACTGATGCCATTGTCTTCGAACTCCTGGACTAATTGGTCAACGGCCTTACCTTGTAGCTTGTAAGGCTTAACCAACCGATTCATGAAGTCTTTTTCAGTAATCGTTTTACTCTTCTTAACGTCTTTTACGACTTTTTTAACCAACTTGTCTAAAGAGATAGTATTAGTCCTCTTAACAGGTTGTTTCTTCGTAGTGGCTCTTCGCTTCTTTGTAGTAGCCCTAGTTTTCGTTTTTTTCGCAGTAGTTCTAGTCTTCTTTGTAGTCTTTGTAGTACTTTTCTTTACCACTAAAAAGCCTCCTTCTTGCCCTGGATTCTCTTCAAATTTAAAATCTTTTGAGTAATTTTTATTATTTCCTCTGTATCCGTTTTGCGTCTAGCATCATTTAATTGGTTTTTAAGCTCATCTAGCTTGGAATTGATCTTACGCATATGGAGTGCACTAATTTGCTCATCAATTTCATTTTCAGTAAAATCATCGGGCATATCTGCCATTTCAGCACTTACTATTATACCTTGAAGTTCTTCAGGAATAAAATCTAAGAAACTATTAATTTCCGGATTTTCATGACTTTCACTAAATTTTAACCACAATTCAGCAAGTTTTGCATAATCCTTGTCAGGAAACAGAAATTTTTTCTTTAATAAATAATTTTTTGCATGGGTTGAATGAATGAATAAATAAAGTAGCCTCGTTTGAACTGGATCACGATCACCCTTCTCATCTTCAGGTGCATCAGTCGGTGTCGGCGGAGTTAAATCTTGTAATTCTGGCGTAGGTAAAGAATTATCATAATTACTCCCCTTATGCCGATTAGCTGTCCGCTCACGTCGCTGCTGCTTGATTAAATTTGCTTTTAAAGAAGCCTTTGAAACACCTTGGGCTTTAGCAATCTTATCAATATAAAGGTCCTGTTCCACCGGATTAGTTAATCTAGCTATTACTTTGACGGCCTCATCTAAATAAACGATCTTTTCCCGATCATTATTTAAATTATACTTTTTAGCCAACCGCTTTAAGAAGAAATCGGTTGCGGTAAACGCACCTTTTACTTCATCTTGATACTTTTCCGTACCGTATTTCTTTACGTACTCATCTGGGTCTAAGCCATCTGGCAAAACAACGACCCCAATGTTAAAACCGCCAGCTTTTTGGAACATTTTAGTAGCCCGCTCTTCAGCGTGAACACCAGGTTCATCCCCATCGTAATTGATAATTATATTTTTAGTTACCCGTTTGAGCATGTATATTTGTTGATCGGTTAAGCTAGTTCCCATTGAAGCAATTCCAGATTTAACTCCTGCCTTATAGGCAGAAATTACATCCATATAGCCCTCATATAAAACTAGATGCCCTTCTTGCTTGGCAGCTTTCTTAGCTTCCGAAAAGTTAAAAAGCACCTTAGATTTATTAAACAATTTTGTTTCAGGACTATTAATGTACTTAGCAACCGTTTTATCGTTAGAAATCCTTCGTCCAGAAAAGCCGATAACATAGCCACTCTCATTCCCTAACGGAAACATCAAACGATCACGGAAACGATCAAATAAACGACCATCCTTGCTTTCAACAAATAAACCGCTCCTAAATAAATCATCATCCTTATAGTTTCTGCCACGCAAGAAAGTTAATAATAAATTATCCTGTTTAGGAGCATAACCTATTTGGAAATGTTCGAGAATCTCATCTGACATTTTACGTTCTCTTGCATAACGCAGCCCTCTACGGCCCGCATTGGTTGTCAACAATACATGATGATAAAATTCAGTTGCATCCTGAAACATGAGGGTCATCGTATTAGAAACTTTAGGCTTAGTAAAGTTTCCCGATAACTTGATATGTGCAAACTCAGCTACTTGTTTAACACTTTCAGGAAAGGTTAAGTTGTCTTTATACATCAAGAATTTAAAAACATTACCACCCTTACCACAACCGAAACATTTAAAAAATTGCTTATCCTCGTTAACCGTAAATGATGGTGTTTTTTCTTGATGAAAAGGGCAAAGACCGATATAGTCTTTGCCTTTCTTTTCAAGTGAAACATATTGGCTGATTACATCTACAATATTGACGTTGCTACGTACCTTTTCGATAACTTTCTCAGGAATTAATCCAGCCATTCCAATCACCTATTCTTTATTAAAATTACTTAATAACTAATTTGCTCAAATCCCCTAAACGGTCTGCCAATTCACTTACATTACTTAATTGAGCTAAACGATTATTTCTAATCTTTTCATCTTTATCCATAATCATATTAGTATCGAAGTATTGGTCAATAACTGGTTGCAATTGAACAAAGCCTTCATAAAGGTCTGCTAAATCGACTACATCCTGCAGATTTTCTACACCAGCATATAGTTCATTCTCACTATTATTTTCAAACAAACTCTTATCAACCTTAGCTTGACCCTTAAATTTAGCCTTTTTAAGAATGTTATCGATTCTGGTTAAGCTTTCAACAACAGGTGTAAATTTATCATCATCATGGTGTAATTGCAAAACATTCGCTGCAGCTAAAATTTGAATTGGATCCTGCTGACTTGAAGCAAGTACGGCATCAATAATATCGTACTTAAACTTGTTCTTCTGTAGATATTGCTTAATTCTGTCACGAATAAATGAAGCTATTTCTTCATCTTGAGTGCCAGCTTTAGGTAACTTAGCAGGGGTCTTACCCTTAAGCAAATCAACCATCTCAGGCAAAGCTTCGTTAAACGGTAATGACCATTTTTGGTTAAGTAAAATTCTTACAATTCCATAAGCGTTACGCCGTAATGCATATGGATCATTAGATGAAGTAGGAATCATACCTGCACCAAAGAAAGTAATAATGGTATCAAGTTTATCAGCTACAGACAGAAGTGAACCAACGGTAGTTTCTGGAAGCGGGCCTTCTGAAGTAGCTGGCATGTAGTGCTCTTTGATAGCTACAGAAACTTCTTCGTTTTCACCAGCAAACCGTGCATAATACATCCCCATTACACCTTGTAATTCAGAGAATTCTCCAACCATTTGGGTTACTAAGTCGAACTTATAAAGTTCACTCGCACGGTCAAAGTCCTTAACTACTTGATCTTGTAATTTCCAGTGTTTAGCTAAAAAGTCACCGATAATACGTACCCGCTTCATCTTATCTGCCATTGATCCGATCTTATCGTGGAATGATACGTTTTGTAAACGATCAACAAAGTGACTGAGTGGGTATTTACAGTCTTCATCGTAGAAGAATTGCGCATCATCTAACCGAGCAACCAAGACCTTTTCATTACCGGAAATAACGTTATCAAGATAATCCTTGTTACCGTTACGAACAGCGATGAAGTGGTTAATCAAATTATCGTCTTGATCATAAACTTCAAAGTACCTTTGATTATCTTTCATTGAGGTAATCAAAACTTCTTTAGGCATCTTCAAATACTTTTTATCAAAAGACCCTGCAAAAACAGTTGGATATTCAACCAAATTAGTAACTTCTTCAAGCAAATTCTTATCTGGCTTGATCTTCCAATTGTTTTTCTTCACCAAGTCGTTCATTTGGTGAACGATCATGTCTTTGCGTTCATCGGCATCCACAATAACGAATTGATCCTTTAATGCATCTTCATAATCATCTGCATTTGCCAAAACAACAGAGTCACCTAAAAAGCGGTGTCCTTGGGTTTTACGGCCAGCCGTAATATCTAAAATTTTAACTGGAATTACGTCACTGCCAAATAGCGACACTAACCAGTGAATTGGGCGAACAAATTCGAAATCATTCGAATCCCAACGCATTTTAGTAGGAAAAGTCATTGCTTTAATGATATTACTCATTCCAAGTAAAATATCACTGGCTTTTTTCCCTTCCTTTTTAACGTGAACATAAGCATATTCGGTACCCTTAAATTCTTGGAAGTAAATATCATCTGGCGTCATACCTTGACCACGAGCAAAGCCTTGGGCAGCCTTTGTCCAGTTACCATCAGCATCCTGAGCAATCTTTTTGGCTGGACCCTTCTTTACTTTATCGATATCTTTTTGCTTTTCAGCTAAATCTTCAACAAGAATTGTAAGGCGACGTGGTGTTGAATAAGTTTTAATATCCTTAAACTTTAAACCATTCTCCTTTAAGAATTTTCTGGTTCTGTCAGCGAGTTGTTTAACACTACGAGAAACAACATGAGCCGGCATTTCTTCTGTACCAATTTCAAATAAATAATCTTTAGTCATTTTCAAGCCCTGCTTTCTTATTCTTTGCATTCTTAAGAAGTGGGAAGCCACGCTTTTCACGTTCTTCTACAAAGCTTACTGCAACTTGATGAGCCAAATCTCTAATTCTGGATAAGTATCCGGCACGTTCAGTAACTGAAACCGCACCTCGTGCATCCAGCAAATTAAATGTGTGCGAACACTTTAAAATATAATCATATGCAGGATGAACCAAATTCTGACTAAGTAAACGTTTAGCCGTTGCTTCGTAAAGATCGAATAATTTAAGAAGATTATCCTGGTTAGATTCTTCAAACGCATATTTAGAATGTTCATATTCTGGCTCTTTAAAGATATCGCGGTAGAGCACACCATTACCCCAGACCAAATCAAAGACTGAGTTAACATCTTGAATATATGATGCAAGCCGTTCAATTCCGTAAGTGATCTCACTCATAGTAGGCTTTACGTCGAGCTCACCAACAACTTGGAAATAAGTAAATTGACTAACTTCCATGCCATCAAGCCAAACTTCCCAACCGACACCGGCACAACCCATAGATGGATTTTCCCAGTTATCCTCAACGAAACGAATATCGTGTTCGAGAGGTTCGATTCCAAGTACCCGCAAACTATCCAAATAATACTGTTGAATATCTTCTGGTGCTGGTTTAATAACTACCTGAAATTGGTGGTGCTGATACAGACGGTTAGGGTTTTTACCATAACGACCGTCTGCAGGTCTTCTGGATGGTTCTACATAGCAAGCTGCCCACGGTTCAGGACCAACCGCACGAAGAAAAGTGTAAGGACTCATAGTTCCTGCACCCTTTTCAACATCATATGAAGGCATAATCATACAACCTTTAGAAGACCAGAATTTTTCCAGTTTCATGATCATATCTTGAATATTTAATTTCTTTTCTGCCATTTTCTATTCCTTTCTGCAATAGACCATAAAAAAAGCCTATGCAAAACTTGCATAGGGACGAATTAAACTCGCGGTTCCACCCTAATTCAGGAAATATCTTCCTGCCCTTAATTAGTTTGACTAGAGGTACCTTTTCCTAGATGTCCTCACATCCTACGACACTCGCTGGACTAGTACTTTTCTAAATCCTCATTACTGTCAAAATACGTTATTATTCTACCATAATAATTAAAACAAAAACAAATCTTTAATTAAACATCTTTAATTCATCAAGGAATTTTTTGGTCTTTAAATTTAAATCAATTGTATCACGGTAAATGCGATCAATTGCCTTTCTGGTAGCCTTTTTGGTATCATCACTTACCTTAATTGAACCTAAACGTTCTATTGGAAGTAAGCCGATTGTTCTTAATACTGCCGTTTGTTTAGGCTTCAAATGCATCCGGCTATTCTCTACCCGAAAATGATCACTGCATAAAATACCACCACGTTTAATAGAATAATCAAAAATTCCCTGACTTTTACCACAAATCACACATTGTTTTAATTGTGGTTCAACCCCATAAGCTGCTAACAATTGCATCTGCACGATTTGCGTAATCATTTCTGGATCTACGCCGGCATTAATCTTTTTAATAGCATATAAGGCTAAGGTATAATATTTACCCAAATTTTGATATTCGAGAAAAGCATGATCAATTAAATCCAAAATAAAAGAAGCATAAGCATTCTTAGTCAGATCATTATATAAACCATCGAATTGCCTTACTTCTTTATAAGTCCGCAGGTTGCTAAGACCATGACCACTTGTATAAATTACATAATTACCATAAGAAAAATTCAAGGTAGCGGCACCTAATTTAGACTTTGGTTTAAGTGCACCCCGAACAATTAAAGTAATAATACCATTTTCTTTCGTCATTATTTTAGCTAATAAGTCTGCCTCTTTATATTTTTGCCTTTTAAAAATTATGCCTTGAACTTCTTTAAGTTCACGCGCCATTTAAGACAATTCCTTCTTATCATAGCCAATCTGTTTTAAGAAACTCGGATCAGACCGCCACTTAGATTGAACTTTAACCCATAAACGGAGGTTAACTTTCTCACCTAGCAAAGCTTCAATCTGTTTACGTGAATTAATACCTATCTGCTTAAGCATCTTACCGCCCTTACCGATAATAATGCCTTTTTGACCGTCTTTTTCTACATAAATTGTAGCTTCAATCTTCAGCTTACCTCTTACATGTTGATTCATTCGTTCAACCTTCACAGCGGTAGCATGTGGTACTTCTTGAGCAGTTAATTTCAAAATTTGCTCACGAACTAATTCAGCAACAAGAAAGTATTCGGGACGATCCGTTATTTGATCAGGATCATAGTATTCTGGGCCATCAGGCAAATACTTATGAATTGTCTCAAGTAAATCAGAAATACCGATCCCTTTAGTGGCTGAAATCGGCAGGTATTCCTTAAAATTTTCAAATTTTCGGTAAGAATCAATAATTGGTAATAATTTATCGGGATTAACCTTATCTACTTTATTAATGACCAGAAAAACCGGTACCTTTACCTTTTTTAATAAATCGCCAATATATTCATTACTCTTCCCAATTTCATCAGGTTCAACCATAAATAAGACTAAGTCAACTTCATTTAAACTTGAGATACTGGCCTTATCCATGTAATCATCAAGCTTTAAACGAGGCTTAAAAATACCCGGTGTATCAACAAAAACAACCTGCATATCATTTGAAGTATAAATACCAGAAATTTTATTTCTAGTTGTTTGTGGCTTGCTCGAAGTAATTGCCACCTTCTGGCCAACCAAATAGTTCATCAAAGTTGATTTACCTACATTAGGACGGCCTACCAGGGCAACAAATCCAGATTTAATTTTTTTATTTTCAGTCATTATTTTCCTCTGCCTTTATCTAATTGATCAGGATAAAGTGGCAAGCCATAATCTTTCAATACTTTTCCTTGAATACCAAACATTTTCTTTGCTTCATCTGGCTTAATATGATCATAACCATTCAAATGCAGAAAACCGTGAACAATTGTGTAGCCAAATTCCCGGTCGAAACCAGTACCATATTCAACACTGTGGCGCTTGATCACACCCGGGCACATAAATAAATCACCGATATCTTCTTGAAAATCGGGATCATCCTCAAAAGCTGCAATATCAAAGTCTTCATCACCATCTTCAATGGCAAAAGAAATAACATCAGTCGGACGATCCTTATCACGGTACTTTTTATTTATTTCTTGACTATGATCTTCATCTACAAAGTTGATGCTCATTCCTAAATTGTTCTTTTTCCCAATTTCTTTCTTGGCTAAAAGGAGCAATTTCATGATCCACTTTTGCCAGTCGCGGCGATCATCTTTTAAAAAGTCGACCTCATCATTATAAGTAATATCAATTGGCTCCATGTTTACGTTGAGCATCCTCTTTTTCATATGCATTAATAATTTTGGCAACTACTGGGTGCCGAACGACATCGTTAGAAGTAAACTTAACAAATTTGATTTGATCAATATTTCTTAAAATCCTTCGCGCATCAATTAGACCACTATGTTGTCTACCTGGCAGATCAACTTGTGTAATATCACCATTGACAATCATCTTAGAATTAAAGCCTAACCGGGTCAGAAACATTTTCATTTGTGCATCTGTCGTGTTTTGAGCTTCATCTAAAATAACAAAGGCGTCATCTAAAGTACGCCCCCGCATATATGCGAGTGGGGCGACTTCAATTACGCCACGTTCCATTAACCGTTCAGTCGTACTTTTACCTAAAATTGCGTACAAGGAGTCATATATTGGCCGCAGATATGGATCAACCTTTTCTTTTAAGTCTCCTGGTAAAAAGCCAAGGGACTCGCCAGCTTCAACCGCAGGTCTAGTCAGAATAATTCGCGATACTTCACCTTTCTTAAAGGCAGAAATTGCGCATACGACGGCTAAGAACGTTTTACCGGTACCAGCAGGACCAATACCAAATACAACATCACTCTTTTGAATAGCCTCCACATACCGCTTTTGCCCCATATTTTTAACCCTGATCGGTTTGCCTTTAGCATCCCGAATCAAAATTTTCTTATACAGGTCAAGAAAGTACTCTGTAGTCCCCTTATCAGCCATTTTCATTGCACTGACAACATCGGGAGCACCAATGTTAACACCAGAACTCACAACATTATCTAATGCTTTCAAAACTGCTACAACTTTTTGTGAACCAGCACTGTCACCAGTAATCACAATTTGATTACCCGTGTCAGTAACTGAAACATCGTAACCTTCAGACAAGAGGTTCAGATTACCATCATTAATTCCAACTAATTTTTGGATATTCTCTGGATTTTTAGGAATAAAATCGGTTTCGGCCAAATAACTCTCTCCTTTACTGCTTAACTTAGATGGTCACGTACTAAAGCTGAAGCTTCTTTACCGTCAGCTCTACCCTTAACTTTAGGCATCAATGCTTTCATTACCTTACCGAAGTCAGATTTGCCTTTGGCACCAACTTCGGAAATTGTCTCAGAAACGATTTTATCCAATTCGTCCTTTGACAATTGTTTAGGCATATAGCCTTCAACAATTGTAAGTTCTTTTTTAGTTTCATCGGCTAAATCTTTACGTGAAGCTTTAGTAAATTCAGCAATTGATTCTTCTCTTTGTTTTTTTTCATGATTAAGGACTGTTAATTCTTCATCAGGACTTAACTTATGTCCTAACTTAATCTTTTCATTCATAAGTGCTGATTTAATCATTCGCACAGTATTTAATTTAACTTTATCATGGGCTTTCATAGCTTTTTTCATATCGTCCATAATTTCATCAGATAAACTCAAGGTTAATCCTTCTTCCTTAAAATAAAACCTAGTTAAATTATAGCAAAAGTCAGGCACGTATGTGTGGAATTAAGCTAATTAAAGTATTTACCGTAATTTTTTATACAAAAAGAAAAACTTCTATCAAAACGATAGAAGTTTCCCACACATTTATTAATAATGTCTACGCTTACGTGCAGCTTCTGATTTCAACTTTCTACGAACACTAGGTTTTTCGTAGAATTCGCGTTTGCGGTATTCTTGTAAGGTACCACTTCTCGAAACGGAACGTTTGAAACGACGAAGAGCATCATCAATAGACTCGTTTTCATGAACGACTGTCTTAGCCATGTGTGATCCCTCCTTCCATTTCTTGACGTTACGTCATACATTGGTTTCATTATAACAAACAGAGGAGCTGGGTCAACATAATCTGCCAATATTTTTAAAAAAAGTTTTTAATTTTAGTATTATCTATACTATAGAACTGTTAATCTATTTTCAGAAACTGTATAATTAATCTCTAGAAAGAAGTGTACATAATGCCAGAAAAAACATCAAAGAAAGAAATCAACATTATCATTATTTCGGATGCCGCCGGTGATACTGCTTTTAACAACGTAGTTGCTGCTGCCGCTGAATTTCCTGATGCAAAGATTAATTACCGTCGTTATCCATTTATTAACAACAAAGAGAAATTAAAGAATACTCTCGATGAAGTGGAAAAGTATCCCAACCTAGTTATTATCTATAGTTTAGTTAAAGATGAGATGCAGATACCTATAATTCGCTTTGCCCGCGAACATAAAGTTCAAAGCATCGATATTTTCTCACCTATTGTTGAAGCACTGCAAAAGACAACGGGTATGCGCCCAGTTGAAAAAATTGGTGCACAGCATAAGATGAATCAAAAATACTTCGATAGAATTTCTGCAATGGAATTTGCTGTAATGTACGATGATGGTAAAGATCCAAAAGGCTTTTTGGAAGCTGACGTTGTATTACTCGGAGTTTCTAGAACTTCTAAAACACCATTGTCACTGTATCTTGCCAACATGAACTTAAAAGTTGCCAATTTACCATTAGTTCCTGAGACTCATATCCCTAAGGAAATTTACGAAATTGATCCTAAGAAAATTGTTGGTTTAACCAATGATCCATCCGTTTTGAATCATATTAGAAAGCAAAGAATGATTTCTTATGGTTTAAACCCAGATACAACTTATTCCAACATGGATTCAATTAACAAGGAATTAGAGGCAGCACAAAAGCTTTATAAGAAGTTAGGCTGTTACGTAATTAACGTCGCTGACCGTTCGATTGAAGAAACGGCCGCTTTGATTCTAAAACATCTTGGAATTGAAAAATAAATAATAAATATTTAAAGACAAGAAAAAAGTCATTTTAAAGAAACTGAACTGAGACCTAAAAATTAGACAGTTTAAAATACAGGATTAATAGAGGCTTGAT
>NZ_AYZC01000045.1 GCF_001436775.1 Lactobacillus acetotolerans DSM 20749 = JCM 3825
AAAGAAAATAAATAAGCCAAATCATTAATATGACTTGACTTAGAGTAGAAAAAAAGACATTCAACATAATTACACCCGTTGAATGTCTAAAGATTTAAAAATTATTTATTAGTTATTAGAAGTAGGACTTGCACCATCTAGTGCTTTTGCAGCATCTTCTAGATTCTGAGTTGCATTCTTAACTTCAGCTACTGATGAAACAGAAGAACTATTTACCTCATCAGCGGCATCTGCATCTGAATCATAAGTATCTCTTAAAGATTCACTCGCAAACTTGTAGGCATCACTACTTTTAATATCATTTTCCTTATCAAGTTCAGCTTGTAAATCTTGCTTATCAGACTTAGTTGCAATAACCGTATCATCCTTAGCTTCTTGTTCAGTATTAACTGGACTTAATGAATCTCCAGTTATGCCACTTACATCAGAAGCCTTGACATAACCATCTTTATCACTAGCTAATTTATAGAACAAATCAGCCTTATTTTCATCAGGAATCCAAATATACTTCATTTCACTTACACGAGCAGTATGACCCGCAGTAAATGGCATCGTAGTTTGCTTTTCTCCCCTGCCGTTGTAAACATAAGTATCATTACCAACAGTAATAGTAGCTGAAGGCGTATTATTAATTGGCATACTATTATCTGGCTTTAATTGTTTACCTTCGATTATGCCAACGTTAGCCTTCTTAACCCACTGATCATCACCAGGATAATTCTTATCAGCAATTCTGTAGTAAAGTTTAGAACCAATATACTTAAGTTGATCTACAGTGATCCTTTGACCTTTCTTGAGCAAAACCTTATCTGATTTACCATTGCCATCATAAACATAAGCATTGTGATTTAGTGTAATAACGGTCATAGTGTCGGGTACCGGCTTATGGTTACTTGGCTTTAAATCAGGACCAGTTTCTTTAGTAGTGTTAGCCATTTTAATGAATTGATTCTTTTGACCACCAACTTTGTAATAAAGTGTAGTATCAATATACATAAGTCGGTCTACAATAATAGTTTTACCCTTCTTAATGACCTTCTTTTTAGTACCACCAAATCCATTATAAATATAAGCATTGTGTGTCAAAGTAACAGTTGTCAGCTTGGTAGCTGGCGTTATTTTAGGACCATTTACTGTGCCAACATTAGCATTCTTAATAAATTGATTCTTCTGCCCTTTAATTCGGTAAAAAAGCTTACCGCCAATATCAGTAAGTTGATCTACGGTAAAGGTTTGACCCTTCTTAACAAGTTTCTTATCAGTTTTACCCTTGCTATTGTAAATATAAGCATTATGGTTCAACGTAATAGTAGTTTTCTTGGAAACAGCCTTCTTGGTAGATTTATTAGTTGTTAAAGTCTGTGTTTTAACAGTTGTTTTATCAGTAGTAGGGATCTTAGATGTTGATGGAGTAACTGCTTTACCATCTTTGTAACCTACATTAGCAGCTTTTACATAATCATTACCACCAATAGGATAATATTCGTTACCATTAATAGTTATTGGCTTACCAACATATTTAAGAGTTATATTCTTAGCAATAACGGCATTCTTACCGCCACCTGCATAATTAGTATCTCTCTTACCATTCTTATGATAAACGTAAGCATTATTGCTCAGCGTGATGGTGCCCTTTTTGCTAGAGCTTTTGGATGCAGCTTGAGCAACAGGATTTACACTTTGAGCAGCACCTAATAATGGGCTTACACCCATCAATGCAGCAGCTGATACCATAATTAACTTATGACTTAATTTCATTTATCTCGACCTCACATAAAATCTAAACTTCATTTACTTTTTATTGTAAAACAAAAAGGCATTTGCCGTAATTAAGAAGCTGTTAAATTAATGTTTCTTAATGCTTCCCTTTTTTGCTAAAGCATTAAGATTGTCTATCAATTCTATTAAAAAAGTTCTAGCCTTAGTCTAGAACTTTTTTCTTTATTGCCAATCTTTATCGTGAGACAATGGCAATTTATGCCAATAATCCGGCTTATTAGTTTGTCGTCCACGGGCAATAGCCATATCATATTTGCCAACATTTTTAGTAATAGTTGAATCAGCAGCAATGAAGGAATGATCAGCAACATTAATCGGAGCAATCAAAGTGACACCGGCCCCAACAAAGGAGTGATCACCAACATTAGTATGAAACTTTTTAACTCCATCGTAATTGGAGAAAATTGTACCACAGCCAACATTAATATCCTTACCTAAGGTTGCATCCCCTACATAAGTCAAATGTCCTACTTTGGTATTTTCACCAATTTCAGAATTCTTAATCTCGACAAAGTTACCGACGTGGGCACCCTTCCTAATAACGGCATTAGGACGAAGGTGCGAATTAGGACCAATATCAGTATCGTCATCCATTTCTGCCTCTTGTAAAGTTGAAGAGGTGATTGTCACGTTATTACCAATCTTTGAATCAACAATCCGGGAACCGCTAGTAATATGACAATCACTACCAATTTCAGTATTACCTTCAATTACAACGTTACCTTCAATTACGGTATCATTACCGATCTTAACGTCAGAATCAATATATGCCGTAGTGGGATCAACGAAAGAAACGCCATCACACATATGATTTCTATTAATCCGCTTCTGCATAATTTTAGTGGCTTGAGCCAAAGCAATTCGATCATTTACCCCAAGGCTTTCACTAAAATCAGGCATTTTGTATGCACCAACCCGTTCACCTTTATTACGTAAGATCTCCAAAACATCAGTTAAATAATATTCACCCTGTGCATTGTCATTATCAACGTGTTTCAATGCCTCGAAGAGCTTCTTATTATCAAAACAGAAGACACCAGTATTAATTTCTTTAATTTCTAATTCTTCTGGCTTACCATCTTTTTGCTCAACGATTCGTAAAACATTACCTTGCTCATCCCGAATGATTCGGCCATAACCATATGGGTCAGGTGCCTCTGCCGTAAGAACAGTGGCCGCATTACCCTTTTTAGCGTGGTAAGCAAATAAATTTTGAAAAGTCTCAGTAGTAAATAATGGGGTATCACCAGTAATAACTAAGGTTGCACCATCTTTATCACCCAAAATATCTTTAGTAGTTAAAACGGCGTCACCTGTTCCCAATTGTTTTTCCTGAAAAGCAAATTCTGATTTACCGCTTAAAACTTTTTCTACCTTACCGGCACCGCTACCAACAACGGTAATAATTTTATCTGGTTTAACGCCTTGAGCTGCGTCAACAACGTGCTCAACCATCGTCTTACCACAAACCTTGTGTAAAACTTTATACAACTTCGATTTCATACGTGTACCTTTGCCAGCGGCAAGGATAACTACAAATTTTTTCATTAATTTCAACCTCTTATTTATTTTTAAAACTAAGTTCTAGTATAACATTTAACTTTATTTTTAAAACTAAGTTCTAGTATAACATTTAACGCTATTGAAAACGGCTGAAATCTGTATGTGCTACAAAGTTGCCCGGTTCAGCCAAAATAATTCTCTTGGTGGTATCAATTCTACTAATCTTTACAAGTGAGAGATAACCCTCAATTAATTTATTTTTATCAAAATCTGCTTCACAGAGGACACAAGTACCGGCAACATTACTATTGAATTCCTTGGTTAATTCCTCCATTCCAGTCAGAGTGCCTCCTGCCTTCATAAAATCATCAACGATTAAAACATTCGAATTATTTTTCAAAGCACGGGTAGGAAGTTCCATCTTAGAAACACGATCGATTGAAGAAGAAATATAGTTAACTGAAACAGTTGCTCCTTCAGTTACCTTTGATTGTTTTCTTGCAATAACAAAAGGCACATTTAAATAGCGTGCAACTGCCTGAGCCAAAGATATGCCCTTAGTTTCAACAGTCATAACCACATCAATTTTGGAATAGGCATACCGAGTTGCAATTAGTTTACCAATCTGACGTAAGTCCTGTGGATCATCTAAAATATCTGAAAGGTAAACAAAACCACCTGCCAGGATTCGCTGTGAATCTTCAATCCGTGATGACAGATCAGTCAAGTATCTCTTAACGTGGTTCTTTCCCAAATACGGAACATAACGAACACCACCGGCTGCACCAGCGACGGTTTCTAAAATTCCATCCTGATTAGCAGCAAGTGTATGTTTTAAAATTGCTAGATCTTCAGAAATTGAAGATTTAGCTGCACCATAACGTTTAACAAAAAAAGGTAACGAGATTAAAGTGTGCGGACGTTCCATTAAATATTTGGTCATATCAACCAATCTTTCTGAACGTTTCATATTTTCCCCTTTCTAAATGTTTGTTTTTTTATCTGTTAATAATATACTCTAAGGAACAAAAAAGGCACCAACATTTTCAAAAAATGTCAGCGCCAAAATACTTTTTATTTAATTAAGCTTGAGCATTTTCAGCCCCATCATCAAATTTTAATGTAATAGTCTTGGTTAACAAATCAGTGTAACTGTAAGAAACGTGTTTGAAATTGTTTTGATCTTGATCCAAATCAACCACAAAAACAGCTGGAAAGGTTTCTTTTAATACTCCCCGTCTTCTTGTAACTTTCTTACGCCCTACTTGTGCTACGACTGTTAACGTATCACCTAAATGTGAATCTAATTTTTCTTTAATGGTATTAATTGATGTCGGCACTAATAACAACTCCTTTAAGGAGTATTTTAACATACAAGTGCTATTAAATCAACTTTTTCACAAAAGCAAAAATTTGCAAATTTTAACGCTGTGAAGGAATGGCGCGTGCAATTTGTATAAATTGTGAAATAGTTAATTCTTCTGGACGAACGCGGGGATCAACATTTAATGAGGTAATTAACTGCTCCCTCTTATCTTTATCTGGAAGTAAACTTTTTAAATTATTATTCAATGTTTTACGTCTTTGAGCAAAACACATTTTAACCACCCAGTTAAAGTGTTTAATATCGCCAACATCTGGCTTATTTTTAAGAGGGGTTAAAACAACCACACTGGAATCTACTCGCGGTCGCGGTATAAACGACCTATTCTTAACGGTAAAAGCAAGGTTAACATTCATCTCAATTTGAACCGCAATTGTTAACGGGCCGTATTCCTTATTACCAGGCTTAGCCTGCAAACGATCGGCAACTTCTTTCTGCATCATTAGTGTCACATTAGCAAATTGCAAATCTGCTTGATTTAATGCAAAAATAATCGGCGTGGTAATGTAATAAGGCAAATTAGCAGCAACTTTAATGGGTCGAGTAAAGTCAAAGAAGCCAGCAAGATCATCTTTAAAGTTAGCTTTTAAAACATCTTTCAAAAGCAATTTAAAGCGTTTATTCAGCGGTTCCCCATTGATTTTACTTGGCAGTTCATTTCTAAGAATTTCTGGCAAACTATCGTCGACTTCATAAGCAAAGACTTTAGCTCCGGCTAAGAGCAGTTGTTCTGTTAAAGAACCAATTCCAGGACCAATTTCAATTACTTGGTCTCCCGGTTTAATATTAGCCGCATGTACAATCCCCATAATTGCATCATGATCCACTAAAAAGTTCTGTCCCAACTTCCTTTTAGCATGGATAAAATAACGGTTAATAATAGCTTCGGTTCTTAAGGGTGATCCAATTGGAATATCACTATTCATTTTTTGCCTCTACTTTCTTTACTGCTTCTTGCAATTCGGCCAGCGATATACCAAAAGTATGAAGCCGCTTATAAAATTGCTTAGAATTAGCATAACCAACACCTAACGCAATTCCAACTTGTTCCCGCAGTTTACGTGAACCTGTCCCCGAAGCAAGGCCCAATTCAGAATAAGCTCGTTTGGTCAGATCACTTTTTTCAGATTTAACTTCATGCAAATCGTTTAAGGCACGCACCAACGCTTCTTTAGAAGCATGTTCAACACCTAAAGAATTACCGCTCTTAAGGGGTTCGCCCTCTTTTCGGGTAATAAAAGCCTGCTTAGCTGCCGGAATCGCCTTTGAAACTATCCTACGAATTCGTTCCCCGTTAAAATCTGGATCTGTAAAGATAATAATTTCTCTTTTTTGGGACAATTTTTTCAATTCTGTCAAAAATTCTTTGGAAACTGCAGAACCATTTGTTTCAATCGTCTCAATTCCAGGAAAAAACTGCTTCAAGCGAATCGTATCATCTTTTCCCTCAACGACAACAACTGCATTAAATTTTTTTTTATTTAAGGCCATAAGCTCTCACAGTATTCGCATAAGTTGCGTTCGCAACCTCTTCAAGTGATATATTTTTTAATTTTGCGATTGCTTCAGCAACGTAACGGGCATAACCCGGTTCATTTTGATGGCCACGGTATGGTTTGGGAGTAAGGTACGGAGCGTCAGTTTCGACTAGAATTCGGTCCATTGGGGTATTAATTGCAGATTCATGGACATCTGTTGCCTTAGTAAAAGAAACAACTCCTGAATAAGAAATATAAACGTTTAGATCAAGAAACTTATTTAGCCAATCCACATTACCATTAAAACTGTGTAAAATAGCACCATATTCCAGGTTACTGTGTTTTAAAATATCATAGCAATCAGCAAAAGCATCCCGTGTGTGAATATCAACAGGAAGATGCAGTTTATGCGCTAACTCAATCTGCTCAGCAAAAACTTTCCGTTGAACATCTCTGGGCGATTTATCCCAATAATAGTCCAAACCAATTTCACCTAAAGCAACCACATTTGAAGACTGTAATTGTTCTGTCAACAAATCTTCAGTTTTCTGATTATAATCCTTTGCCACGTCAGGACAAAAACCGACCATGGCATAAACATTATCGAAACGTTGCGCCAAATCGATCGCACGCTCATTAAATTCTGGATCTTGGCCCGCACAAATAATCTTTGTGACACCTAATTTTTGCGCACGTTCCAAATAATATTCTTCCTTACCGCGGAAAGGTGCATCGTTTAAATGAGTGTGGTTATCAATAATCTTCATTAACCTAATTCAGCCCCAATTTCATGTTCATCACCAACAATAGCCAATTTAACTGCCCCGCCTTTTTCACTAGACAAAAGCATTCCCTGACTAATATGGCCCAGCATCTTACGAGGCTTCAAATTAGTAACTGCCAAAACTTTTTTGTTTAACAGCTCACTAGCATTGGGATAAAACTTACGAATACCGCTTAAAATCTGCTTTTCTTGACCATTACCAAAGTCAAGCTGGAATTGTAACAATTTCTTTGAACCTTGAACCGGTTCTACTGCTAAAATCTTCCCAACTTGAATCTTAACTTTATCAAAGTCATCAATGCCAATTTGCTTACCCTGATTTTGCTGACTTCGAGTCTGCTTCTTCGGTTTAGCTTTAGCCATTTCTTCTTTAATATACTTAACTTCCACGTTTGTCTTAAGACGAGGAAAAATTGGTTTAGGAGCAGGCGTTACTGTAGTATCCCAACTAAAATCACCAAATCCAAGCTTCTTTTCAGCGGTACTATCCCAATCCAAACCTAATTGCTCAAACATCTTAACCGGTGTTCTAGTCATAATTGGAGAAATAAGAATGGCAATTAAACGTAAACTTTCAGCTAAATTAGATAGTACCCTAGATAAAGCATCGTTTTTGCCTGCCTTATTTAAAGCCCAAGGCGTTGTTTCATCAATATATTTGTTAGAACGACTAATTAACTTCCAAATGCTATCCAGAGCCTGTGAAAAGTGCAATGTATCCATTTGTTTCTTATAGTCTTTAATTACTTGATCAGCTACAGACTTTAGATCGGCACCCAGCTCATCCTGCTTCTCGGGAGCAGCGGCAACATGCCCATCTTGATACTGGTTAATCATAGAAACTGTTCTATTGAGCAAATTTCCTAGATCGTTAGCCAAATCAAAGTTAACTCGTTCAACAAAGTCTTCAGGTGTGAAAATTCCGTCTGAACCAAATGGAAGTGCACGCATTAGGTAATAACGCAGAGCGTCAACACCATAACGATTAGTGATCGTCTCCGGGTAAACGGCATTACCTTTAGACTTAGACATTTTACCGTCCTTCATCAAGACCCAGCCATGGCCAATAATATGTTTAGGAAGTGGTAACCCTAAAGCCATCAGCATAACTGGCCAGTAAATCGTGTGGAAACGCATGATTTCCTTACCCACTAATTGAACGTCAGCCGGCCAGAATTTCTTAAACAAGGAATCATCATCCGTACCATAACCAAGTGCAGTAATATAGTTAGATAAAGCATCAATCCACACGTAAACAACGTGTTTCGGATCACTTGGTACGGGAATTCCCCAATTAACAGTCGTCCGGGTAACGGAAAGATCTTCCAAACCCGGCTTAATAAAGTTATTAACCATTTCTTTTTCTCGAGAATGCGGCAATATGAAGTCAGGGTGTTCCTTATAATACTTCAATAATCGATCAGCGTACTTGCTCATCTTAAGGAAGTATGATGGTTCCTTAACTAGTTGGACATCATGACCAGACGGCGCTTTACCACCAATAACATTACCGTCATCATCCTTATAAACTTCGGCTAATTGAGACTCAGTAAAGTACTCCTCATCTTCAACTGAATACCAACCGGTATATTCACCTAAGTAAATATCACCCTGTTTTAAAAGTCTTTCAAAAATCTTTTGCACACTCTTAACGTGCTCAGGATCAGTTGTACGAATAAACTTATCGTACGAAATATCTAAGCTCTTCCATAATTTCTTGTAAGAAGCAGCCATCTTATCTACAAATTCCTGAGGCTTAATACCCTGCTTTTCTGCCTTTTGCTCAATTTTAAGACCATGTTCATCTGTCCCGGTTAAGAAAAATGTGTCATAGCCCTGGCCACGCTTATAGCGTGCCATTGAATCAGCCGCAACCGTAGTATAAGCATTACCTATGGTTAAACGACCAGATGGGTAATAAATCGGGGTTGTAATATAAAAAGTTTTTTTATCAGCCATACTGTTTTTATGCTCCTTAAAATTCCGAATATTCGTACCTTATATAATACACCATGAAAAAAGAGAATTCGAAGCAAGATTAGAAAATCCCTACCTTAAATTCTCTTTTTAAATTAATCAGTTTTACTTAACATCTGAAATATGTGCCAATTTATAACCGCTATCAGAAAATAATTTAAACTTCTTTCGCAAGCCGCTAGTTACATAAACTTTTTTATCCTTAGTAATAAAGATGGCATCGGTATCTTTCTCCCTTTCGATATATTTATAACCATCCTTCAATCCTTTATCAAAGGTAGCAGTTGATAAGGCATCCCCATCAGTAGAATACTTGGTCACAATCGTAACCCCCATCAAATTATTTTGGAAAGGATAACCGGTTCTAGGATTCATCAAGTGACTGTAAATGGTCTTCCCAACCTTTAGGTAACGCTCATAAATTCCAGAAGTTACAACCGTCGTATTCATTTCAGGTACGGTACCGATTGCTGTCCCCCGGCTCTGCTTTGGGTCTTGGACACCAACTGTCCAGTTACTATGATTCGTTGGGGATTCGCCTAAAACGTAGACGTTACCACCTAAATCAATGATAGCACTGGTAACACCATCTTTTTGCAGTACCTTCTTTACCTCATCAGAAATAAAACCCTTAGCAATACCACCCAAATCCAGCTTCATGCCTTTTTTCTTAAGGTAAACGGTCTGCTTCTTATCATTAAAGACTACATTTTTATAATTAACCAGTGGCAAACGTGCGGAAATCTGACTTTGCTTTGGTTTATGGGCATCAGGAAAACCTATCCGCCATAAGCTAGTGATCGGACCAATTGCCATATCATAAGAACCATCAGAATTTTGACTATAATAGTACGCGTCTTTACATAAACGATAAATTGACGGCGTCACCTTAACCGGATTTTCACCAGAATGATTGTTTATCTTATCGATTTCACTGCCTTTCTGATTAACGGTTATTTCATTTGCTAACTGCTTAATTCGATCAAAACTATCGTCTAAAGCATTACTCTTATTTTTATTATAAATTTTAATGGTACATACCGTCCCCATTAAAAATTGAGTATCCTGGGTCGCCTTAGTCGTCAAAGGTGTTTTAGGAGCCGCTTGCTTTTTACTTTGAGTAGAACAAGCAGCCAGAGTAAAAATTGCAAACACTAATATCAGGGCAGATATTACTCTACGGATTTTATTTTTCATTTTATTTTCCTCAATAAAAAAGAGTAGCTGTTCACTACTCCTTTTCTATACTAATGTTAAGCACAAATTATTGCTTATAAACAATGTTATTAACAGTAATTGGCTTAGTATCACCCTTTTGGGCAGCGTTGATTAATTGATCAACATAAGCAATAAATTGATTAGAAGAATCAGTTGCACCAGATACTACTTGTACCTTCTCGGTGTTGCCCTTGGACTTCATGAATTCACTTCTTAATTTAGGAATGTATTCCTTAGGACCAACCTTAGCGATCTTCTTCATTTGCTTTTCGTAGTTGGCATCCTTGGTCTTAGACTTACCATCTTTGTTAATTTGATCATACTTCAAGTTAGAAACTTTACCATTCTTAACAATCAAAGTATAAACTTGACGATAACCATGATCATAATTCTTCTCTGAAAGCTTGTAAGTACCATCCTTCATCTTCTTATTGTTGTTGATGTGGATAGTGACAGTCTTACCTGCTTGAGAAGCTTGGACTAATTGATTAATGTAGTTCTTCATGGTTTGTGTAGAACTAGTTGCACCAGATACTACTTGAACACCATTAGAATTAGCACCATTTTCAGCAAAGAAAACACCACGGCAATGGCCATGCCCCGTATCATAAACGTTTAGGTCCTTCAATTGAGAATAGGCCGCAAGAAGTTGTACACCGGAAGGTGCCATTCCATTGGGAAGGTGACTT
>NZ_AYZC01000046.1 GCF_001436775.1 Lactobacillus acetotolerans DSM 20749 = JCM 3825
ATAAATGTCTTAAAAAGTATCATCAGCTTTGTCAATGTCTTAACTTAATGACATTGGGATATCTTTCGTTCTTTTTTATTTTGGAAAGAAAAGGTGAAAAATGAATATTTTTAGTAAATTAGGTTGGTTCTTTAAAAAAGAAAAGAAACGTTATATTCTTGGAATTACTCTTTTAGCTTTGACATCCTTTGCTAATTTAGTTCCACCAAGAGTTTTAGGTTTAATGGCGGACCAACTAGATACAGGCCATATTTCTTGGGGTCAATATGTCTTACTTATCTTAGCCGTTATTGCATCTGCAATTGTACTTTATATTTTAAGGTATTTTTGGCGAAAACAAATCTGGGGTGGAGCTGCTGAGCTAGAAAGGCAATTACGATCGAAATTGTTTAGACATTTTATGGTTATGGACCGAACTTTTTATCAAAGACATCGTACAGGCGATCTGATGGCTCATGCTACTAATGATGTATCAGCTGTCCAAAATGTTGCTGGGGATGGGATTATGACCTCTGTTGATTCACTCGTCATGGGTTTATCAACTATAATTGCTATGATTATTTTTGTTGATTGGCGACTAACTCTTGTTTCCTTACTTCCATTGCCATTTTTGGCATGGGGAGCAAATAAAGTGGGTATTCGTCTTTATGATGCTTTTGATGAATCACAAGCGGCATTTTCGCGTTTAAATAATAAGACGCAGGAATCAGTTTCGGGAATTAAGGTAATCAAAACTTTTGGTCAAGGGAAAGAAGATACTAAAGCTTTTGATGGCATGATAGATGATACTATCAAAATTAATAAAAAAGTTTTTAAATGGGATGCTCTGTTTGATCCTTTAGGAACAATGATTGTTGGGTTGACTTATACCATCACTATTATTTATGGTGGCTTGTTAGTAACTAAAAAAATTTTGTCGATTGGACAACTTGTTTCCTTTATTGCTTACATCGGAAACATGGTTTGGCCGATGTTTGCAATTGGCTATTTATTTAATATTCTTGAGCGTGGGAGTGCAAGTTATGATCGGATACAGGATTTGTTAGATGAAAAGCCACAAATTACTGATAAGTATGCAGATGAAAATCTGAAACCTGTTGATATTCAAGGAGATTTAAAGTATCAAATTAAATCTTTTGCGTATCCAGATGAAAAGAATATCCCAGTTTTGAAAAATATTAATTTTACTTTGAAGCCAGGACAAACTTTAGGTTTAGTCGGTAAAGTTGGCTCTGGTAAAACTACTATTATCCAACTATTATTACGAGAATTCGATAAATATGATGGTGAAATTAGTTTAAATGGCCACGATATTCGTAAAATCCCATTAAATATTTTGCTTAGACAGATTTCGTACGTACCACAAAATAATTATTTGTTTTCAACTAGTATTCAGAAAAACATTTCTTTTTCAAAAACAGATGCAACTCAGAATCAAATTATTGCAGCAGCCAAAAAGAGTGATTTACATAATGATGTGCTCCAAATGCCGAAGGGATATCGAACCTTAGTTGGTGAAAATGGTGTTTCTCTATCTGGTGGACAAAAGCAAAGAATGTCGATTGCACGTGCACTATTAAAACAAAGTCAAATTTTAATTTTAGATGATGCATTATCAGCTGTTGATGCTAAGACAGAAACGGAAATATTGAAATCTCTGCGTAGAGAAAGACAAGGTAAGACTACCATGATTGCTGCACATCGATTAACTTCTGTTATGAATGCTGATTTGATTTTGGTTTTAAAAAATGGACAAATTGTTGAACGCGGCACACATAAGCAATTATTAGCTAATAATGGCTGGTATGCAGATATGTGGCGTAAGCAAGAATTAGAAGAAAGCAGGTGAACAATAAATGGAGGATGAACATACTGAATCAGTTTGGTCTAAAGAAATTCCTGTTAAAGAACAGTTAGGAATATTTAAACGTTTGATGCACTTTGTTATGCGCTTTAAAAAAGAAATGCTCATTGCTTTAATTGGAGCTTTTCTTGTCAGCGCTATTAATATGCTTTTACCATTTGGCTTGCAGTATTTTTTAGACAATTATTTGGTTCATTTGAGTGTACCTGCACAAATTATCTTATTTGCTGGTTTATTGTATGGGGTTGGATCATTAATTAAAGCAATCCTTCAGTTTACGTATGAGTATTTTTTTGCACTCGGTTCAGAGAAATCGCTAGAAAGTGTTCGCCGTGCTCTTTATAAAAAATTGCATACTTTAGGAATGCGATATTTTGATCAAACACCAGCTGGTTCGATCGTATCACGGGTGACTAATGATACGATGACTCTGAGCAATTTCTTGACAGTTTTGGGAAGTATCGTTATGTCTTTCTTCTCCATTGTGTCAGCATTTGTTGCAATGTTTACATCTAATTTTGTTGCTGGTCTAATAATGTTAGCTTTTCTGCCAATAATGCTCTTTATTATTTGGCAATATTCAAAGAGAAGTTCTCGTTTATACCGTAATTACCGTGAGCGTTTAAGTCGAATTAATACAGATTTAAATGAATCAATTGAAGGGGTTTCTTTAATCCAGCAATTCAAACAAGAAAAGCGAATGATTAATTATTTTGAAGATGAGAATAATTCTTTAATGAAAACCCGTTTCAATATGATTAATCTCAATTCGATGTTATTGTCACCGTTAACAAGTATGCTATATTCCTTGGCCTTAGCAGTAGCATTAATGTATTTTGGCTTTCCTTTAAGGACCACTTTTGTACCTGCTGGTGTGGTTTATGCATTTTCGCAATATCTTTCTCAATTTTTTAATCCAATTTCAACAATGATGGATCAAATGACCTTATTTCAAGATGGTATTGTTGCTGGTAAAAGAATTTTTAAAATCTTAGATGCAACTCAATATGAACCAAAACAAAATGCACAAACAGGACTGACGATTACTAAAGGTAAAATTGAATTTAAGCACGTTAGTTTTTCTTATGGTGGTAAAAATGAAATTTTACACGATATTTCGTTTACGGTTAATCCAGGAGAGACTCTAGGAATTGTTGGACATACCGGCTCTGGGAAAAGTTCAATTATTAACGTTATGATGCGTTTTTACGAATTTCATAAGGGTGAAATCTTAATTGATGGCGTGAATATTAAAAAATATCCAAAAAAAGAATTACGAAAAAAGCTTGGTTTGGTTTTGCAAGATCCTTTTATGTTTTATGGTGATATTAGTTCTAATATTCGTTTATATAATAGAAATATTACGGATAAACAAATTAAAGAAGCTGCTAAAACAGTTCAAGCAGATAGTTTTATTGAAAAGATGCCCGGTAAGTATCATGCTAAAGTAGGTGAAGGCGGTAGTGAACTTAGTCAAGGCCAACGGCAATTAATTTCCTTTGCTCGGACATTGGTGAGTGATCCAAAAATTTTAGTATTAGATGAAGCAACTGCTAATGTAGACACTGAAACAGAAGCTCTAATTCAGCAGGGTTTGAAACGCTTGCGTAAAGGCAGAACTACTTTAGCAATCGCACATAGATTATCAACAATTGCAGATGCAGACCAAATTATTGTGTTAGATAAAGGACGCATAGTTGAAAGAGGGACGCATGAGCAATTATTAGCCCAGAAAGGTTATTACTACAAGTTGTATACCTTGCAAAAGAAGCAAAAATAAAAAATTATTGCAATGAGGGTTTATTGATTTGTTATAAGTCAATAAACTTTTTGTATGCAAATCTTTGACAACGGTTACATAAGCAGATTAAAATTAAATTATAGGTGTAATTTAATTAGTAGAAAGAGAAAAATAATGAAATATCATAAAATAAACGAGGAAGATATTACAAATTTACGTTCTTTTATTTCTGATTCTGATAGATTTATAACAAAACCAACAAAACACTGGGATCATGATCAATTTAAAACTACGCACGCAATGCCTGATTTGGTAATTCAACCGGTTACTAATAAAGAGGTTGAACAAATTGTAAAGTATGCTAATGATCATAAGATTCCTATAGTACCAAGAGGTAATTCCACTGGATTGATGGGCGCTAATTTAACCGTTGAAGGTGGTATTTCTCTTGATATGGTTAAAATGAATAAAGTTTTAGAATATGATCCTAATAGTTTGACTATGACTGTTCAGGCTGGTATCCGTCTGAAAGATATTGAAGAGTATTTACAAAATAAACCATTTACCTATATGCCTGCTCCGGCAATGCACTGGGCAACAATTGGCGGCAACGTTGCCACCAATGCTGGTGGATTAAAGGCTGTTAAATATGGTGTAACCCGTGAACATATTCGCCAACTCAAAGTCGTTTTGACAAACGGTAAATTATACAAATTTGGTGCAAAGGCAGTTAAGTCATCATCTGGATATTCTGTTAAGGATTTGATTATTGGTTCTGAGGGGACCCTTGGCGTTATAACAGAAGTTACCCCCCGTTTGTACCCGCGTCCCCGAAAATCAATTAACGCAATTATTCCATATCCAACACTTGATGACGCAATTAAATCTGTTCCTGCAATTCTTGCCTCTGGTGTAGTACCTACTACCGTGGAATTTATGGGTCGGAAAGTAATTGACTTAT
This sequence comes from Lactobacillus acetotolerans DSM 20749 = JCM 3825, assembly GCF_001436775.1. Taxonomy (GTDB): domain Bacteria; phylum Bacillota; class Bacilli; order Lactobacillales; family Lactobacillaceae; genus Lactobacillus; species Lactobacillus acetotolerans. Next base: position 4,567 of record NZ_AYZC01000046.1, read on the forward strand.
GGGAAAAATACGCTAACGATACATTCCCAATTAGAACCGGTAATGGCTTTATTATTGTCGGAATTGACGCATTTACTGACGATGAGTTAAAAGCTGAATTAAAACATGCTTTAGATGCAGTTAAGCCATTTAAGGCACAAAAAGCAGTTGTTCTAGGAGCTGATTCTCCGGAAGCTAAAAAGATCTGGGGTTGCCGTGAAGCCTTGCTTTTGGCTATTCAAAAGTCCACTCCTAAGATGGATGAAGTTGATATTTGCGTGCCGATCAACCATATTCCTGATGTTTTAGACCGGGTTGACCAGCTTGAAACTGAAGTAGGTATGCGTATCCCTAACTTTGGTCATGCTGGTGATGGCAATTTGCATATTTACCTCTGTTCAGATGATATGAGTGACGCTGAATATGCTAAGAAGAGCAATAAGGTTATTTCTGAACTATATAAGACTGCCAAAGCACTCGATGGTAATATGTCAGGTGAACACGGTATCGGCTATGCAAGGGAGAATAACTTTGAATCATTCTATGGCAAAGACTATACGAATTTATTAAGAAAGATTAAGAATTTATTTGATCCAAATAATATTCTTAACCCAGATAAAATTTTCCCTTTGGAAGATAAGTAAAAGCAAGTAAAAAACAGCAGCAAAAAAGCGGGGTCATTTAACCCCGCTTTTTTAGTTTATTATGATTTATTATTATAAAATTTTACTTCATCATGTATTGCCGGGTCATCGGTAAGTTAGTACCTGATGGACCTTTGGTTATCAAATATTGAACAACGTCAATGTTTCCTGATTCAAATGAAGCAGCACAAGCTTGTAAGTAAAGATCCCACATCCGGGTAAATCTTTCGCCCATCTTATTTTGGATTTCTTTACGAGAATTGTTGAAGTTCTTGTCCCAAATTTCCAAAGTTCTTTGGTAGTGGCGGCGGAGCATTTCTACATCATCAACTTGTAAACCATTATCAATGATGTGGCCAATTTGTTCTTGCAAACCTGGAATGTAACCACCTGGGAAGATGTACTTGTTGATCCAGGCATTGACTGCACCGCCTTGTTGCCGGGTAATTCCGTGGATCAATGCGGTACCATCTTGCTTCAGGTATTTAGAAACGTCAGAGAAGTAGCCCTCTAAGTTTTCTTTACCAACGTGTTCGAACATACCAACTGAAGTAACGTAATCCCACTGCTTGTCGCCAAGTTCACGGTAATCTTCAAGTTTAATCTCAGCAACGTCTTGCAGATTTTGGTCATAAATCTTCTTTTGGACTAATTTATATTGCTCTTCACTTAAAGTTACACCAGTAACTTTTAAGCCATATTCCTTAGCAGCTGTGAGCATTAAAGTACCCCAGCCACAACCAATATCTAGTAAAGTCTTACCCTTTTGGGGATGTAATTTATCAAGGATATGGTGAATCTTATCTTCTTGTGCCTTTTCAAGGTCGTCTTTATTGCCATCTTCAAAGTAGGCACATGAGTAAGTTAAGGTTGGGTCTAACCAAAGCTTGTAGAAGTCATTGCCGATATCATAGTGGCTTTGGACATCTTTTTCACTCTGCTTTTCGTTGTGTTTTTGTTTAGGCAAAAACTTCCGGAACTTAGAAGAACGCATAAGGCTGTCGGCACTCTCATAAGCACCGCAAATAAGTTTTTGAATGCTGCCCTTGATTTCGATCTTTTTGTCCATGTAAGCTTCACCTAAAGCAAGTGAAGCATTTTTTGTCACATCGGATATTGGGATTTTTTCATTGAAAGTAATCTCAACCTCTGGTTTGCCGTTGCCGTAAACCTCACTTTTTCCATCCCAATAAGTTACTTTAACTGGGAAAGGAAAGGATTTACTAAGCATCTTCTTATAAAAAGTCTTTTCTAACAATTAAATTCCCTCCATGTTTATTAAATCTAATAATTTATTCTAACACTAAATAAAAAGTTATTAGAAGAATAATTGCAAGAAAAAAGATTAGCTTTTTAGGCTAATCTATTTATTTCGCGACGTAATGAAAATTAGGATTTTGTTCCTTATCAAGCTTGTCCCAAGCGGTCTGCATTTTACTATCAATGCTCTCTTCATTTTTGTGGTTCATTTTAGTCTTGTGGTCAATATAGATAGGATCACCAAAGCACACATCGAGTGATTTCCTCATTAATAGACCTTTAAAAGTAAGGGGGCCTTGATAAACAACGGGCACTATCGGTTTGTGCGAAAGTTTAGCAATTACTGACGTTCCGCTTTTTAGTTTATTTGAGTGGCGTGTTCCTGATGGGAAAATAATGAGTGAAAGCTTGCCCGCTCTTAAACCATCAATTGGAATTTTTAAAACTGACGGGCCCGGATGTTTCCGGTCAACGGGGAAGGCATGAGCGTGATCTAAAATAAAACGTAAAACGGGATTTTTGTATAGTTCAATTTTAGTCATGAACATGAATTCCATTGGGCTGGCTGCTAAAGCAAAAAGAATTGGCTCCCACCAAGTGCGGTGCGGAGCGGCTAAAATATAATTTCCCTTTGGAATTCGTTCCTTATGGTGAACGTGCAAGTGCCCATTAAGTACCCATACAATGAAACGAACGATGGGTCGAATAATACGATAAAACATAAATTTTCCTCCACTTTGTTGTAAGATATTATAGCAAAGCTAACTGAGAGGACAAAATTTTTATGGTTGAACTTGCTAAAAATGAACGCATTGATTACATGTACAGTGATGATTTAAAAATTATTCAGGATAAGACTGCGTTTAGTTTTTCATTAGATACCTTACTTTTAGCTTCAGCGGCTAAAGACGTGATTCATGATCGGTATAAGGTGGCGGATTTATGTGCAGGTAATTGTGCCGCTACCATCTATATGGCCTATTTCAACCGTGCAAAATACGATGCAATAGAGATTCAGGATGAGGCAGCGTCCCAAGCTCGTCGTTCGGTTGCTTTAAATAATATGGAAAATAGGATCACGGTATATCAAGATAACGTGCGGAACGCCCCCCAATTTCTTCGTAAAGATTCTTATGACGTTGTGGTTGTTAACCCGCCATATTTTAAGGTTCCAAAGGGTCACGAGGTGAATCCGGACCGAAAAAAGGCGATCGCAAGACACGAGATTTTAATTAATTTGGAGGAAATCATTGAGGTAGCAAGCGGTCTTCTAAAGATGAAGGGTAAGATGTTCATGGTTCACCGGCCGGAAAGACTAGGGGAGATTGCTTATTACTGCATGAAGCATGACCTGAGTATTAAAGTTGTCCAGCCCTTTGTCTCCCACCGGGGTGAGGATAGTAATTTGGTTATTGTTGAAGCGGTCAAGCATACCGCAAGTGATGGTTTGGTACTAAAGGACGCGATTGAGGTTCACGCTAAAAATGGTGATTTCTTGCCCCGTATTCAAAGAATCATTCGCGAAACTCCTGAAGACCGAAAAAGGCACGAGCAAAAAGAAAAATATTATTTCTACGTTCTTTTGTGTCGTGACGGCAGTTTTTATGGTGGTTTTACCAACGATTTAGCGCACCGCTTAAAAATGCATAATAGTGGTAAGGGAGCAAAGTATACTAAGGCTAGAAGGCCGGTAAAAATGATCTATCATGAAGAATTTGATGATAAAAGTTTAGCCTTAAAACGGGAGTATTGGTTTAAACACCATACTAGGAAATGGAAAGAAAGTTTCCTGCGTAAACATTCTGCTCACTTTTAGCCTTGCGTTTTCTGTCTAAATTTAGTATCATTTTTAACGTACAGTGTATGGGGTATTTTGTGCCCTAAACAATGTGCAAGTAGAACACATCAAGAGCGATCGGTGTTTTGGTGCCCAGGGTAGTGGTCAGACATCGAATTGAACGCTTGAGAGGATTAAAACCATAGGAGGAATTTATTTATGCCAGTTGTTACAATGAAGCAATTGCTTGAAGCCGGAGTTCACTTCGGTCACCAAACTAGAAGATGGAACCCAAAGATGGCTCCTTACATTTTTACCCAAAGAAACGGTATCTACATTATTGATTTGCAAAAGACAATCAAAATGTTGGATGATGCTTACAATTATGTAAGAGCCGTTGCCCAAGATGGTGGCGTTATTCTTTTTGTAGGTACTAAGAAGCAAGCTCAAGACGCAATTGCTGAAGAAGCAACCCGTGCTGGCCAATACTACGTTAACCAACGTTGGTTAGGTGGTACTTTGACCAACTGGAAGACTATTCAAAGTAGAGTTAAGAGATTAAAGCAATTAAAGGAAATGGCTAAAGATGGCACCTTTGATGTTTTACCAAAGAAGGAAGCTTCACTCTTAACTAAGCAAAAGGACAAGTTGGAAAGATTCTTAGGCGGTATCGAAGATATGCCAAGAATCCCAGATGTTTTATTCGTAGTTGATCCAAAGAAAGAAAAGATCGCCGTTCACGAAGCAAATATTTTGGGTATTCCAGTTGTCGCAATGGTTGATACGAACACTGATCCAGATCCAATCGATGTAGTTATCCCAGCTAATGATGATGCTATTCGTGCCATTCGCTTAATTACAGGTGCTATGGCTGACGCTGTTATTGAAGGTAAACAAGGTCAAGATGACAGTGACGACGAGAAGAGCGTTGAAGCTGAAATGGCTAACGGTGGAAAAGATTCTAAGAAATCAGATTCAGAAGATTCAAGTAAAGAAGATTCTGAAAAAGATGATTCCGATAAAAACTAGTTTTTACTATTAGTTCTATAGGAGGACACATTAATGGCAAAAATTACTGCTAAACAAGTTAAAGAATTACGTGATCGTACCGGTGCTGGTATGATGGATTCTAAGAATGCTTTAGTTAAAGCTGATGGTAGCATTGAAAAAGCTATCGATATTTTAAGAGAAAATGGTGTTGCTAAGGCTGCCAAGAAGAGTGGTCGTATTGCTGCTGAAGGTTTGGCAGAATATGCTATCGATGGCAATACTGCAGCTGTAGTAGAAGTTAACTCAGAAACTGACTTTGTTTCATCAAATGATAAATTTATTAAGTTAGTTAATGATATTACTAAAGCTATTTTGGCTGCTAAACCTGCTAACGTTAAAGAAGCTCTGAAGGCTCCTTTGGCAGATGGCACTATTCAAGACGCTATTACTAATCTGACAGCTGTTGTTGGTGAAAAGATCACTTTGAGAAGATTTGATATTATCACTAAGAACGACGATGAAGTATTTGGTGCTTATAAGCATAATGGTGGTGCAATTGTTTCTGTAGTTACCATGAAAGGTGGCAACGAAAAGGCAGCAAGAAACATTGCCATGCATGTAGCTGCAATCAATCCAGAATACTTAAACAAAGATTCTGTTCCTGCAGCTGATTTGAAGCGGCAAACAGACGTCTTTACTAAGGAAACCGAAAACGAAGGTAAACCTGCAAAGATTGTACCTAAGATCGTTAAGGGTCGGGTAAACAAATACTTAAGTGAAATTTGTTTAGTTGACCAACCTTACGTTAAGGATTCTGATAAGACTGTTGCAGAATACGCTAAGTCAAAAAATGGTGAAGTTGTTGCTTATACCCGCTATGAAGTTGGCGAAGGTATCGAAAAGAAGCAAGAAGACTTTGCTACTGAAGTAAAAGAACAAATGAAATAATTTAATTATTAAATTTATAAGGAGAAGGAGACATAGTTCTCCTTCTTTTTTGTTTATTAAAAAATTTCCTGAATTATCAAATTAAGTGCAACACTGATTCAAATAGGTCATGAAGCCAA
>NZ_AYZC01000047.1 GCF_001436775.1 Lactobacillus acetotolerans DSM 20749 = JCM 3825
TATATCTTAGCAAACTTATAAGTCCTTTGTCAAGCACTTATTTTCATTCGCCTCATCGCCTGCTTGGTTAACTCCTTAACCTCACCGGCGACAGTTAATTATATTACCAACTTTACCGCCTTTTTGCAAGTACTTTACATTATTTCTTTGCATCTTTTTCGATTTGAGGAAGAAATAAGTTAATACACTGATAAATATCCCTTATATCTGTTTGATATTCATGTGAAATCCAATTAAAAAGAATTGAATATATACCTTCTGCAACTAATTCAATTGTTCTTACCGAAAATGCACCTCTTGGCCTCATATAATTTTCTAGCCCTATAGCTATCTCTTTCTTCAAAATAGGATAAAACGTTTCATGTTTTTTAGATATATGTAAAATATTTAAGTAAAACACAGCGTCTTTCTTTATTTTACATAAAAGACGATAAAATACTCGATTTATGGATTCATTTTTTGTATTACGCATTGACTTCTTCAATCGAAGGGTAAGAACAGAAACAAATAAATCGGAAAGATTACGATACTGACTATAAAATAAACCTCTGTTAATACCAGCATCTTTACAAAAATCAATAACCGAATATTTATCTAATTTTTTCTTAGTTAGACTCTGTTTTAAAACAAATTCAGAGCAGGGAATAGCCATATTTAATTTTCTCCTTAAACAAACAACATTTTCATAAATATACCAATAAAAAAAGAAATAAACAATATATTTTTAATTAATAATTTTTAAATCTAGCATAAATATTTTACTACTAACTAATTTTAAGTTTACTATTTTTTCGTAATATTTAAAAACAGTGTAATTATCTTGATAATCACACTGTAGCTTTATATTTTATTTTTTATACTTTATACTTTCGACGTAATTCACGTTCCTGATCACGCTTTTTGATTGTTCTACGTTTATCATATTGTTTTTTACCTTGGCCCACACCAATTAACACTTTGGCAAAACCGTGTTTTATATAAACTTTCAGGGGAATAATTGCTATTCCACGCTCTGCCTGTGCTTTTGTTAAACGCCTAATTTCTTTTTTATGTAAAAGTAATCGTCTACTCCGTAAAGGCTCATGATTGTAACGATTACCTTCTTTATACTCACTAATATGCACATTTTCCAAAAAAGCTGAGCCATTGATTATTTGTACATAGCCATCACGCAAATTAATTCTACGAGCTCGAACGGACTTAATCTCTGTTCCGGTTAAAGCAATACCAGCTTCAAGAGTTTCTTTGATGAAATAATCATGACGAGCTTTTTTGTTTTGGACAACCAAATTTTCATTTTTTCGTTTCATCAAAAATCAATCCTAACGTTTGTAATTATTGTTGCTGCGACGATTATGACTGCCATTTCTACTAGCATGGAAATTACGATTCCAATGTTTGCCATTGCCACGACGACCATGATCATTTCGAAAACCACGATTACCACGTCGACGATTATTTCTATGATCATTCCGATGATGTTTAGGTGCATTGGGATCATAAACTTCAAAATCTAACTGATGTTGTTCAACGTTAGCATTAATAAGGGTTACCTTAATCGGCATCCCTACTTTATATTGTTTATGCGTACCTCGACCGGTTAAAGTCAAAGTTTTTTCGTTAAAAGTATAGAAATCATCAGTTAAATTAGAAATATGGACTAATCCCTCAACCGTATTAGGCAGTTGAATAAACATACCAAAACTAGTAACAGAGGAAACCACCGCATTAAAATGTTGTCCTACTTGATCGGACATATATTCAGTCATCTTAAGGTCATCTACTTCACGCTCAGTATCAACTGACCGTCTTTCTTGGATTGAAGTTTGTTCAGCAACCTGCGATAGATAACTCGTAAAATGCTTTTGCACATCTTTACCAGTCCCATGTTCTGCATAAGCATGGATCATCCTATGAACCATCAAATCAGAATAACGTCTAATTGGAGAAGTAAAATGCGTATAAAACTTGGCTGCCAATCCAAAGTGACCCAAAGCTTGATCGGAATAGTGCGCCTGTTTTAAACTCCGTAACATCATCATTTGAACAACAGCTTCTTCTGGAGTACCTACCGTTTTGGTTACAATTTTTTGCAAATCTAGTGGTTTAACATGATTAGGATCTGCCTTGATATTCAAACCAAAAGCACTACAGAATTCAAAGAAACTTTTAATTCTATCTTTATCGGGTGTTTCATGCACACGGTATAAAAATGGAACATGTTTTCTAAAGTAATCTTCAGCTACCGTTTCGTTGGCCATTAACATAAATGATTCGATCATTTTTTCAGCTATGCCACGCTTATGAAGAACAATATCAGTTGGTTTCCCATTTTTATCAACAATGATTTGTGCTTCTGGTTCTTCGAAATCAATAGCACCACGCTTATGACGTTGTTTATACAAAATTTTGTGTAACTCTGCCATTTGCTGAAGCATTGGACGTAATTTAACGTATTTATCTTCAAGTTTATCAGTATTATTAGGGTCCAATGTCTTATTCACATTGTTATAAGTCATCCGACCATGAGAACGCATAACAGAAGGATGAATACGGTAATTAACCCGTTTACCTTGTGGTGTTATTTCCATATCACAAGATAAAACTAACCGATCTTCCCCTTCATTTAATGAACAAATACCGTTAGATAAGCGAAATGGCAACATTGGGATAACCCGATCAACTAAATAAGTACTGTTACCACGAGCAAAGGCTTCTTGATCCAATGGGGACTTTTCCGTCACGTAATGTGATACATCAGCTATGTGAACTCCTAAATGATAATTTCCATTAGGTAATTTCCACAAAACAACCGCATCATCAAAATCTTTAGAATCATCACCATCAATAGTCACAGCAGGTTGATCGGTAATATCATCTCTACCTTTACGCTCCTCATCAGTAACATGATCTGGAATAGCATTTGCTTGTTTCATTGCATCATCTGGCCACTCTGTTCGCACATCGTGAGCTGCTACAATTGACATAATATCAACGCCAGGATCGTTCTTATTACCAATGGTTTTAATGACAACACCGGTCATCGATTCTGGATTATTTTTATCTGGATAGTTCTTAATAGAAACTTTAACCATATCTCTCATTTGTGGGATTAAACCTTTATCAGAAACATAGACACGATAATTATGCAACTTTTTATCATTGCTCAGAACATAACCAATAAAATGACTAACTTTAACTTGTTTATCAGTCATTGGATGAAATTCGCCAACTAAAGTTTCAAAACCGCGTTCAACGATTTCTTCAACTTGGCCCTCAGGTCCCTTATCATTCCAAGGGTTACCATCAGCAGTAATTCTGACCTTTACTCGGTCACCATTTACAGCATAATCGGTATAATCACTAGCAATAAAAATATTGTCAGCATTTTCATCATCTAACTTAACAAAGCCAAAGCCTTTATCATTGGCCCTAAAGGTACCTTCAACCTCGGTATTCTCCTGAACCAATTGATAATGTCCTTTACCATCAGTAATAATCTTTTTTTCATGTTCAAGAAAAGATAGTGCCTTGATCAAATCAGTAAAACTACCAATATGATCACGCCGAGCCATTCTTTCAATTTGATCTATTGAATACTGTTTTTGCGGATTATGGCGAAAAATTTCTAAAACGTTAGCTAAAATTTTCTCGTTTTGTGCCATCTAATTAATCTCCGTTCTTTATTAAAAATATAAAAAAAGCCCTCCCCGTCATATCGGGAGGGCCAAAACTTATTTTGAAGACAAATAAGCTAATATAATAGCAAATGCAAAAAAGAGAACCAACAAAACTGCTGTTACTTTTTCCATAAATGCTTCAAAACCACGTTTTTTAGTTTGACCACTAAAAACCGCACCGCCAGATAAAGCGTTCAACGCATCCTGTTGTTTCTGCGGCTGCATCATCGTTGCAATTACAATTAAAATTGAAACAATGATTAGTAGCGTCATAAATAAATTGTACAATGTACTGCCTCCAATACACAGATATGATTACTGCTAAATTTTATCACAAAATATAAATCTTTGCAGGTTTATTTCTTTAATTCAGGAGCATCAGTCTTAAAGTCTGATTGTGTGCTCTTCTTATGATTTTTATACCAAAGTGAAGTCTTATCTTTATTAGAATACAAATTCTTTAAAGCTTTTTCTTTATTATAATCATAATCACTCGGTTTGATTTTTATAAACCATTTTGGTTTATAAAAACGTAATAAGTTCCCATCAATCACTCGATCAGATAAAGAAAGCTGAGTAGTTACTTTATTCGAAATTGCCATAAGTTCAGTTTTTAATTTTTTATTCGGATGAGTAATCTTTTCACCAGTTTTTGTATAATAATACATCCCACCAACTTTTGCATATTTTGGCGTAATAAAATCACCATTTCTTTGAGCAACAATTTGTGGGGAATCTCTACTTAAGATATCGTGTCCAAATTGGATAGTATCATTATCTTTAATTCCCAGTAAATTTAGTAAAGTAGGTAAAACATCAATTTCGCCGCCATAACTATGATCAACACCGCCTTTTAAGCCCTTCATATGAAACATTAAAGGTACACGTTGAAATTTTAAATCATCAAAGTCATTAAATTGCTTTTGTTTAAGCAACTGCGCACTAGCCTTATGGTGGTTCCCAGAAATTCCATAATGATCACCATAAAAAACAATCAGGGTATTTTTATCAAGTCCAGTTTTCTTCATCCAACTCATCAATTCACCAATAGCTTGATCTAGATAGTGGGCTGTCTGAACATAGCCATCAACTGTTTCATCGTTTGTATTCGTTTTAGGAATTGTCTGATTTGGTTTATCTAAATCATATGGGTAATGATTAGTTACCGTGATCAGCTTTAAATAAAATGGTTGTGGCAACCGCTCTATGTACTTAACCGATTGGTCAAAGAAAATCTTATCCTTTAAACCATAACCAATATAGTATTTAGGTCTGTTTTTATAATAAGAAAGTGGCATAAAATATTGATACCCAAATGACTTGTATGCATTATTGCGATTCCAGAAAGAACCTGCGCCACCATGCATAACAGCAGTGGTATAACCTGCCCGTTGTCTTAGGATTGCTGGTGCACTTTCAAACGTATTTGACGTACCATAGCTCGACATTGCAGAACCAGATTGTAAACCAAATAATGAATTTTCCAGCATCATCTCAGCATCTGATGTCTTTCCTTGTCCCACTTGATTATAAAAATTATCAAAGCTAAGAGTATCCTTAGCATGATAAATTTTATTTAGATTAGGGGTAACTTCCTTACCCTTCCATTTATAACCAATTAAAAACTGCTGAAAACTTTCAAGGTGAATAACCAGTACATTTTTACCTTTGGCTACGCCCGTGTACTCGGGATTGGGTTGCACATAATTTGTCTTTAAATATTGTTCAACTGAATGTAAATCAGACACGTTAGCCTTAGCCATTTGAGCATTAGTTTGGGCTGTTTTAAATCCATCATAAACGGCATACTCATTAATTCCGAGATACTTAACAATATAATTATTATCAAATGTTCTAGTAAGTAACCCAGAGCGATTCTTTTGCGCCATACCCAAATTAACGCCCATTAAAAGTATGGCTAAACTTTCAATCAGCAAACCAAATCGAATCTTAACTGGCCTAACGTCAATACGTATTACCTTTGTTAGCAACAAAACTATGACAGTGGCCACATCTAGAAAAGAAAGGAAATCTGTTGCCCTAGTAATTCCAACAATACTTTTCCCTAAATTATCAGAAGTTGAACCTGACGCTTTAATAATCGAAAAAGATAAAAAGTTGGAAAACTCACGGTAATACAATATATTTGCAAAGAGCCATAAACTTAGTAGAAAATCAATTACCACAATGATCCAATATGATTTACGACCTTTGAAGAATAATCCTATTCCAAGTAAAAGCATCCCTGCCGGAATTGGATTAATTAAAAGCAAAAAATTCTGGATCGATCCAGATGCACCTAAATTAAATTTAGTCAAATAAATCCAATACGTTTTTATCCAAAACAATATTAGAACAATAGTAAAAAAGCCTAATTTGGTCTTTGTCAACCATTGTAGAAAAGTTTTGGTACGTGCCATCATATTCTCCTCTCACCACGTTAATCATCTTACTACTAAGAAAATTTAGACCTAGCAGTTTTAGTAAAAATTAACTATTTTTGGTATTTTTTATCTTTTTTGGCTTAAATATCCAACCAAATATTCCTAAAATCATACCAAAGAAATAGGTTGCAAACCGCCATAAAAACATACCTAATACCAAAGCCCCATGAGACGAAACGAATGTTGAAAAAAGAGTTTGAAAACTATATTCGGCACCTCCAGATGCTCCAGGGATAGGAATAATAGCCATAAACATAATAATCATGATATTCATTTGCGTTACGGCTAACCAATTTGCATGAACATTAAGGGTAAGCAAAACCATGTAAGGAATCGAATAAAAGAATAATAACTGCAAAACCGTCAAGCCTGCACTAAGCCATAATTTTTTCTTTTCTTTTTTTAATTTTTGACTTTCAGTATAAAAAGTATCGATTTTTTCCATAGTAGCTTTACGCCATTTCTCTACTCTTTTTTCACTAATAAATTTTTCGAGTAGATTCATTAACCAGTTAGCAGCCTTTTTCGTCCAATTGTAGGCAAAAAATATGGCTAATAAAAACACGATTGAACTAATATGAATTAAGAAACCAAGCACAATAAAAGCTGCAAGTGCAGAAAATTTAGTTGCAACCATATGGAAGCCAGTAACAATGGCAAAAACGTAGGCAAAGAAAACTACTATTTGATAGATAATAAATTTCATCAAAAGTAGTGACGTTGCGCGTCCTCCTTCTATACCCATCTGAACCATGGCTGCAAGCTGTGAGGGCTGTCCACCAGTCGACATAGGGGTAATTGCGTTAAAAAGAGCCTGAATTATTGGTATACGAAAGAAGGACCATTTGGATCTCTTCGGCTCATTCTTCCGATAAGACAAAACATACAAGATTGTGGCTTCACAAACATAGGACAGGAGCATTAATCCAAATACCATTATTAAAGCAAAAAAGTTAATATTCTGAGCTGCTTTAATTAGTTGGTTAATTGGCGTTGTCTTTAAATCTGCATAAAGCACACAAACACTAATTATTAAAACAATTAATATACCCAAAAAGTGTTTTTTATTCATTAACGAATTTGTCCTAACTTTTTACCTAATTCATATTGTTCATGATAAAAATCATCCCAAATCTTAGCCAAATTATCCTCAGAATATTTTTCACTAGCTAAATTAGATAAAGAACTATACTTATTCAATATTGATTTATCATCAAAAGCTTTTCGCAGTTGCGTATTCATTTCCTGGGAATTATTGCCACTCATATAGTAGCCACCAATAATAGCTTTATATAAATCTAAATTTCTCAATAAAACCGGTGTACCACAACTGAAAGCTTCCAAAACAGACATAGGAAATAATTCATCATATGATGGAAGCAAAAATAGGTCAGCAATATTCAAATAATCAACCAGTTTTTTCCGATCTACAATTCCAGTAAATTTTAAATTCTGTGGTGGATTATCTACTAATTGCTTAAAGTGATCATAGCCATCAGTTATTTTACCAAATGAGAAACCACCGGCCCAAATAAATTGAATATGCGGATTAGCCATTGCCATCTTAGCAAAATCATCTACGCCCTTACGTTCCTGAACTTGACCATCACCAAAAACGACCGCTTTATTCAATGGAATACCTAATTTATTACGAAAAGCATTTTTTCTTGCTTGACTTTCTGGATAAAATTCAGATTTTGAAACAAAATTAGGAATATATTTAACCTTATCCCGGCTTATTCCATATTTAACTAGCTTATCAATAAAGATTGGATTAACAACCACAATTTGATCCATGCGCTTATAAAAGTTAATTACATAACTATAAAAAACCTTTTTAGCAAAACCAGGTAACTTAATTGAGCCTTCCAGAGTTTCAGGTAAAAAATGGACATAGCCAATTTTGCGACCACGAGCGGGTGAAAAACTATTAGCATAAAAAGTAGGATTAATCGTATGGTAATGAGTAAGATCACTTTTCCCATACTTATTAACAGTTACGTAAAATTTATCCACTAAACGCGTTCGTAATAGAGCAGTTAATTCATTATAAGCAGAACCAACGCCTTGACCTTTAACTGAATCAGCTTGTGAGAACATATTAATTCTAATCATTTAAATCCTCTTTATGATCTTCTTGATATTTCTTAATTACATCTTGATAAAAATTATAAACCTGATCACCAAAATGCTTCGAAGAAATTTGTGCTAACTTAGCATCTAATTTATCTTGAGGTATTTTAGATCTCCCTTGTTTTAAGTAAATAAGGATATCCTTTAGCATTTCGCTTTGCGTTGTAAATACACGCCCTAAAGAATCATCATCAAAAACATGCTCGGTATAATCAGTATCGTATACTACACACCTTGTACCAGCCGCAAGAGCCTCGATATATGTTAATCCTTGAGTCTCCGTATCACTGGCAGATACAAATAAATCTGCCATTCTATAATAGTTACCGACATCTTCATGCGGAATGTTACCAGTAAAAATTACATAATTTTCAAGAGTTAAACGCTCAATTTGATCCTTTAACACATCCACATCAGGACCATCGCCTGCAATTACCAACCGCACGTTAGGAAATTGCTCAACAATATCTGGCATTACATTTAAAATGTGATTGATCTTCTTTTCGGAAGCAACCCTACTGAGCGTTAAAAGAACCGGTGCATCTTTATCTATATGTAAATCTTTACGCACATCGTGTGGAACATCTTCATTCATACTCTCAATATCCACACCAGTAGGAATAATCCTAATAGGAATTTTAACTCCATACCGCTTAAGCAATGCTTCAACACGTTCACTTGGAGCAATAACCCCATTCATATTTTTCAAATATCCTTTAGTAAATTGCTTTACGTGATATGGACGAAGTAAGTGACCATTTAAAACATAATGCAAATAATCTTCATACATGGTGTGATAAGTATGAATTGCGGGGATTTTAAGCCGATGAGCAACATATTTACCCATCATTCCCAAAGCAAACTCGGTTTGAGTATGAACAATATCCAGTTTAACTTCCTTTGCTACTTTTGCTGCTTCGAAAAAGCCACGAAAAGCAATCCTTCGATCAGTAAACGAAATGAAGGGTATGCTGCTAAACCGAAAGACATTCGGTTCAACCGTCCCCTTTTTTATATGAGGATCGGTAGTAGTAAAAATAAATACATTATGACCCTGCTTTTCAAGTGCATTTTTTAACGTCTTAATCGACGTGGCTACACCACTGATTTGCGGGAAATATGTATCGGTGAAAAGACCAATATTCATCTAAATACCTCCATATATTGGTATTATAAAGATTCCAAATTATATGTGCAATTTTTAAAATAAAACTTATAAAAAAAGACAACTCACATAAATGAGTTGTCTAAACAAATAGCGGTGATCGGGGTCGAACCGATACGTCCTAAACGGACACCAGATTTTGAGTCTGACGCGTCTGCCAATTCCGCCACACCGCCATATTTAATTAACAGAACCAATGACTGAGCCATTTGAAGGCGGGGGTCGGACTCGAACCGACGATTAAGGTTTTGCAGACCTCTGCCTTACCACTTGGCTACACCGCCATAAGTTTTATTTTATTAATAGATTGGGATAGCTGGATTCGAACCAGCGCATGTTAGAGTCAAAGTCTAATGCCTTACCGCTTGGCTATATCCCAATGCTAGGGCGGAATGTGGGATTCGAACCCACGCATGCCGGATCCACAAACCGGTGTGTTAACCCCTTCACCAATTCCGCCATGAAGAGTAAACAGGGATAGTAGGAATTGAACCCACATCAGTGGTTTTGGAGACCAATGTACTACCATTATACGATATCCCTATTAATGGAGGAGGGTGGATTCGAACCGCCGAACTCAGAGAGAGCGGTTTTACAGACCGCCGCGTTTAGCCACTTCGCTACTCCTCCAGACTGATGGCGCGGGACGGAATCGAACCGCCGACACAAGGAGCTTCAATCCTTTGCTCTACC
>NZ_AYZC01000048.1 GCF_001436775.1 Lactobacillus acetotolerans DSM 20749 = JCM 3825
AAATGATTCGGTTCATAAAGCTAAACTTTCGTCAATGTCTTAACTTAATGACATTGGGATAGTAGCCTGCTTCTTATTTTTTTACTTGCTTACCCAAACTAACGTTTGTATAATGATGGTAACGAACATAAGTTCAAAAAATAAAAAGAAAGTGATACTGATGTATGACTATCGTTATGAACCGCATAGATTAATTTTTATGATTGATAACAAATCATTTTTTGCAAGTTGTGAAGCTGTTCGACTAGGGATAAATCCCATGAAGGCAGTATTGGCTGTAGTATCACGTCAGCCACATACTAAATTCGGGTCAGGATTAATTATGGCAGCCTCACCACTAGCTAAGAAAAAATATAATTTGAATAATGTAATGCGGGCACGTGATTTACCTTCTAAAAGAGAAGCCCCGGATTTGAAATTAGTAGAACCGCATATGAACCTTTATATTAAGCGAAGCATGCAGGTACTGAATATTTTTCGTAAATATGCAGCTGAAGAAGATATTCATGTTTACTCGATTGATGAGAGCATGATTGATATGACTAAATCTTGGCGTTTGTTTGGTAATGATCCTTATTTGGTTGCACGCAAAATTCAAAAAGATATTCATGATACACTTGGCCTTTATACAACTTGTGGTATTGGTGAGAATCCATTATTAGCCAAATTAGCAATGGATATTTCTGCCAAGCATAAAATTTCAATGATTGCTTATTGGCACTATATTGACGTCCCTGATACTATCTGGAAAATTCCAAAACTTGAAGACGTATGGGGGATAGGTAGACGTACAGCGAAGCGTTTGCGTAAACTTGGCATTAATAATATGTACCAACTCGCTCATACCGATCCTGCAACTTTAAAGCAAGAATTTGGTGTGATCGGTGAACAATTATTTGCAATGAGTTGGGGAGTTGATCGCAGCATAATTAGTCATAAATTTTTTCCAAAAATGAAAAATTATGGGAATTCACAAGTTTTGACTAGGGACTATGTAAATCAGCGGGAAATTGAAATTGTGCTTCGAGAAATTGGTGAACAGGTTGGTGCAAGGATCCGAGCACATAAATTGCAAGCGAGTTGTGTTGGTTTATATGTTGGCTTTTCAGAATATAAAAGGAATAATCAGCGTAAAGGCTTTAGTGTTCAGCAAAGAATTTCTCCTACTAATAGTAATCAAAGCTTGGTTCATGAATTAGTAATTCTTTTTCGTAAGAATTGGCATGGTGAACCGGTTAGAGTTTTAGGAGTTAATTATAGTAAGTTAATTCCGGATACCGGTGAACAATTGACTTTCTTTATGAGTCCGGATCAACAGCTCAAAAAGAGAAAATTCACCATGACCGTTGACAAAATTCGCCAAAAGTATGGTTTTACTAGTTTAGTTAAGGCCTCCAGTTTATCCAAAGGTGCAACTGCCATCAAACGAAGCAATTTGGTTGGTGGCCATAACGGTGGTAATGCTTATGAGTAAATTTGATAAAATTGTACTAAATTTTTTTAAGAATTATCAAGATCGTGGCATGGAGAAATGGGCCGGCTTTTACTTAAGCGACCATACGATGAAAATTAATAAAGATAAGAGTAAACGTGCCGTTGTTTATCAGGAAAAGAAAATGATGACGGAAAAAGAAATTAGCGCAATGTTATTAGCTGCCTTTAGTAATCATTATTTGGTCCACATTCAACTTAAGGAAGTGGATGGTAATGATAATTTACATCCGGATATAGTTGGCTTTGTCGAAGGGTATCAGGAGGATAAGATCATAATAACAAGGAGAATGGTTAAGCTTGATGATATTAATAATATAAAAATAGATAAGAAATAATTTTTACGGCGTTTCATAAACCTGTCTTTTTTTGCTATAATATGGGGTTTGTAGGGTACATGAGTGTATAGGAGTGAAGTTTGTGAATACGCCAGAATCAAGAGAGGGTAACTTGATTCGCTATATCGTCTACTTTGTTAGCTATTTGATGGCTGCCGGTGTAGTTAAATTAGTTACTATGAAATCACCAGTGCGAATATGGGATTTAATTTTATTTACGTTAATCTCAGCAATGGTTCTTTTATTTTACATATATCGTTTTAATCGTGAGCAACGTTTTTTTGAGCGTGACTTTAGTTTGCCATGGTTAGGTAATTTTGGCTTAATGGTTGGATTAACCCTTGTGGTTACAGCAGGACGGATCAGTGTTTCCTGGTTGCAGTCATATAACAAAGTTGCTTGGTACGGTTTTCAAACTAATTATTTAAAACATGAATCGATTACCATGTACTGGTTTCTGATTTTGGCAATTGGCATGGTTTTACCCATCTTGCAAGAATTTCTAACTACGGGTTTTCTTTTTAATTATATGTTTAGAGAAAGCACAAAACTTACCGCTACGTTAGGAATTATTACTTCAGGCGTTTTATTCAGCTTACTTAACTTCCAAGCTTCTATACCATTATTAATAATTAACGTATTATTTGGGATGTTGTTTGCTTGGTCTTATCTGTACACTCAAACATTGTGGATGCCTGTTTATTTGGCAGTAGTAAACGGAATAATCCTTGTAATTATGACTTAAATTTAAATTGAATAAAAAATGACGGTGGTTTTTAATGCCACCGTCATTTTTATGTGTAAAAGCTTGTAGCTTGACTCCA
Source organism: Lactobacillus acetotolerans DSM 20749 = JCM 3825 (assembly GCF_001436775.1). Classification (GTDB taxonomy): domain Bacteria; phylum Bacillota; class Bacilli; order Lactobacillales; family Lactobacillaceae; genus Lactobacillus; species Lactobacillus acetotolerans. The sequence goes on from NZ_AYZC01000048.1 coordinate 2,654, forward strand.
AAAAATAGTAAAAGCATTGAAAGTTTGGAGTTAACTCCAAACTTTTGCTAATATATAAGTAAAAGGAGATAACGAATTTGTTAGAGCAAAAATATGTAGCTAGGGATGAATATCTTAATTTTCTAAAGAGAAATCGAGATAAGCATATTATTAAAGTGGTTTCTGGGGTTCGTCGATCCGGTAAATCTACATTGTTTTTATTGTTTCGTGATTATTTAAAGAAAACTGGTGTGAAAGATAATCAGATAATTAATTTAAATTTTGAAGATATGGACTTTGAAGATTTACTCGATCCGGAAAAATTATATTCTTACATTAAAAAAAAGCTTTTGCCTGATCAAATGAATTATATCTTTTTAGATGAAATTCAACATGTTCATAATTTTGAAAAAGTAGCTGATTCACTTTTCATTAAAGATAATGTTGATTTATATATCACCGGTTCTAACGCTTACTTTTTAAGTGGTGAAATAGCAACTTTATTAACAGGTCGTTACGTTCAATTAAACATGTTGCCTTTATCTTTTAATGAATTTGTTCAATGGCACAAACAAAATAATAAATTTACCAATGATCAAGATATGTTTAATCAGTATCTAAAAAGTTCATTTCCATATACATTATTTACTGAAACTGATCAGGAAAGGATCGAATACTTACAAGGTATTTATTCAACGATTGTATTAACGGATATTGTTACTAGGCTAAATATTAAAGATGTGCCTGTTCTTGAACGTTTAATTCGAACTTTGTTTAGTAATATTGGCAGTCAGGTAACCATCAATAAGATTACTAATACTTTACGAAGTAATGGTTATAAGACAAGTAATAAAACTATTGATCGTTACCTTGAAGGAATCCTGGATAGTTTATTAATGTATGAAGCTAAAAGGTATGATATTCATGATCATGACCTTTTAAGCAGTAATAGTAAATATTATGTTGTTGATCTAGGATTGTGTCGTTTGCTTTTGCCAGATCATCAAGAAGATTATGGTCATATTATTGAAAATGTAGTTTATCTTGAATTACTTCGTCGCTTTCCAAATGTTTATGTGGGCCAGAGTGGAAAATATGAAGTAGATTTTGTTGCTTTAAATGGGCGAAATGAAGCTCGCTATTTTCAAGTTGCTTTAACAACGTTAGATGAGAATGTACTGAAAAGAGAATTACGATCACTGCAGAGGATTGGGGATTCTTATCCTAAATATTTGTTGACTTTAGATACACTAAACAAAGACGCAAATTATAATGGAATTCAAAAAATGAATATCATTGATTGGCTATTGGAAAAATAATAGATTATAAAATAAAAAACGATGACCTTTGGTCATCGTTTTCCCAGTTAAGCGGGTAGCGTGAATCGGACCCGCATCTTCAGCTTGGGAAGCTAATGTTTTACCATTAAACTATACCCGCATTACTCTGCTATTTTATCATGCTTCCACTTTTAAGCCAAATTAATTTTTATTAGGTATTTTTTTAGCAGATAAGGGAACGTTACTGCGATCAACTAACTTGGTAAAATTTTGGAACAACCATTGCCGTAATTCTTCTGGCCTAACAACTAATGGCATGCGATTATGTACCGGCGTCATTACTGAATTAGGCTCAGTTGTGACCATTGCAAAATGTTGTTCATCATAAATTCCGGCTATTAGGGTTAATGGGTTGTCAGGATCTTGAAAACTATAGCGTTCATGGTACTTTCTGTTATTAGCTGCCTGATATGTTTTTTTACCGTATTCAAAGAATTTATCGGCAATAATTAAACATCTCTGCTTAGCAAATGATTTGTCCCACATTGATGGCTTCTGCTGATAAAAGCGTTCTACCCTGGCGTTGAATAATACTTTCTTATTATCAACCGGGCTAGGATAGCCCCAACTTTTGGGTGATAACTGTAATTTATTATTTTGGTAGAGCAGGACTGGTGCTATTTGTTTAGGGAAAACATCTTGGTTTTCTGGTAATGCAGTATCTGTTTTGGCCAGTGGCAAATTTAAGTCATTTACCAGATAATGTTTAATATTTAATAAGCTTGGTAGTTTGAATTGGTTACACATTTTATGTTCTCCTATATAATTATATTGTACCGCTATAGTTAGTTTAATCATCACTTGTTTTTTGGTAAGATTAACAGTAATTACTGGATTAAAAAATATATTTAATAATATGTAGAAAAGAGAGAATAAGTATGAAAAAGAAAGTTTTGCTTACAGGGGATAGACCTACTGGTAAACTGCATATTGGACATTATATTGGTTCACTTAAAAATAGGGTAAAATTACAAAACGAAGGTAAATACGATCCATACATAATGATTGCTGATACGCAAGCTCTGACTGACAACGCCCGCGATCCTGAAAAAATTCGCAACAGCTTGATTCAAGTTGCGCTTGATTATTTGGCTGTTGGGATCGATCCTGAAAAATCTACTATTTTTGTTCAATCACAAATTCCAGCCTTATTCGAACTTACTACTTATTATATGGACCTAGTATCGGTTGCCCGTTTGGAAAGAAACCCTACGGTTAAGTCAGAAATTAAGCAGAAGGGGTTTAATGACTCTATCCCGGTTGGTTTCTTAAATTATCCAGTCTCACAAACTGCTGATATTACTGCATTTAAGGCAACAATTATTCCCGTTGGTGATGATCAAGAGCCAATGCTTGAACAGGCACGTGAAATTGTTCGTACCTTTAACCGGGTTTATAATTGTCACGTTTTGCTTGAACCAAAAGGTTATTTCCCAGCTAAGGGACAGGGAAGATTGCCTGGCCTGGATGGTAATGCCAAGATGTCTAAATCTCTTGGTAATGCTATTTACTTATCAGATGATGCCAAAACCGTTCAAAAAAAAGTTATGTCAATGTATACCGATCCTGATCATATTCACATTGAGGATCCAGGTAAGGTTGAAGGGAATACCGTCTTTACCTACCTTGATGTCTTTGATCCTGATAAGGATAAGGTAGCCGATCTTAAGGCCCAATACCAAAAGGGTGGTTTAGGTGATGTAAAGATTAAGCGTTACTTAAATAAAGTTTTGGAAAGTGAGCTGGCTCCTATTCGTGAACGGCGTGCAAAATATGCTAAAAATGAAGATGCTGTTTATGACATGCTTTTTGAAGGTTCTAAAAAAGCAAATAAGAAAGCAAATGAAACCCTTGAGCAAGTTCGGGATGCAATTGGCTTAAATTACTTTAAGAGGTAAAAATAATGCGTGATCGAATTCCTTGGAATCAATATTTTATGATGCAGGCTCTAGTTATTGCCCAGCGATCAACCTGTGATCGGGCTTTAGTGGGCAATGTTTTGGTCAAAGATAAACGAATTATCGGTACAGGTTATAATGGATCTGTTTCAGGACAACCCCATTGTGATGATGTCGGTCACCAATTGGTTGATGGGCACTGTGTTCGAACCATTCATTCAGAGATGAATTCTTTGATTCAATGTGCGCGCAATGGTGTTTCAACTGATGGAACTGAAATCTACGTAACACATTTTCCTTGTTATAATTGCTCTAAGGCTTTAGTACAAGCAGGTATTAAAAAAATCAATTATTATTTTGACTACCATGACAATCCGCTAGCAATCAGCTTATTCAAAGATTGTGGGGTACCCTATGAACAAATTAAAATCAATCGTAAATACGTTGAGCAATTGGCTCATAAACTTGAAGAAGCAGAAAATTAGTCTTCTATTAATTACTGCTTTAATTAGTATTTTCTTTACGATGACTGGCTTTTCTGAAGCTAATATTCAGGATAATGCGCACATTTTAGATAAAGATACGAATAGGCTGATTATTGAGAAGAATGATCGGTATTTTCAGACTAAGGAACAACCGCAAATTATTGTCCGAACAGTCAAACGGGTGAACAAGTTAACTCCCAAGCATTTAAACGAGTTCAAACGAACAGTTTTTATTGTGGCAGGAGTTAAAAAAAATAAGCACAACGTTCAAATATATTCTAGTCGGGATTTACACAGTGCTTTTACTGCTGATACACAGGTTAATATTATCCACGCCGAAGTAAGTGAGTTGCGGAGCAGAAATAAGGCCACCTTTAATAAGGGATTACGTTTTGTATTTAAAGCTTGTGCAACCACGATTGACCAGCAATACGAATATTCACTTGATAAGTATGATTTGACCAATGATGAACAAACAAAGATTAGTCATCCGCATAAGATAGCCTTGCCAATAGCCTTAGCCATTGCACTTTTGATTACGGGATTAGTTTATTTCTTTAAGAAAGATCCCAAAATTAAAAAATGATGAAATTGTGTTGACTTGATCAATGATTGAGGACTAAACTCACAATGTAATAATTAATCAAGCAAATAAACTGTTAGGTGAGACTCCTACGTGAACACACGCTATTGCCCGGAAACATCCAGAGATGCCAACGGGTTAAGTAGGTGTCGTCGACTTAAGGCGGGATCCAGATAGCTAGGCATTTACGTCACGTAGTGTTAAAACTGAATGACGAGTATAAAAACCTTGTTTGGGATGGGGCACCTGCAATTAAACAGGTGTTCCTTTTAGTTTGTTTGCATTATTTATAGGAGGAAAAGAAAGGATGCTAAGGAAACCGAGTACTAATGCTAGCAATCCTGATCTAAAACTAGTAAAGAAGATTGCTAGAGAGACGAGAACCGAAACTTTGGCAAGACTTCATGCTAGTGCGGAAGGCCTATCTAGCAAACAAGCTGAAGAAAACCGCAAGGAATATGGTTCAAATAAGATAGCGACTAATAAGCATGATTCAAAGCTACGCTTTTTAGCTGAAGCATTTTTAACGCCGTTTACGATGGTCTTGCTTATTTTAGCCACATTATCATTGTTTACTGATTACATTTTTGTACCAGCAAACCAAAAAGATTTAAGTACAGTTGTTATCATGCTTTTGATGGTGTTTATTTCTGGAATAACCAGTTTTGTCCAAAATGTACGTTCATCTAATGCTGTTAACGACTTGCTTAAAATGGTTTCGGTCACTACCAATATTAAACGTGACGGTAAAGACCAAGAACTACCAACTAAAAGTGTAGTTGTTGGGGATATTATTAACGTAGCTGCAGGGGACATGGTTCCTGCCGATATGCGTCTACTTAGGAGTAAGGATCTTTTCTGCTCATCTAGTTCATTAAATGGTGAGTCTAAACCTGTAGAAAAAATAGCAACTAAAGTACCTGAATTTGGTAAAGATAAGGATTACTTAGATTATCCTAATATCCTTTACGAAGGAACAACGATTGTTTCTGGTTCCGGGGTTGGGGTTGTTTTTGCGACTGGTGAGCACACCATGTTTGGTAAACTTGCTCAGGATATTTCTAGAAACGACATTAAAGAAACTACCTTTGACGTCGGTATTAAAAACATCTCTAAATTGTTAATTACCATGACAGCAATCATTGCTCCGCTAGTTTTCATTATTAATGGACTAACCAAGGGTGACTGGATCAATGCTTTAATCTTTGCGATTGCAACCGCCGTTGGTTTAACCCCAGAAATGCTTCCAGTAATCGTAACTACGAACTTAGTTAAAGGTTCAGTAGAAATGTCTAAACACGGCACGATTGTTAAGAAGATGAATTCCATCCAAAACTTTGGTTCTGCCGATGTTTTGTGTACAGATAAAACTGGTACTTTAACTCAGGATAAGGTTGTGCTTGAGCGACACTATGACTTAAACTTGCGTGAAACTAAGCATGTTTTGGAATTGTCTTATTTGAATTCATACTACCAAACAGGGATGAAGGACTTAATAGATAAGGCCGTAATTGATGCTGCTGGGGATGAACTCAATGTAAATGAAATCCAGCGTGACTATGACAAGATTGATGAAATTCCGTTTGACTTTAATCGAAGAAGAATGAGTGTTGTAGTTGCTAACTCTGATAAGGAACATGGTGAGCACCTCTTAGTTACTAAGGGTGCTGCTGAAGAAATGCTGTCGGTTTCAACCAAGATGGAATCCAACGGCAAGATTTTACCGTTGACTGAGGATCGTAAAAAAGATATTTTAGCCAAAATTGATGATATGAATGATGATGGCTTGCGGGTCATCATGGTTGGCTATAAGAAGAATCCAGCACCTGTTGGTGAGTTCTCCGTTAAAGATGAAAGTGATTTAACCTTGTTCGGCTTCTTAGCCTTCCTGGATCCACCAAAAGAAAGTGCTAAGAAAGCCTTGGCTAAACTTAAGCACGATGGTATCACCGTTAAGATTTTAACTGGTGATAACGAGGCCGTTACAAGAACAGTCGGCTTACAAGTCGGGTTAAATGTTGATACGGTTTATTCTGGCAGTGACTTAGAAAATAAGAGTGACGAAGAATTAGCCAAGATGGTTGAAGAGTGTAACATCTTCGTTAAATTGTCACCTGAAGATAAGACTAAGATTATTGAACTGCTAAAGAAGAATGATCACACGGTTGGTTACATGGGTGACGGTATCAATGATGCCCCAGCAATGAAGGCTGCCGATGTATCTATTTCGGTTGATACGGCTGTTGATATTGCTAAGGAATCGGCCGATATTATCCTGCTCCATAAGGACTTAAACGTCCTTGAAAAGGGAGTAAGAATTGGTAGAAAAGTCTTTGGTAATACCATGAAATACATTAAGATTACCTTGTCTTCTAACTTTGGTAATATCCTTTCGATCATGGTTGCATCATCGTTCTTACCATTCTTACCAATGTTGCCACTGCAACTACTTATTTTGGATCTCTTGTACGGAACTAGTTGTTTATCACTGCCGTTTGATACGATGTCCGATGAGTACTTAAAGGGGCCAAGGACTTGGTCAACAAAAAAGTTGCCAAAGTTCATGTTTTACTTTGGCCCAACGTCATCGGTATTTGATGTTATTACCTTTGGTTTACTCTTCTTTATCATTTGTCCAAAGTTAGTTGGCGGTAATTTCAATTCAATTAATCTGGCACAAAAAGCACTCTTTATTGCATTGTTCCATACCGGTTGGTTTATTGAGTCACTCTGGACACAAGAAATGGTTATCCACGCACTTCGTGATAAAAGGTTTCCATTCATTAAGCAACATGCATCCACAGCCGTTGTATTGTCCACGTTTGGGGCAGGTATTATTGGTACCTTACTTCCATTCTCATGGTTGGCCAAGCCACTTAAGTTTGGTCCAATGCCACTCAGCTATATGTGGGTAATTTTAGGAATTCTTATTCTTTATATCTTACTCACTACTGTGGTAAAACACTTCTACTTAAAGAGTGAAAAATTCTTAATCTAGTATTCCAAGATTGTGAATAATAAAAGAACTTCAAGGTTTATATTTAGACCTTGAAGTTTTTGTTCCTGAATTATCAAATTAAGTGCAACACTGATTCAAATAGGTCATGAAGCCAATGT
>NZ_AYZC01000049.1 GCF_001436775.1 Lactobacillus acetotolerans DSM 20749 = JCM 3825
TAAATTTAGACATAGTAAAAGACCTAAAAGTGTCTCACTTTTAGGTCTCACTTCATATCACAAAATTGTGATACTTTTTTATTCTGTGCAATAATTGCTATAATTGATGAAAAATCTTATTCAGGTAAATTTAATGAAAAAAGAAAATCAAACAAATATTGCAACTGGTTTAACCGAAGCTGAGGTTAAGCAGAGAGTTGAAAATGGACAAGTTAATCAAGCGGTGGATAATCAGTTTAAAACGAACGGGCAAATTATTAAAAAAAATGTTTGTACCTACTTTAACCTGATCTTTTTAGTCTTAGCAATTTTACTGTTAGTTGTTGGTGCTTACCGCGACCTGACCTTCTTGCCAGTAATTATTTTGAATACGGTCATTGGGATTATTCAGGAAATTAGTGCCAAGCATACTTTAAGCAAATTAAGCGTGATGAATGCGACCGAAGTAACGGTCCTGCGTGATAGTAAGAAAGTTAAAATTCCAATTGAAAAACTGGTTGTCGATGATGTGGTTATTTTGAAAACAGGTGACCAAATTCCGGCAGACGCACAGGTTGTTAAGGGCAATATCCGGGTTAATGAAGCTCTTCTAACGGGTGAATCAGATGAAATCAGCAAGGATCTAGGTTCAAAGTTAATGTCTGGTTCCTTTGTCGTTTCTGGTGAGGCTTATGCCCAGCTAGTAAAGGTCGGCAAAGATTCTTACATTTCCAAACTGACCATGAAAGCCAAATCTATGGGTGGCGTTGAGCAGTCTGAGATGGTGCGCTCGATCAACGGAATAATTAAGTGGGTTGGAATTATCATTATTCCCCTTGGAATTGCGTTGTTCAGCCTGAGTTTCTTTAAGAATCACGCATCATTTGCACATAGTATCGTTTCTATGGAAGCCGCTGTTTTAGGGATGATTCCGGAAGGGCTTTACCTTTTAACTACTGTCGCCCTGGCTTTATCGGCTGTTCGCTTGGCCCGGAAGCAAGTTATGCTGCATGATATGAAGAGTGTTGAAACCTTGGCGCGGGTAAACGTGCTTTGTGTTGATAAGACCGGGACCATTACTGAACCCAAAATGGCTGTTGCCAAAACGATAAATTCACGTGCTTTTAGCGGACAAAATTTGGATTTATTAATTGGTGATTTTTCTAAAAGTATGCCAGCAGACAATGCAACCATGAAGGCTATTCACACATATTTTAAGACTGGCAGTGGTCAAAAAGCCGATAGTGTTTTGCCTTTTACATCGGTTAATAAATTTTCTGGTGTGATTTTTGGTCAAACTACTATGTTGATCGGGGCGCCTGAGATGATTCTGCGTAAGCAATTTGACCAATATAAAGATGAATTTGAAAAGTATGCAGAAGAAGGCTACCGGGTACTAATTGTTGCTAATTATCCTGGAGTTTTAACTGAAGATGATTCGAAGTTAAGCAAAGATGTTTCTGTTTTAGGTTATATTCTTCTATCTAACCCGATTAGAAAAGAAGCAAAGCCTACTTTTGAATACTTTGGCAAACAAGGTGTAAATATCAAGGTTATTTCTGGTGATAATCCGGTCACTGTTTCACGGGTGGCCGGTCAAGCAGGGATTGTCGGTGCTGATAAATATATTGACGCTCAAGAAATCCACGATGGTAAATATGAGGAAGCTGTTAAAAAATATAACGTGTTTGGCAGGGTGAAACCAGAACAAAAGAAGAAATTTGTGACTGCTCTGCAAAATTTAGGTAACACCGTGGCCATGACTGGTGATGGTGTTAATGATATTTTGGCAATGAAAAAGGCCGATTGTAGTGTTGCAATGGCTTCAGGTAACAGTGCGGCTGTGCAAGCTTCACAGGTGGTCTTACTCGATTCCAACTTTGCAAGAATGCCAGATGTTGTAAATGAGGGACGCAGGGTGGTTAATAATATTCAACGTTCCGCCAGCTTGTACTTAGTTAAAAATATCTTTTCATTCTTAATGGCAATTTTTTCTTTGATTATGGTTGTTAATTATCCATTGCAGCCAGCTCAGATCAGTTTGATCTCTGCCTTCACCATTGGCTTACCATCATTTCTGCTGGCATTAGAAAGCAACCACAACCGTATTCGGGGCAAATTCCTATTAAACGTGTTGACCCGTTCGATTCCTGGTGGGGTAACCGATATGCTAGCCGTAAGTATTTTAGTAGTCGCTAGTTATTACGTTCAGTTAAACACTCATGATGTTGGGACAACGGCCACCCTGCTATTGATTGCCGTCGGGATGATGGTTATGTATCATATTTCTGCCCCGCTAAATAAATTTAGGTTAGGTGTCATGTCATTATCGCTTGTTTGTATAATTGCTTCAATTATCTTTTTGCCACGGTTATTTGCCATGACGATGATCTCCGGCAAGGCTATCTTTATTTTGATAATTCTTTTCTGCGCTGCAACTACGGTGTTTAGATGGTTATCCAAAATTTTAGATGGTATTTGCGAAGTACTTGTTATCTTTGATCAGAAGGGTAAAGATATGACTTTCTCCGATTTAAAGGAAGCTTATATTCGTGGTAAAGATATGGTTAGATAAAAATTTATCAAATACCTTTATTGACAAGATTAAAATTAAATGATAAATTTAATTACAATTCAATTAAAGAAAAACATCTTGAAAAGCAGAGTAGCTATGATACTTGTTTATAAAGAGAGTCAACGCGTTGGTGAAAGTTGATAAACAAGAAGTAGTGAATATGGGCTCGAAATGATGACCGTTAGTGATATTTAGCTGGCGGCGGAGTTGCATCCGTTATTCTTGCAAGCTATTAGTAGATAGCTGTTAAGATTTGTTACGTGAGTAACAGATGAATTAAAGGTGGTAACACGAGCATTCGTCCTTTTATGGGACGGGTGCTTTTTTTATGGAAAAATTTTAGAAGGTGTTCAAAATGAGGAGAAAAAGACGCAGAAACACAATTATTTGGATAATAATTGCAGTTCTTATTTTAATTGCTGCTTGGTTCAGTTTTGGACCAGGAATTAATACTGGCCAGCAGAATAAAACTGTCACAATTGGCGTAGTTGGTGAAAGTAAACCTGAACAGGTCATTTGGAAGAGTGTGGCTGCAACTGCTAAAGAAAAGTATGGCATTAACTTACAGGTAAAGAATTTTACCGATTATAACCAACCTAATAAGGCCTTGAAGTCCGGTGACATTGATTTGAATGCCTTTCAGCATCATGCTTTCTTGAAATCTTGGAATAAAGCCAATCATGGTGGAGTAGTAGCAGTTGGTAAAACAATGATTGCCCCAATTCGGCTTTATTCACGCAAGTACCATAAATTAAGTGCTTTGCCTAATGGTGCTACGATCGCAATTCCAAATGATCCAACTAATGAATCGCGTGCCCTCTTCGTTTTGAAGAATGCTGGATTAATTACGCTACGCAAAGGTAAGTCCTTACTAACGGTTGCTGACATTATGAAAAATCCGAATGGATTGAAATTTAAAGAGGTTAGTGCCGATCAATGTGGGCGTGTCCTTAGTTCGGTTGACGCAGCCGTGGTTAACAATGACTATTCTGGCCCTGCTGGGTTAACGGATAAGCAAACAATTTACGTTGAGCCGATTAACAAAGATTCTGAACAGTGGATCAATATTATCGCTACTAAGAAGGGGCAAAAGAATAATAAAGAATACCAAGATGTAGTTAAAGCTTACCAGACAGAGAAAACTAAGAAGTTATACCGTAAGTTTTATGGCAATACTCAGGTTGCTGCTTGGGATATTAAGTTGAAGTAAAGAAAGGGAGATAACAATGAGTATTATTGATATTAAACACGTAAACGTTGATTTCCCGGAAAAGGAAAATAAGGTTGTCCATGCGGTCCATGACGTATCTTTGCAGGTAGAAAAGGGCGATATTTACGGAATTGTTGGCTTTTCTGGAGCAGGGAAGTCGACGTTAGTTAGAACGGTTAATCTTTTGCAGAAACCAACAGAAGGAGAAATTACCGTTAATGGAAACACCTTTATTAAAGCCGGTAAGCAGGTTATTTCTAATAAAAAGCTGCAGGTAGAGCGCAGGAAAATTGGCATGATTTTTCAAGACTTTAACCTGTTAAACGAAGTTACGGTAGTAGAAAATGTGGCTTTTGCATTAAAACATGCCGGCTTAAATGATGAAGAACTAGAAAAACGGTCATTAGAGTTACTAGACTTAGTTGATTTAAAGGATAAGGCCAATGCTTACCCAGTTGAATTATCTGGCGGGCAGCAGCAAAGAGTAGCCATCGCCAGGGCACTGGCCAATAAACCCAATATTTTGATTTCTGATGAGGCAACGAGTGCGTTGGATCCGCAAAATACCCAACAAATTTTAGATTTATTGAAGAAATTGAATACTAAGTTGAACTTAACCGTCATATTAATCACCCATGAAATGGATGCGGTTAAGAAAATATGTGACAAGGTCGCCGTAATGGAAAACGGACAAATCATTGAAAATGGTGAGCTGCGACAGATATTTTTACACCCGAAAAAAGCTTTGACCAAGCGTTTTGTGGGTGGATCGCTTGAAACAATTAACACCTTGAATTCATTGCACTTGGATACTTTGAATAAAAATGAAGCCATTTACCAGTTGGTATACAGCATTGCCAATGTGACCAAGTCAATTATTATCGATCTCTATAAGAAGATTGGCGTTGAGGTAAGTATGCTTTATGGTAACGTTGAACTCTTAAACGATGAGCCGATCGGTACCTTAGTTGTGATGGTGAAGGGTGACCAAGAAAAGCGTACTAAGACAGTTAGGTTCTTAAAGCAAGAAGAGGTTACGGTTACCCGCTTAGATGAGAAAGGAAATCCATATGATTAGTTGGTTTAGTAAATATTTCCCCAATGTTGTACAACTTGGCTGGAGTGGGGATGCTGGTTGGGGTACTAGTATCTTTCAAACTTTGTTCATGACTTTTTGGTCGGCCATTTTTGGCGGTATCTTAGGAATTATCTTTGGAGTTATTCTTGTCTTAACGAATGAAGATGGTATCAGGCCCAATAAATTTTGGTTTAATGTATGCGATAAAATAGTCTCGATCTTTCGGGCCGTTCCTTTTGTTATTATGCTGGCTTTTATTGCACCCGTAACACAGAAAATTGTTGGGACACAAATTGGGATGAAGGCTGCGTTAATACCATTAACTCTCGGTGTCTTCCCGTTTTATGCCCGGCAGGTGCAGGTTGCCCTTGAAAGTGTAGATCAGGGCAAGATAGAAGCTGCTCAAAGTTTGGGTGCAACGGTAAAAGACATTATCTTTGATGTCTATTTGAGTGAATCCCGTTCTGAACTTGTCAGGGTATCAACGGTTACGATTATCAGTTTGATTGGTTTAACGGCAATGGCTGGTGCAATTGGTGCCGGTGGACTTGGCAACACAGCTATCGCTTATGGCTATAACCGTTTTGATAACGACGTAACTTTAGTTGCAACAGTATTGGTCATTATTTTGATTTTTATTGTGCAAATTGTGGGTGACTTCTTCGCTAAAAGATTGAATCATCAGAGCAGATAAATTATTTTTAGGCAAAACAAAAACCAGCAAGTATTAAATTTAATACTTGCTGGCTTTTTATTATTAAACTTGTTAAAGAACTACTTAACAGCATCCTTTAAAGCCTTGCCTGGCTTAAATGCAGGTACCTTGGTTGCAGGAATAGTTAAGGCCTTACCAGTTTGTGGGTTTCTACCTTTTCTTGCTGCACGGTTGCGAACTTCAAATGAGCCGAAACCAATGATTTGTACCTTGTTGCCCTTAGATAAATCATCCTTGATTGTTTCAACAAGGGCATCGATAACAGCATCTGCATCTTTTTGCTTTAAATCGGTCTTAGATGCAACTTCTTTTGTAAGTTCAGATTTGTTAATTGAAGCCATAAAATGTATCTTCTCTTTCTTTAAAAATCTTACGAAAAACAACACAATTATAAGTCTGGATAAACCGACGACATTGCTAATATAGCACTATGCGCCGCTCCTTATCACTGACTTTTCTTATTTTAACACAGATAATAGTCTATCAACAGAAAAAATGGGGTTATAGCCGCTATTTATAAGATTGTTAGCGTTTTATTTCGATCGAACTAACTTTATCGTCGGTCATTCTTTGCTTTAAAGCTTTGATTATCTGGACGCCTTTGCTGCAACCAATCCGATCAGCACCTGCGCGAACCATTGCTAAAAAAGTATCTGAGTCTCTAATTCCGCCAGCCGCTTTGACGCGAACATCATTTTTAACAATGGCTTTCATTAATTTAACATCTTCGACTTTAGCGCCGGAACTGCCAAAGCCAGTTGAGGTTTTGATGAAATCAGTTTTAACTTCTTTGGCGATTTCAGCTAGTTTTTTGATTTCTTCTTTAGTTAAGTAGCAATTTTCAAAGATGACTTTGCAAGGAATATTGTGTTTGTGGCAAGTTGCTACCATTGCTTGCATCTCTTTTTTGACATAAGCATAATTCTTTGCTTTTAACTCAGTAATGTTAATTACATAATCAATTTCATTAGCACCGTTCTTGATGGCATCTTCAGTATCAAATACCTTTGATGCGATACTTTGTTGACTAAGAGGGAAGGCGATTGCTGCACCTGTATCGATATCTGTTTCTTTCAGCTGTTTTGCACAAAAAGCTGATTGAACCTGGTTAATTGCTACCATTTTAAAGTGGTATTTCTTAGCTTCGTCGCAAAGTTTTTTCATATCTTCGTGCGTCGCGTCAGCGTGTAAATTTGTGTGGTCGATTAGGCGAGCAAAATCGTCAAGTGTGTATTTCATATTTTACATCCTCTCTTTTAATACTATTTAATTTCATAATAAATTTTTGCTTTCAATATAGCAATGGTCGATTGAAAAAAGTACCTATCATTATTAACTAAGAGTAGATATAGGTTAAAAATTGGCAAAAAAGTTAATTAATGCTATATATTTATCAATATTGTACATTTATTTCTTTTCCTGTTAATATAAATTGAAACCGAATTCAGTAAAAAGGAGATCTAGAATATGGTTGATGATAAAACAGTGGAAGCTGTCAAACAAATCAGAAAAGCCTGGAAATCAAACGATGACAAGCGGGATGCAGGATTACCGCATGATATTCCCAATGTTAAACGAATTGATAACGTACAGTACGGTTCTGATGAGAATTGGAATTTATTAGATCTTTATCTGCCTGAAAACGTGGCTGGTAAACTGCCAGTAATTGTTAATATTCATGGTGGTGATTGGATTTATGGTACTAAAGCAACTTATCAATATTATGGTTTAGGTTTAGCTAAACGTGGCTTTGCTTTTGTAAATCCTAGTTTTAAGCTTGGCCCGGATGTCCAATTCCCAGCAGAATTGGATCAGGTTAACCAATATATGCATTGGGTTGATAAAAATGCGGATAAGTACAACTTTGACCGCAATAATGTCTTTATTGTTGGAGATTCTTCAGGTGGCAGTATCGCAGAAGAATATGTTACCTGTTTGACCAACCCAGATTATTGTAAAAAATTTGGTTACGATTTGCCTAACTTAAAATTTAGAGCCGTAGCCTTAAACAGCCCAGTTACTTTCGTAATTGAGACTGGTATCTTAGCTGCTGGCCCACTTGCTAAACCAGCTTCAGGTTATTTCACTCCTGAAGTGATGGCTAAGCCGGAAACGAAGGATGAATTAGAGGTAGAAAATTATATTACTAAAGATTTTCTGCCAACGTTCCTTACCACGGCTAATCAGGATCCGTTACATGATTGTGCCGCTCGCTTGGATGGCTTCTTGAAAGCTAAAGGGGTTGAAGAAGTTTATAAATCTTACGGTGACGATCAACATCCTGAACCGCATGTCTTTATAATTAATCAAAAAGACAGTTTGGCTAACAAGGCTAATGATGAGGAAATAGAATTCTTCACGAAACATATAAAGAAGTAGGAGGCTTTATATAATGAAACAAAAGAAATTACAAGATAGCTGGATGTTCAAAATATCTCTGCTGTCAATCTCCATCTTCTTAATGATGGCACCGGCAATTGCACCAGCCTTACCACTGATGTACAACGCATTTCCGGGTGTTAATAAAGCTGGAGTAGAGACTTTATCAACGGTTCCTAATATTGGTATCGTTATTGGATTGTTAATTAGTCCATTTTTAATTAAATTAATGGGACAAAAAGCTACTATTTTAACAGGATTAATAGTTACGTTGTTAGCTGGAACTTTTCCAATGTATTCCAGTGTTTACACACTCATTTTAATTTCTCGGGCTTTACTTGGCTTTGGAATTGGATTATTTAATTCCCTAGCTGTTAGTTTAATTCCTCAATTCTATAGTAAAGATGAGGATGAATTAGCTACGATGGTTGGTTACCAAAATGTAATGGGTGCTGTAGGTGCTGCTATTGCGGCATTCTTGATTAGCTGGTTAATTACTATTAGCTGGCACGCAGCTTTTGCCATTTACTTCTTGGTAGTTCCTGTCTTAATTCTCTTTGCTATTTATGTACCACTTCCACGAGAGGAACAAAGTGCAGTTGCTGCAAACGATAAAGCTAAGCCTAAACAACATATTAATGGGCAAGTTGTTAAGATTGCGATCTTTATGTTCTTTATTTACCTATTCTATATGACGATCACCTTTAAGCAACCAGCTTTGATTGTACAAGAACACTTGGGAACAGTTAGTGAATTATCTGTTTTAAGTGGGATTATGAACTTAGTTGCCATTCCAGTTGGTGCTTTGTTCGGCTTCTTCTTTAAAAGAATTCATGATAAGATTTTTCCAATCGGTTTCTTGTTAGTTGCATTGGGTTTCTTAATTATTGCACTTTCACCGAACTTTATTGTCCTTACGGTTGGTAACTTTGTTTTAGGAACTGGTTTTGGTTTATCAATTCCTTACATGTATAATTGGCTTGATTGGGCAGCACCGCGTGGTTCTGTTAACTTGGCTACGACAATTGTCTTAGTTTTAATTAATGTTGGTTGTGCTGTTTCACCGATGGTAATGAATGCAATTTCAACTAGTGCAAAGATGGATCTCTTAATTACAGGTATATTCTTTGCCTGCTTCACTGTTTATGCTCTTTGCCACTACTTCAATGTACACAAGAGTGCAAAAAATAAGTAGTTTATTGAAATAAATATAAATGGGAATTTCTACAATGTAGGAATTCCTATTTTTTGTTCAGTAAAATTGATTGTGAAAGCATGATTACTGAATACTATATTTATATATGCTATAATTAACCGTGTTTTAAAATTATTATAAGAAGGGGACATATAAGTGATTTCATCATACAAAAAATTTTGGAGCAATCTTTTTAACTTTTCAGGGACAGCCAGTCGATCCGAATACTGGTGGGCAATTATTCTCAATTATGTATTAGGATTCATCATATTAATGATAGGCAGTGCAATGTTTGATGGCTCAGCTGATATATTTTACTCATATTTCAGTAGACCGATTGTAATTATTACTGCAATTATTTGGATTGGAACTTTATCATTACGATTCAGACGTTTGCATGATACCAATCACTCTGCATGGTGGCTACTAATTGAGTTTGTTCCAGTGATTGGAACTATTTGGTATCTTATATTGATGATTATGCCAACTAAAAGTAATCGTTGGCAATAATAATTATATTTTCCAAGTCAGAAATGGCTCGGATTTTTTATTTTGTGGAAATTTTATAAAAATATTATAGCGAGTTATTTTAAAATATATATCTTACATACTGCTGCAATAGGATTTATAATTTTCATTAATTGGTTTGAACCAATTATTTGCATAGCGTTTAGTTTACTTTACTGAAACTTGAAAGTACTAAAAGTCACCAGAACCCTCGTCGGTTCTGGCTTTTTTGC
>NZ_AYZC01000005.1 GCF_001436775.1 Lactobacillus acetotolerans DSM 20749 = JCM 3825
AACATTGGCTTCATGACCTATTTGAATCAGTGTTGCACTTAATTTGATAATTCAGGGAAATTTTATTTTTAAATTATCATAAAGAAAAAAACCAGTTCATTTCAATGAACCGGCAAAAGTATTTTTATTCATTACTAATTTATTTTTTATCTTTGTTTTTCTTTTTATTCTTGTCTTTATTTCGAGCTGTCTTTTTTGGATCAGGTACAACAGCAAATTTATCAAGCTTTTTATCTAAATCGTCTTGTTTTTGAAAAGTTAGTCCCATATTCACTCTTCCTTTCCTTTTCTTCAATTATATAAGAAATTTTGCTTTTCTACTAGTGTTTTCTTTTTTGCTTTTATATCGTATATTTGTCAATTAGTTTAAATTCTTTTATAATGCGTATTATATTGTTACTTAAAGAAAGAAGAGAATAATTTGCATAAACCCAAGTCATGGTCCAATTTATTATTAAAAACTTTAATGTCCTTTATTGGTATTACCATTTTATCAATCGGGACGACTTTTCTTCGTGGTGGTAATGTTGGATTAGATCCTTTTACCGCTGTTAATACCGGTGTTTCAGATAAATTAGGAATAGGATTAGGAATTTACCAACTGACTGTCAATATTGTCCTTTTTATTTTTGTAATCTGGTTAGATAGGGGACAAATCGGAATCGGAACCATTTTAAATATGGTTTTGGTTGGATTCGAAATTCAGTGGTTTACTGGTATATATCATAATCTATTTGGTTATAAAACAAGTTTTCTAATAGTCGCAGCAGATACGATTATTGGTTTGCTATTGTTTACATTGGGATCATCATTATATATGGCACCTTCGCTTGGAGTGGCACCGTATGATGCAATTGCTCCAATTGTTTCTAAAAAAACTAAATTATCGTATAAAACCGCTAGAGTAATTCAAGATATATTATTTATGATAGCAGCTGTTGTATTTACAGGACCTGTTGGTTTTGCCACAATTATCGTTGCCTTCTTTACGGGACCGTTAATTTCTTGGTGGAATGAACATCTATCCGATCCAATTGTTGCAGTAATAGATGATGCTACCAAGCCTAAGGACGAAAGTAAACAAGCAACAGTTACCACATTACTTTCACATTTAGGCAGAAGAACTTATCATACAGTTACCAATGCATTTGAAACGACCGGTACTTTAAGAAAAGATATTAAGACTTACTCAACTTCTGAATTAAGGAGCCAATTAAAAATAGTTCGTAGGAATATGAGAAATTCCAGGGAAATGTATCAATCATTTGTCGAACAATATAACTTAATTGAAGGCGAACTTAAGAAACGAATTAATAAGGCTAATAAAAAGAAAAAAGTAACTGGTGTAGCAAAATAAAATAAATTGAACTAGCTTCAGAATGAATTTTTAGGCCAGTTTTTTTATTAAATAAGTTGATTGAATTTTGTTAATCTTTCTAGTATTGTTAAACTAATTTAATGTATATGAAAGGGTAAATTAATTATGGCAGATATTTTAGTAACTACTACCGAGCATATTCCTAATCAAAATTACGAAATTATTGGGGATGTCTATGGTGTGATCACTCAATCTCGGAATGCAATTTCAGATGCCGGGGCTAATTTTAAGAGCTTTGTCGGTGGTGAAATTAAAGGTTATACTAAAATGTTGAGACGTTCGCGTGATGAAGCAATTAATCGAATGAAAAAAGAAGCGGAAAAGATGGATGCCGATGCTGTTGTTATGATGCGGTTTGACAATGGTTCTATTGGGAAAGATATGCAGTCAGTTGTAGCTTATGGGACTGCCGTAAAATATATTGATTAAAAAAGCGGGAATTGGATAAAAATCTAATTCCTGCTTTTAATTTCTTGAATAATTATTTTGTTCTTTCAAGAATAGAATCCATTTTGTTAAAGAATAAATTCTTATTAGCTCGAGTTACTAGTGTAATTTCACGTCCATTTTTATCTTCTTCGAATCGGCCGGCTGCTAATCCTTCAGTAAGTACCTTAGCTTTAACTCGGCGTGTTTCAACGATTTGCGGATAAAGTGCACTCATAGTTGTTAAAACATCCCATAAATATAATTGAGAATCTGGATTGGAGACAATTAAACTGTAACCCTGTCCAATTAAATCCATTGCAGGAAAGCGGCGTAAACTTGCCCAGTGCAACTTCAATTTATTGTTGAGTGGTAATTCTTCTGTACTTTCAAGGCCAACCATTTGAATATCAATATTTGATTCCAAAACCCGTTTAACGGCGTAGGGATCCCAGAAAGCATTCCATTCCTGGGTTCCGTCAGCGTTGACCATAACAACGTTACCATGGCCGTCAAGTGATCCTCCCATCCAATATAATTTAGCAATTTTATTTTCAATACTTGGATCGGTATCTAATGCTCTTGCTAAATCGGTTAATGGTCCAGTCATCACTAAGATAACAGATTTATCAGCTTTTTTTAGTTTATCAATCATATCTAAATGGGCAGGTAATTTTGCCTGTGGTGTAGTAATTTTACCTGCTTCATTTAAGATGGGAAGAGAATTAAACGAATAAGCAGCTGTTCGCCATTCAGTAGGAAATTGATTAACGGCACGTGAAGTTGATTTTGCTACTGTTAATTTATCATTACGCAAATTAAAACGATCTGTCATTTTACGGCAAGCTTCTACAGCTGGGTCGATATAACCATCGGCATCAATTGCACTTACACCTAATAATTTAATGTCCGGAGCTTGCAGTAGAAGCAGGTAGGAAACTAAATCATCGATATTACCATCATGGTTAAAATAGATTTCTTTCATAGATATACCTTTCACGAAAATAATATGTTTTATTTTATTGTAACAGTTAGATTTTAAAGTCGCTAAAAAAATATTTAATAAATGAAAATAGAGATTATTAACTACCTGCAATAATCTCTATTGTTACTTTTAAAATTAATCTAATTTTTTACCATTTGATGCAATTACTTTCTTATACCAGTAAAATGAATCTTTTCGTGAACGCTTTAAAGTCCCTTTGCCAGCGTCATTCTTGTCAACGTAAATAAAACCGTAGCGTTTATCCATTTGACCGGTGCCCGCAGATACTAAATCAATTGGTCCCCATGGAAGATACCCCATTAAGTTAACGCCATCAAGTTCGACTGCTTTTTCCATTTCAGAAATGTGTTTCTTTAAGTAATCGATTCTATAATCATCATGAATTGAGCCATCCGCTTCAACTTTATCATAGGCACCTAAGCCATTTTCAACGATAAATAATGGTTTGTGATAACGGTCGGTTAATTGATTCAATGCAATTCTTAATCCTTCCGGATCAATTTCCCAACCCCAATCACTACGCTTTAGAGTTGGATTTTTAGTAACTGCCTTAGACAGGTCAGTTAAATCATCAGGTTTAACTTTTTTAGAAGAAACTGTCGTTGTTTGGTAATAGCTGAAAGCAACATAGTCAACAGTACCTTCTTGTAAGACGATCCGATCCTCATCAGTAATATCAGGCCGGTATCCGTTTCTTTCAATGTATGCTTCAACTGCATTTGGATATTTGCCAAATACGTGGACGTCAGAAAACCAATCACGTCGTTGTTCAAATTTATCGGCTAAGAGCACATCATCTGAGGATGGAGTTAATGGACGAACAGGGGAGTAGTTAATCATACAACCAATTTGGAAATTAGGATTGATTTTGTGACCAATTTTAACTGCCAAAGCTGAAGCTACTAACTCATAATGACCAGCTTGGTACATAGCGGCTTCCTTTTCTTTATCGGTCATACCTTTTTTGAATAAAATACCAGAGTTAGTTGCCATTAAAAAATCGTTATTATAGGCGGATTGATTATCTATTTCGTTGAAAGTCATCCAATACTTAACTTTGTTTTTGTAACGTTTGAAGCAAACGGTTGCAAAACGAACGAAGTAATCAATCAATTTACGGTTAGTAAACCCACCGTATTTTTTGACTAAGTGAAACGGAATCTCGAAATGTGAAAGAGTGATTATCGGTTCAATTCCATATTGATTACAGGTATCGAATAAATTATCATAAAATTTCAAACCAGCTTCGTTTGGTTTTTTATCATCACCATTTGGGAAAATTCTGGTCCAAGCAATTGAAGTTCTGAATGCTTTGAATCCCATTTCAGCCATTAATTTGATGTCTTCTTTATAATGATGATAAAAATCAGTTCCTTGATGACTAGGATAATAGTAACCATCTAATATTGTAGGAATAGCACCTTCAGGTAATTTGAATTTTTTACCCCAAACGAGTGGAGTAGCACCTGTTTCGCCATTTGTTTTTTTCCATGTAACTTTACGTGGCTCGGTTGCGGAACCATTGGTTAAAACATCGATAGCATTTAATCCTTTGCCACCTTTATCATAACCACCTTCGTATTGGTTAGCAGCACTTGCGCCACCCCAAGTAAATTTTTTATTTAAAACCATTTTTAAACCTCTTAAAATTTAATCTCTTTCTTAATTATATTCCTGTTCAAAATCAGCAACAGCCCCACGTAAATTAGCATCGCTTTTCAGTCCACAAACAGCTAAATTAGGTTTAATTGTTGCCAAGTTACCCAAGGATTTACAAATTTTCTTAATTTCTTCATTAAGTAATGGTACTAACTTAGGATTGTTTGAAATTCCACCACCAAGAATAATTTTTTCTGGGTCAAAGCTATGTTGTACGTTAAAAATTGCAATTGCAAGGGCATGAAGCAGAGTTTCTCTTTCTTCTTTGGCAATTTTATCTCCTTGATCAGCTAATTCAAAAACGGTTTTACCGTCTATAGATTTACCGGTACGATTATTGTATCGTTTTGCCATCGCCACTGGGGAAGCAATGGTGCTCAATTGTTTATTATCCACCATCATATAACCAAATTCCCCGCCATAAAGGTGAGCACCGTGCCAAATTCTTTGATTAATAATTAAAGCCCCACCGATCCCAGTTCCAATTACAAAGAAAGCCATACTATTGCATCCTTTACCATTGCCAGCTGCTAATTCTCCGAGAGCAGCAGAGTTGGCATCATTTTCAATGCTAACTGGAAGAGCAAAAAGCTTTTCTAATTCATTAACAATTTTAAAGTTATGAATATATGGAAGAGCACTAGATCCACCAATAATTCCGGTCTTTTTGTCAACAGCACCGGGAGAAGAAATTGCTACACCAGAAATTTTATGCTTCTTTTTAATTTTATTTACCTCTTCAGTTAATATTTTATAAAAACAATTTAAATTTTCAGGTGTTTTAACAGCATGTTTATTTTTAAGTTGATTATTTGTCCAAGTTGCAACTTTAATAGTAGTTCCGCCAATATCAAATACGGCTAATTCCATTTTAAAATCTCCATTATAAAATTTATCTTAACAAAATTAATCATAAGTATATATGAAAATGCTGTCAATGAAGAACAGATTGTAATTATTATGCTAGTTTTAATATTATCCATTAATACGCTAGCTTATAATAAGTGATGTAAATTAAAAATGCTAACTTTAAATAATCAATCTATTGATTATTTTTACAGGAGAAGAAAATGAAAATTACAGTGTATTTAACAGGTGGAATAGCTTGTTACAAAGCAGTTGAAGTAGTAAGGGGATTGGAAAAGGCCGGACACAAAGTGCGGATTGTTATGACGAAAAATGCAGAAAAATTCGTCGGTTCTGTGACTTTGGCTTCTTTAACTAAATATCCAGTTTTAGATGATTTATGGACAAAGAAAAATCAGGCGAGTATCCCGCATGTTCACTTAGCACAGTGGACGGAATTAGCAGTAGTTGTGCCAGCTACGGCTAGTTTTATTGCTAAAATAGCAAACGGATTTGCTGACGAAGCTGCTACTACGACTTTTTTAGCTACTTCTGCCCCTAAGTTAATTATTCCAGCGATGAATGATCAGATGTGGAATAATCCAGCTACACAGCGTAATTTAAGCAAACTTAAACTTGATGGCATAAAGATAATGGAACCAGCTGTAGGAGTGTTAGCTGAGGGTTATTCTGCTAAAGGCCGTATGCCTGAACTTAAAAATATTTTGCTTTGGATTGGTAAACAAATAAGACGAGCAAAAAAATTAGCGAACAAAAAGATAATTGTAACTGCAGGTGGAACTTTAGAAGCAATTGATCCTGTTCGTTTTATTGGTAATCGTTCAAGTGGCAAAATGGGGATTGCGATTGCGAAAGCCGCTGCAAATTTAGGTGCTAATGTTACTTTGATTTATGCTAATATCACTGTTTCTTTACCTCACGATCCTTTAATTAAAAATGTTCACGTTGAAAGTACTGAAGATATGCTAAATATAGTTGAAAAATATTTTGTTGATTGTAATGCTTTAATAATGGTTGCGGCTGTTGCTGATTGGCGGGTTAAACGAATAGCTGACCACAAATTAAAGAAAAATGCTAACCAAGATACGTTAAATTTATCTTTAATTAAAACGCCAGATATTCTGAAAACAGTATCTAAGCAAAAGGGAAAAGATCAAATAATTATGGGTTTTGCTGCAGAGACCAACGAACTTTTAAAGAATGCCAGTAAAAAACTCCAAGAAAAAGATGCAGATTATATTATTGCTAATGATGTAAGTCAAAATGTTTTTGGTAATGATCAGGATCAAGTTACAATTTTAAGTAGACATAACACACCGAAAAAATTGAAGAAAATGAGCAAAAATGAAGTAGCTAAATATTTAGTAAATATCATTGTTCAAGAATTTGATAAATAATTGACTGTAAATTATGTTTTAAAGATAGGGAGAAAAATGCCAGATATAAAATTAATTGCAATCGATATTGATGGGACACTTGTTAATTCTAAGAAAGAAATTACCCCCGCAGTTAAGAAATCAGTTTTGACTGCTCAAAGTAAGGGGAAAAAGATTGTTATTTGTACAGGAAGACCACTCTCAGGTGCACAACGATATTTAGATGAACTTGGTCTTAATAAGCAGAATGATCAATTTATAGTAAGTTTTAATGGTGCCGTAGTTGAATCTACTAGTGGGAATGTTATTTTTAAAAAAGGACTTGGCTATCAAGAATATATTGATTTGGAAGCAATTGCGCGAAAATTAAAGTTACACTTTCATGCAGTTAGTTTAGATCGGTTATATACTGCTAATAGAGATATAGGTCACTATACTATTTATAACTCTAGAATTGTTAAGTTAGAAGTATCATATAGAACGCAAGAAGAGATGCGTCATATACCTATTATTAAATGTATGTATATTGATGATCCAGATTATTTAAATAGTAAGATTACTAGTTCACTTTTTGATTCTGTTAAAGATCGTGTTACTTTATCGAAAACAGAACCCTTTTACTTTGAAGCAACTGCAAAAAATATTGATAAGGGAACGGGATTAAAAATTTTGTGTGATCATTTAAATATTAATCCAGAAAACGTGATGGCTTTAGGTGATCAAGCTAATGACATGCCCATGCTTGATTATGCAGGATTAGGTGTTGCGATGGGCAATGCAGTGGAAGTAACCAAGAAAAATGCTGATAAAGTAACAACTGATTGTGATCATGATGGTGTTGCTGTAGCTATTAATAAGTTTTTATAAGGAGGATTTTAGTGTGAAAAGAATAGATGCCCATTTACATTTGGTTCGTAATTTAGCCGGATATAATGCTAAAGGCAGGATTAATGCCTTAGGCGATGGTAAAGTTGTTTGGGATAATGGCATGCATACGCAACTTTTTCCAAAAGGTTGGGGTAATGATAATTTTTTGATTGATTCGGCCTTGAAAGTTATGGACAATGAAGGTATTGGTAAAGCCGTTTTATTGCAAGGCAGTCTATATGGCTTTCAAAATTATTATTCATATCAAGTTGCTAAGAAATACCCTGATCGTTTCATTCCTGCTTTTTCAGTGGATCCTTATGCTAACGATGCTTTGAAGATAGTTCATCGTTATGTGGATCAATTAGGATTTCGTGCTGCCAAATTAGAAATTAGTCAAGGTGGCGGCTTAATGGGATATCATTCTGCTTTTCGCCTGGATCTTGAGCCAAAATGGAGTAAAATTTTTCATTACTTAGCTGATTTCCCCGGGTTCGTCATTACAGTAGATTACGGTGATTACAGCCAGAAATCATATCAGCCTGAAGCAATTGATCATTTAGCAGCAATGTACCCCTATTTAGATTTTGTGGTTTGCCATTTGTCTTTTCCAAATGCAGATCATTTGAAGCGCTTAGCGAATGCTTTAAGCCAGTTTGCTCCACATAAAAATATATACTGTGATCTTTCGGCAATCCAGGATATTGAGAAAGAGCAGGGAACGGGTGCGTATCCATTTCCTCGTTGTCAAATTGATGTTCAATTAGCAAAAGATATTTTAGGAGCCAAAAGATTAATGTGGGGTAGTGATGCACCGTGGTCAGCAACCTTTAATTCTTATCATAATTTAGTATCTTGGCTTGGTGTTAGCGGTATTTTTAATGAAAAAGAATTAGAAGATGTGATGGGAAATAATGCTGAACGAATCTACTTTAAGAAAAATAATGTTTTAGCTTTAAAAAATAGTAGTGAAAAGGAGTAGGTTAAAATGAGTAAGTTAAAAGTATTAGTTTTAGATGCGGTTAGGGAAGACGCAATTATCGACTTAAAAAATAAATTTGATGTGACAATTGCCGCTGGTCCAAAAAATGACCGCAAGTGGGTGCTTGATCATATTGCTCCCTATGATGCTGTAATTACTTCTAAAATGAAGTTTAATCCTGAGATGATTGATGCAGCTAAAAATTTAAAGATTATCTCTACTTATGGTGTTGGCTTTGATCATGTCGATACAGCTTATGCTAAGAAAAAGGGCATTGTGGTTTCTAACTCTCCTAAGAGTGTTCGTCGTCCCACAGCTGAACTTGGTTTAACCTTGATTTTGGCTTGTGCAAGAAGGATTTGTTATTATGACCATACGATTCGTGAAGGCAAATTTATAAGTTCAAATGACTATGCCAACCAAGGATATGATATTGAAGGTAAGACCTTAGCTATTTTTGGTATGGGTCGAATTGGTAAATTATTAGCCTCTTTTGCTAAGATGCTGGGGATGAAGATAATTTATCATAACCGTCACCAAGTAGCACCGAAAATTGAAGAAAAACTTGGGGCAAAGTATGTTGATTTTGATACCTTAATTAAACAAGCAGATTACTTGAGTTTAAACGCGCCGGCAACTCCGCAAACAACTGGAATTATCAGTGCAAAGGTCTTTAAGAAAATGAAAAAGACGGCATTTTTGATTAATATTGCTCGTGGTGCTTTAGTTGATGAAGATGTATTGATAGCTGCTCTTGAAAATAAAGAAATTGCAGGCGCTGGCTTAGATGTGTTTGTAAACCAAAAGAAAGTTGATCCCAAGTTTTATGACTTAGATAACGTTATTTTGACTCCGCACATGGGATCTGCTACTCATGCTGGAAGGTATAATTTGGCTAAAGAATCCGCAGAAAATGTCATCTCTTACTTAAGTGATGGCAAGGCCATTAATCAAGTTAATTAAGTAAAAAGATATAAAGAATAAAATGCATCCCGTCAATCACTAAATTTAGGTGATTTTGAGATGCATTTTTATATTAATTAAATCTTTTTCCAAAGCAATGTTGGTGTGCGAGCGACATTAAGAGTCTTCACATATGATTTAGTTTGCTTAACTGAATTGATAGCTATTTTTCTTTCATTACCATGAAGCTGCTGAGCATCCATTAAAGCTTTATTTAAATAGCGTTGTGATCTTTCTCGATTAACTTTAGTAATAGGAGGTTTACTTCCTAATACATTGATTGCCTTTTTCTCCATTTTAATTACAGGTTGCAATGATTTATCAGTATAATGTTTATTATATAAAGTTGTATCATCAACCCCGCCACGATACTTGCCAGATTTAGAAAATGCTTTATACATTAAGCCATTCTTATATTCCCAAACGCGGTAAACTTTAAAATTAGTCTTATTTTTAATTAGTTTTTTAAGTGTAGAGCGTTTCATATGAGGATTATTAAGACCAGCAACTTTCTTTTGTAGCCCTTGATCAGAATTCCCTGGAGTTAAACGAAAAGTATAACCTTCTTTAGCTAATTGTTGGCTAAGTTTTACATTTTCATGAGTTTTTTTGTTAATAACTTGCTTATTAGTATTAATCTGGTGAGAATTATTTGTTACCGCTGTATTTACTGGCATTGCACTAGCAGAAATCAAAGATAGGGCAGCAATACTTAAATATGTAAGTGTTTTTAAACTGAATTTCATATTAAAAATCTCCTTTTTGCATATGTAAGCTTTTTTACTAAGCAACTATATTGGAATGCAAGTTATGAACTATATGACAAAATTATTACAAATATTTCAAAATGTAATATTATCCTAAAATTATAATTTTTTAATAAATAGCTATCTGTCTGTAAGCTTGTTTAGACCTGTTTTATAGCGATTTGTGTTAAAATTTATAAGGCTATTTCAAGGAGTGATTTTTTTTGGCAACGGAATTAATTGAAAATAAATTAAAACTTTTGCCTGCTAAACCTGGCTGCTATTTAATGAAAGATATTAATGGAACGGTCATTTATGTAGGTAAGTCAAAAAATTTAAAAAGTCGTGTACGTTCTTACTTTAAGAGTAAACAAGTTGGACGCAGGGCAGAACTGGTTCAAGAAATCCGCGATTATGATATTATTACCGTTTCTACTGATAAAGAAGCGTTTCTACTTGAAGTTACTTTAATTAAAAAATATCAACCTTATTATAATGTCCAGTTAAAACAGGGTACTGGCTATCCTTATATTGAGATTACACATGAACGTGATCCGCAGACACGCTTAACTAGTATTGTTCATAAAGATGGTGGATATTACTTTGGCCCGTACCCCAACGTTTATGCTGCACAAGCTACTTTAAAGTTTATTCAGAAAGTCTTCCCATTGAGACGCTGTCATGGTAACGAGGGGCGTCCGTGTCTTTATTACCATATGGGGCAGTGTTTAGGTGCGTGTTTTAAGACGGTGCCGAAGGAAGAATATGATAAGCAAATTAAAAAGATCAAAAGCTTTTTAAACGGGGATATTGCCTGGGTTAAACGTGATTTAACTAAAAAAATGCAAAAGGCATCAAAGAAGCTTGAATTTGAGCGAGCTGCAGAAATTCGAGATCAATTGCGGTACATCGAAGAGACCGTTGAGAAGCAAAAGATTATTTCCAATGATAATACGCAAAGGGATATCTTTAATTTCTACGTTGATAGGTCTTGGATATCTATTCAGGTCTTCTTTTTGCGGCAGGCCAAACTACTTAGAAGGGAAACAAAAATGTTTCCTTTGACGGATACAGAAGATCCAGAGGATGAATTTACTTCATTTATCGTGCAGTTCTATGGGCAACGTAACCGTATTTTACCTAAAGAAGTTTTAGTTCCTGATGGAATTAACAACGAGGCTTTATCTGAAGTAATTAAAGTTCCAGTTAGAACCCCTAAACGGGGACAGAAACGATCTTTGTTAAACATGGCTAAAGATAACGCTAAACTTAAAATTGACGATAAGTTTAGGCTGCTTGAGCTTGGTAACCGTAAAACTAAGGGGGCACAAAAAGAAATTTTTGATGCACTTGGACTACCATACGGTCATGTAATTGAAAGCTTCGACCACTCGCATATTCAAGGTGCCGATCCAGTTTCTGCTTTAGTTGTATTTAAAGATGGCGAGCCAGATAAGACCTCTTACCGTAAATATAAGTTAAAGGGAGCAGTTGAACACCAAAATGGCGGCGACGAAGTTAGAAATACGCGTGAAGTTGTTAGGCGGCGTTATAGCAGGCTTCTTCGTGAACATAAGAAAATGCCGGATCTGATCTTAATGGATGGTGGCCAGATTCAGGTTGATGCCTGTGAAGACGTTTTGCGAAATGAACTTAATCTAAATATTCCTGTTGCAGGGATGGTTAAGGATAATAAACACAGAACGAATCACCTATTATTCGGTGATCCGATCAATGGTGTGCCGTTGAAATTAATTCCAATGGATCCGAAGTCTCAAGGTTTTTACTTAATGACCAGAATTCAAGATGAGGTTCACCGCTTTGCAATTACCTTCCATAGAAGAACTCATGCCAAGAATGCTTTATCAAGCAGGCTCGATTCTATTAAAGGCATTGGCCCAAAGAGCCGTAATAAATTGTTGCGTAATTTTGGCTCACTTAAGAAAATTAAGGGTGCATCAATTGATGAATTGCGAAAAGTCGGTTTATCCTTGGCACAGGCGCAATCAGTGAAGTTAACACTTTGATTAGAATCAAGGAATAGAGACGATTTCTATAGCTTTATGTGGTATAGTAGTAAAGTTGGAAAAGACGGAAAGGAGAATTAGAACATGCCTACTTTTGTTGATCAAACTAAAATTGAAGTTCAAGCCGGTAAAGGCGGAGACGGCATGGTTGCTTTCCGTCACGAAAAATATGTTCCTAATGGTGGACCAGCCGGTGGTGATGGCGGTCGCGGCGGCAGCATCATCTTTGTAGCCGACAGTGGCTTACGTACCTTAATGGATTTTCGTTATCGGAGGAAGTTTAAAGCCGAAGATGGAGAAAAAGGCCGGATTAAATCCCAATATGGCAGGGGCGCGAAAGACCTTTACCTGAAGGTTCCAGTAGGGACTACAGTTTATGACTTTAATAGCAATGAAGAACTTGGCGATCTTATTAAAGACAAGCAAGAATTGGTTGTTGCACATGGTGGCCGTGGTGGTCGTGGCAATATTCACTTTGCCTCGAGTGTTAATACGGCACCAGAAATTGCTGAAAATGGTGAACCAGGCGAAGATCGGGTTTTGCGTCTTGAATTGAAGATGCTGGCCGATGTTGGTTTAGTTGGTTTCCCATCAGTTGGGAAATCAACACTGCTTTCAGTAGTAACTAAGGCTAAGCCCAAAATAGCGGCTTATGCTTTTACCACTTTGACACCTAATTTAGGGATGGTTATCTTGCCTGACGGGCGTGATTTCTCAATCGCTGACTTGCCTGGATTGATTGAAGGTGCAAGTAAAGGTGTAGGATTGGGTATCCAATTCTTACGCCACATTGAAAGAACGAAGGTAATCCTTCACTTAGTTTCAATGGATCCAAATAATGGTCAAAAAGCAATTAATGATTACAAGACAATTAAAGATGAAATGTTGTCTTACGATACTAAGTTATCAAAGAAACGAGAATTAATTGTCGCGACCCAAATGGATCTTCCTGGGTCTGAGGACAAACTTGCTGATTTCAAAAAAGATTTAAAGAGTAATGGGATAAACGAGCCAGTTTATGCTATTTCTAGTGTTGCCCATAAGGGTGTTAAAAAATTAATGCAAGACACTGCTTCTTTGGTTGAAGAGGTTGAAAAAACACAAGTTGTTGCGAAGCCTAAGCCTGTCCATAAAGTTAAAGAATACAAGTACAAGGCACCTAAGAAGAATGAATTTACTGTTGAAAAAGTCGGCGAGCACGAATTTGTGGTTAAGGGTGAAAGCCTGGAACGTTTAGTTGAAATGACAAATCTTGATCATCATGATGGTGTTGTACGTTTAGCTAGGAAGCTTATGCATTTAGGCATAGACGAAGCTTTACGCAAAAAAGGAGCCGTTGATGGTGATGATGTGGCAATTGGTGATTTTAATTTTGAATTTGTGCAATAATTTTAGAGAAGTTTAAAAAATGAAGAAAAATCGGTTTATTACAGGATATTCTGGACTCAGAGCATTGGCAGTTATTGGGGTGATTTTATACCATCTCAATCCTGATACTTTTATTGGCGGGTATCTTGGGGTGCCGATATTTTTTGTTTTATCAGGTTATTTGGTCACAGACCATATGCTGCGTTCTTACAAAGAAGAGGGTAGTTATAACACTAAGGGCTTTTATTTAAGTCGGATTAAGAAATTATATCCGCAGTTAATTGCTGTACTTTGGCTTTCTGCGGCGTATATTCTTTTGTTTCAGCGTAATTTATTGGTAAAACTAAACCAAATAGTGATTACTAATTTACTTAATGTCTATAATTTTTGGCAAATTCTTAACGGACAAAGTTACTTTGAACGCTTTGCCACGAATGAATCTCCCTTTACGCATTTATGGACCATGTCGATTGAGGCACAATTTTATATTCTTTGGCCGTTAGTTATTTGGCTTTTAGTCAAATACTTTAAAAAAAGAAAAGGGATTTTTTGGGTACTTTTCGGACTTTCTATTTTTTCAGCGTTAGAAATGGCACTTCTCTATAAGACTGGCGCTAATATTAACCGCATTTATTATGGAACTGATACCAGATTTTTTTCTTTAGGAATTGGAGCAGCTCTAGCAGTAATTTGGCCAATAGAAGATTTAAAACCTCAAGTTAGAAAATCGGACACCCGTGCCCTTGATATTGTTGGTGCAATAGCATTTATTGGCATGCTACTATTATTCTTTAGTAACACGATGAATCCGCAATCAGCATTTGCTTATTATGGTGGTATGTTAATTTTTACTGTTTTAACTGCCATCATGGTGGGAATAATTGCTCATCCTGGTAGCCACTGGAACCGTTGGTTAACTAATCCGGTTTTCAACTGGATTGGTTCTAGAAGTTACGGTATTTATTTATACCAATTTCCGGTGATGATCTTTTTTGAAGATAAGGTAACCGATATGGCCGATCATGTTTTGCTGTATCATATTATTGAAGTGCTTATTATTTTGCTTATTAGTGAATTAACTTATCGTTTGATCGAAAAGCCAATGGGTAAAATTAGTTGGGCAAAGACGAAAAATTACTTTACACAATTATTTGATATTAAAAGAAAAGATTACCTTAGAAAAGCAGAAGCAGTTGTAGCTGTATTAATCTTTTTGGTTGGCAGCATGGGAATTATTGTTTCTCCTACTGTAAAAGCAGAGAATTTTAATAAGTCACAACTGGCTGAGCGAATAATTGCTAACAGGAAAGAACAATCCAAAGATAATAAAACCTTAATTGCTAAATTAAGAAAATCTAAGAAAAAGACGACACAAAAGACTAAACTGGTTAAGGAAGCCACCCAAAGGGCTAAGAAACATCCAGTTAATAAATCATTTGAAAAATATGGTATTTCACAGGTTGATCTGCAATTAGCCCGCAAAGTTCAGCTTACGGCGGTTGGAGATTCGGTTATGGCTGGATCCAGTAATGATTTGAAACGATTAATGCCGAAAGCTTTAATCGATGCTGCTGTTTCGCGTCAATTGGATGTTGTCTATGATTTATTGAATAAATACCAAAAGAAAGGTGTATTAGCTGATAACGTTTTAATTGGCTTAGGAACTAATGGACCATTTTCGATGAATGATCTGGATCGCTTGATGCACCAGATAGGTCCTAAACGGCACGTCTTTTGGATAAATACCCATGTTCCGACCAAGCAATGGCAGGATCAAGTTAACGGTTTACTAAAACAAGCCTCTAAACATCATCGTAATTTAACTGTTATTGACTGGTACGGTTATTCAAAGAATCATCCTAAGTGGTTTTATCAGGATGAAACACATCCGACTCCAGTTGGATCTAAGCATTATAGTGCTTTTGTTGTGAAAACAATAATTGAGCATGCAAAGTATTAAGATAGGAAATTCATGGAATTACAATTTCTAGGTACAGGAGCAGGGCAACCGTCAAAACAAAGAAATGTGTCAAGTATTGCTTTGAAACTGCTTGATGAAATTAATGAAATTTGGCTCTTTGATGTGGGCGAAGCTACACAACACCAAATATTGAGGACAAATATTCGTTTACGCAAAGTTACCAAAATTTTTATTTCACACAATCATGGTGACCATATCTTTGGGTTACCAGGTTTACTAGCAACGCGTTCTTTTCAAGGGGACGTCGGACCGTTAACAATATATGGCCCTCCAGGTCTTGAACAATTTGTTAGAACCGCTTTAAGGGTGTCTCGGTCTAAGGTATCTTATCCAATTAAATTTGTTGCATTGGTAAAAGGTGGCCTTATTTATCAAGGTCAAGGATTTAAAGTTTATGCTAAGAAATTAGATCACCGGGTACCGAGCTTTGGTTATCGGGTTGTCGAGGATTCTCATCCAGGAGAATTATTGATGGATAAGTTAGCTCAATATAAGGTTCCTAATGGTCCGTTACTTGGTAAATTAAAAGAGGGTAAACAAATAGCCTTGTCTGATGGTACTATACTAAATGGTGAGGACTTTTTAGGTCCGAATAAACCTGGTAGAATAGTAACAATCATTTATGATACGCGATCTACACCAAACATTGCTAAATTAGCTAAAAATGCTGATGTGTTGGTTCATGAATCGACTTTTGCTGGTAATGAAGCCAAATTAGCGCATGCATATTATCACTCAACTGCGGTTGAAGCAGCTAAGGTTGCGCGTGATAATGGAGTTAAGCATTTATATTTGGATCACATATCTGCTAGGTATTTAGGTTCAAAAGCTAAGAATTTGGAAAAACAAGCAAAAAGAATCTTTCCAAATACAAAATTGGTTAATGATTTTGATCGGGTAGTAATTCCAATGAAAGGTGTAAAAAATGAGTGATTCATTAAGAAATAAAGTTGTAGTTGTAACTGGTGCCTCAAGTGGTATCGGCCGTTCCATTGCCTTAGAGAGTGCCGGACGTGGTGCCACAGTAATCCTGATTGCTAGAAGACAGGATAAGTTAGAGAAAATTGCTGCAGAAGCTAAGGAATTATCTGGTGCCGATGCATATGTTTTCCCAACTGATATCGGCAAGAGCGATGAAATTGACGACACCTTTAACAATATAGTTAAAGTAGTAAAGCACATTGATTATTTGGTTAACTGTGCTAGTTTTGGTAAGTTTGAAACATTTATGGAAATGGACCGGCATGAAGTTACCGAGATGTTCCAAGTTAATGTTTTAGGGTTAAT
The DNA here is from genome assembly GCF_001436775.1 of Lactobacillus acetotolerans DSM 20749 = JCM 3825. Lineage (GTDB taxonomy): Bacteria > Bacillota > Bacilli > Lactobacillales > Lactobacillaceae > Lactobacillus > Lactobacillus acetotolerans. The sequence goes on from NZ_AYZC01000005.1 coordinate 16,934, forward strand.
GTACTTCACCCGTTTAGTTGGTAGATTGATGATAGAGCAGAAGACTGGCCAGATTGTTAACTTCGGTTCAATGGCTGGTAAGGTTCCGACCACGAAATCAGCTGCTTACAGTGCTTCTAAGGCAGCGGTCATTCAATTCTCAAATGTTTTACGGCTTGAATTAAAACCATTTGGTGTAAAGGTTATGACCGTTAATCCAGGACCTGTTTATACTAACTTCTTTAATATTGCTGATAAGACCGGCAATTATGCTAAGAGTGTTGAAAAGTTCATGCTGGATCCTGACGATGTAGCATGGCAAGTTGTTCACTTCTTTGGCAGCAACAAGCGGGAATTAAATTTACCGCTTAGCTTAGCTGTTTTAGCCAAGCTTTATAACTTATTTCCATCAATTGGTGACCGTGTATCCCTGAAATTTGCTTCTAGAAAGTAGTAAGAATATGAAAGCTAGGAAAAAACAAATTAAATTAATTATCAGTTTGATTCTTATATTACTTGCGGTTATTTTCGTGGTGCTCAATACCAATGATGTGGCAATTAATTTTGGCTTTTACAAATTTAAGCTGCCATTGATTATTGTTCTTGTGGTAATGATAATTATCGGCATTTTGCTAGGTTGGAATTTAAGACCGGATAAACCAAATAATAGTAGCAAGAAAAGCTAATAAATCTTGATTTATTTATGATTGAATAGTATCATTAAAACACGTGAAGTAATTCAGGTTGCTCTTTAAGTGTAGCTTGAAACTTAAAATTACAATAAAGGAGATCAAATCAAATGGCAGTTCCTAAGAGACATACTTCGAAACAACGGAAACGTTCACGTCGTGGACATATTAAGTTAACTGTACCAGCAATGCATTATGATGCAACTACTGGTGAGTACCGTTTAAGCCACCGCGTTTCACCAAAAGGCTATTATAAAGGTCGTCAAGTTGTTAATAAGACTAATAATACTAACAACAATGACAATAATTAATTAAAAGGCACCGTTTATATCAGGTGTCTTTTTTTATACAGAAATTTAGAAAATAAGATTATGAAATTAATATTTTTACATTCAAGTGATGTCCACGGATTTTTACTTCCAACCGATTATCAAAACAAAACAGATTACAAAGCGCCATTTAGTCTAAGTCGGGTTAGTTCCGTGATTAAGGCTGAGAAAGCTAAATATGGTCAGGATCATGTTATTGTGACCGACGCGGGAGATTGTTTGCAAGGTTCTCCTCTTGCGTCATATGCTCATTCTGTCGATGATTACTCGGCTCTAGCAAAGTTAACCGCTGCTTATAACCTGGTTGGCTATGATGCACGTTGTATAGGTAATCATGATTTTAACTTTGGTTTAAATTATTTGGCTTATTACGTAGATAATAATAAAGCACCAATAATTAATGACAATATTCTGGATGCACAAACCGATGTATCGGCTTTTGGTAAGGAATACCAAATTATTGAAAAAGACGGGATTAAGGTTGGCTTGCTTGGAATAACCACTCAATACATCCCACATTGGGAACCTAAGGAACACGTTGCTGGTTTAAAATTTGTTTCTGCTTTTAGCAAAATCAAGCATTATGCAAAAATTTTACGACCACAAGTGGACGTTTTGGCTGTTATCTATCATGGCGGTTTTGAATGTGATCCCCAAACTGGGAAGGCCACAGAACCTGATCGTGGTGAAAACGAGGGGTATAAGATTTTAACAAAAATTCCAGAGGTGGATGTGTTACTAACCGGCCACCAACACCGCAGGCTAAATTTAGTAACCCGTAATACAGCGATTGTACAGCCAGGATACCGGGGTGAGGCCGTTGCTAAGGTGGTTTTAAACATTGACGATGAAAGTAAAAAGATCAAGTCTATGTCTACAGAATTGATCGATACCAAAGATTATGAACCCGATAAAAAGATTGTTGCCTTAGTTAAGGATTTAGATAAAAATACGCAAAAGTGGCTTGACCAGCCAATCGCACAACTAAATAAGCCAGCACCAATTGGAAATGCAACAAAGGCTAGGCTTGAAGGAGCCCCATTTATAAACCTTTTGCAACAGATGCAGCTTTACTTTACTAAGGCAGATGTTTCAGCTACCGCAGTGATGAGTGAAACTGCTAAGGGCTTTGGCAAGAAAGTTACTATGCGGGATGTCCTCCTTAACTATCCATATTCTAACCAACTTTGTCGGGTTAAGTTAACGGGTAAGGAGTTAAAGCATATTATTGAATACAGCCTTTCTTTTCTTAAAAAAGATCAGTCAGGTAAGATTGGTTTTAAGGACCGTTGGATTAAACCAAAACCAATGCTGTATCATTTTGATGTCTTTTATCCGGTTAAATATAAAGCCGATATTTCTAAGCCAGAAGGGCATAGATTAACCGAATTGACCTTGAATGGTAAAGTGGTTGAAGACAATAAGATTTATCATTTAGCGGTTAATAATTACCGAGCTATGGGTGGTGGCTTTTATCCTGAATACAGTATGGATAAGATCGAATTTACCCTCGATAAAGATTACGTGCAAATGTTTAAGGAATATTTAACTCAAACCGATGTAGAAGTAGATACTAGTAAAAATTATCAATTTTATTAATTAGAAAAAATAAACCGTTAGCATTTTTGCTAACGGCTTATTTGATTATCAAAATTTATTTAAGTTTATTAAATTTACTTTTATCTTTGTTTGCATGAGCAGTAATCGTTGGAATAATAGCTGCGAAAAGAAAGCCAAAGATGACACCCATTATAACAGCTTCTTTAAGATTAAAAACGTTTTGTGTTAATGGAGCTCCAATAAAGCCGACGATTAGCATATAAACAACGCTCCAGCAAATAGTTACTATATAGCGACCCATAGTTATTCCCTCTTTCATAGATGAATTTTAGCAAAAGTTAGGCGTGTTTTCAAACTTAAAACGGTGTATTTGGTATACTAATTTTAGTAGAAAGGTGGCCAAGGAATGAGAATTGCTGCAATTCAAAATTTAAGTTCTTTCTCTTTACTTGAGAGTCCGACAAGAATTAAAGATTTATTATCTACGGCTAAAGATTTAGGATACGAAGCCGTTGGCCTAACGGATATCAACGTTACATACGGTCTAGTTAACTTTTATGAACTAGCCAAAAAAGTAGGAATCAAACCATTATTGGGGATGGAAGTTCGTTTAAACGGTTTGGTAGACAGTACTAATAAGTATGACTTAATTGTTTTGGCTAAAAGTAATAAGGGATACCGTAATGTTCTGCGCTTATCGAGCGCGATTAACTTATTGACCGAGAATGGGGAGAATAAGAAGGTATTAACCCTAAAAGAATTAACTAAGTACCTTGAAGATTTAGTAGTTATAATTCCTGCCAATACCCGTAGTGAGTTATTAATGCTTTTTGAGCAGAATGAACGGCTGGGAAGTGAGCTAATCCGTGATTTAAAAGGATTAATTCCGCAAAGCAGCTCCTTATATATAGGTGTTTACGCTTCTAAAACTCAACAAAGTTATATTGATTATGTCAAAACTATGAGCAAGCAATTTGATTTGCCGATGGTGGCCGTGGAAGATGGTCAGTACTTGAGGCCTAAAGACCAGTTTCTGCAGAAAACTTTGTTTACGATTAAAGATGGCGGGCAACTGCAAAATATTGAAGATTTGTCTAAGCAAAACGGTTCTCATTTCTTAAATTCTAGCCAGGAACTTTCGGCACGTTATCACAATTTTGATCTAGACAAAGCTCTTAATAATACCTGGAAAATAGCGGAAGACTGTAACGCCGAAGTTATTTTTCAATCTCCGGTTTTGCCTAAATACCACCAGGATAAATTTCCTACTTCTAAGGAATACCTTCATTATCTTGCCCAAACAGGATTAGAAACACGTTTTGCCAATAAAAAGGTGCCTGAGGCATACCAAAAACGGCTTGATTATGAATTAAGCGTCATCAATAAAATGGGCTTTGACGATTATTTCTTGATTGTTTGGGATGTTGTTAATTATTGCCACCGTGTAAAAATTACGACGGGACCTGGGCGTGGTTCTGCTTGTGGTTCCTTGGTTTCTTATTCATTGAGGATCACTCAAGTTGATCCTTTGCAATACCATTTACTATTTGAACGTTTCTTAAATCCTTCAAGACATGAAATGCCTGATATTGATTTGGATATACCAGATAATCAACGGGATGATGTTATTGAGTACATGTACCACAAATATGGTATGGATCATGCGGCCCAAATTTTAACTTTTGGTACTTTAGCCGCAAAACAGGCTTTGCGGGATGTTGGCCGTGCGTTTGGCGCTAGTGCTGTTGAATTGAATAAATGGGCTAATGCTGTTCCTTATTCAAAAAAGAAAATTACTCTGCGAGAATCTTATAAAGATTCCAGGGAAATGCGCCTGCTTGTTAATAGTACTGAGCAAAATAAATTACTTTTTAAGACCGCACTGGGTCTTGAAGGATTGCCACGGCATTATTCAATTCACGCGGCCGGTTTAGTAATTAGTGATAATTCGATTGCGGAAATTTCTGGCCTTCAATCGGGGCAGCTTGGAATCCCAGTAACGCAACAAACAAAAAAATACGTTGAATCTTTAGGTTTATTAAAAATCGACTTTTTGGGTTTACGGAACTTAACTATTTTGGGTAATACCTTGAATTCAATTAGAGGACAAGGTATCAAGATTGATCCAAATAAGATTCCGTTAAATGATCCCAAAACTTTGAAATTATTCCAAGAAGGTAAAACTGATGCTGTGTTTCAGTTTGAATCCGATGGAATCAGACGTGTGTTGAGAGAACTGCATCCAGATAATTTTGAAGATTTAGTTGCTGTCAATGCATTATACCGTCCGGGTCCAATGCAAAATATCCCTACTTTTATTGCTAGAAAACAGGGGGAAGAACCGGTAACTTACCCAGATCCAAGTTTAAAGAAAATTTTGGCACCAACTTATGGCGTCCTTGTTTATCAGGAACAGGTCATGCAGACTGCACAAATTTTAGCTGGTTTTTCTTTAGGGGAAGCCGATATTTTGCGGCGTGCTATGTCCAAAAAGAATCAGGACGTAATTGAACAAGAACGAAATAGGTTTATTGAGGGGACGGTCAAGAAGGGGCACGACCGCAAAGTCGGCGAACGTGTCTATCATTATATTGAACAATTTGCTAATTATGGTTTTAACCGTTCACACGCCGTTGCTTACACTGAAATTGCCTTTTGGCTTGCTTACTTAAAAGTTCATTATCCTGCAGAATTTTATACATCAATGCTTAATTCGGTTAGTTCTAGTAAATTTAAGGTACGAAACTACATTATGCGTGCACAAGAAGCCAATGTTCGTATATTGCCACCAGATATCAACGAGAGCCCGCTTAACTTTAGTGTTAAGGACGGTAAGATTTTGGTAGGCTTGCGGGCAGTTAAAGGCTTACGGACTGACTTTTTAACCCAAATTGCTGATACAAAGGAACCCTTTAAAGATTTAAATGATTTTTTGCGGAGAATTGATGCTAAATTCCTACAAGTTGGGGCAATTAGGTCTTTGATTATGGCTGGTTGTTTTGATCATATTGATGGCAATCGTAACGAATTATTGAAAAATTGTCAGGATATCGTCGAAAATGTGCAGTTAACCGGACAAAATCTATCTTTGTCAGAAGGTTTAGGCGGTGTGCCAATAAAACCAGCTCCAGCACCAACTAAGGCTGAAAAAGTCGAAATGGAAGAAAAAGCGATGGGCTTTTCAACCATGACATCACCACTTATTGCTGTACAAAAGTATGCAAAGCAGTTTGATGCTAAGCCACTCGATCAATTCCAAATAAACGAAACTGGAGTCGGTGTGGGAAAGTTGATGACTTTAAAAAGGATTAGGACTAAAAAAGGAACAACAATGGCTTTTGCTAGCTTTGCGGATTCTAGCAGTAGTCAGGAAGTTGTCATTTTTCCAGCTATCTATGAAAAAATTCATAATATCTTAAAAGAAAGATCGATTTATCTTCTAGGATTAAAGATTCAAAATGACCGTTATGATTCCAGTAAGAAGCAATATTTGTTGACCAATTTGCGTGAAGTGCATTTTAAGGGTTAAATTAAATTTATGCTAACTTGTTAACAAATAAAGAATGATAGCGTTAACATTTAAAAAGACTGTCAAAACAACAAATTAGACCATTTTTTATGAGATTTTTATAAAGAATAATGGTAAAATCTAATTGATGTGAGAAATTACACAAATAATCTTGATGAGGTGAATTCATGAAACGGATTGGTATTTTAACTAGTGGCGGAGATGCCCCTGGTATGAATGCAGCAATCAGAGCTGTTACCAAAACTGCTATCCATCATGGAATTGAAGTTTTTGGTATTCGTTATGGTTTTGCCGGATTAGTTGCAGGAGATTTTGTTCCACTGACAGAGGCGGATGTTGATCATACGATTAATCACGGCGGCACATTTTTGTATAGTGCTCGTTTTCCCGAGTTTGAGCAAAAAGAAGTGCAAGAAAAGGGAGCTGCGCAACTTAGAAAGCACGGGATTGAAACAGTTATCGTAATTGGCGGTGATGGTTCTTATCACGGTGCTTTAGCGTTAACTCGTCTTGGTATTAACTCTGTAGGTTTACCAGGTACTATCGATAATGATATCCCGTATACTGATTATACGATTGGCTATGATTCTGCTTGCCGTACAGGTATGGATGCAATTGATAAGATTCGTGATACAGCTAGTAGCCACCATCGTGTATTCATTGTTAACGTAATGGGTCGCGAATGTGGTGACATTGCTATGCGTGTTGGTTTAGCCAGCGGAGCCGATGCAATTGCTATTCCTGAACGTCCTTACAATATAAAAGAAATTGCAGAAACTCTTAAACGGGGTTTTGCTAATGGTAAGGATAATGGTATCGTAGTAGTGGCCGAAGGTGTTATGAACGCAAATGACTTTAAGAACGAACTCTTGAAGTACGGTGATTTTGATGCCCGTGCCAATATTCTCGGTCATATGCAACGTGGTGGTGCACCAACTGTTGTAGATAGAGTAAATGCCACTAAAATGGGTAACTATGCTGTTAAATTACTTCTCAATGGTAAAGGCGGTTTAGCTGTCGGCATAGAGAACGGCAAACTTAGTACCCATGACATACTTGATCTGTTTGATGGAAAACACCAAAGCGATTATGCACTACTGAATATAAATGATGAAATGACTAAGTAAATTAGTCAATTTTTGGAGAGGATTTTTTAGATAATGAAGAAAACTAAAATTGTTAGTACTTTAGGGCCAGCTTCAAACGATGTTAAAACCATTACAGCTTTAGCTAAAGCTGGTGCAAATGTATTCCGTTTTAACTTCTCACATGGTAATCACCCAGAACACCTTGCTCGTATGAAGATGGTTCGCCAAGTGGAAAAGGATACTGGCTTACTTCTTGGTATCGACCTTGACACTAAAGGTGCTGAGATTAGAACTACCGAACAAGAAGGCGGCAAGTTCACTATTAACACTGGTGATAAGATCCGTGTTGCAATGGGCACCAAAACTAAAGGAAATAAAGATAAGATTTATTCTACCTATGATGGTTTATACGATGATACCCATGTTGGTGGTCATGTATTAATCGATGATGGTTTAGTTGACCTTTTGATTAAGGAAAAGGACGACAAGAACCGTGAATTAATCTGTGAAGCACAAAATACTGGTGTTATTGGCTCAAGAAAGAGTATTAATGCACCTGGTGTTGAAATTCGTCTCCCAGGTATCACTGAAAAAGATACTGACGATATTAATTTCGGGTTAAAGCATGGCATTAACTTTATTACTGCATCATTTGCACGTAAGGCACAAGATATTTTAGATATCCGTAAGCTTTGTGAAGATGCAGGTGCTGATTACATTAAGATTTTCCCTAAGATTGAATCTCAAGAAGGTATTAACAATGCCGATGAAATCTTACAAGTATCAGATGGTTTGATGGTTGCTCGTGGTGACATGGGTGTTGAAATTCCATTTATTGATGTACCATTTGTACAAAAGAATTTGATCAACAAAGCTAATGCACTTGGTAAACCAGTTATTACTGCTACCCAAATGCTTGATTCAATGCAAGAAAATCCACGTCCAACTCGTGCCGAAGTTTCCGATGTTGCTAATTCTGTTCTTGATGGTACTGATGCAACTATGCTTTCTGGTGAATCAGCAAATGGTTTGTACCCAGTTAAAGCAGTTAAGGCTATGGCCGAGATTGATGAACGTACTGAAAAAGAATTGACTAAGCGTAATACTTTATCACTTCAAAGATTCGAAGAATACAAGGGTTCTAACGTAACTGAAGCCATTGGTGAATCTGTTGTACGTACTGCTCAAGAATTAGGTGTTAAGACTATCATTACTGCAACTAACTCAGGTTACACTGCAAGAATGATTTCTAAGTACCGTCCAAACGCAGATATCCTTGCTTTGACATTTGACGAGAAGATTGAACACTCATTAGCAATTGTTTGGGGTGTACAACCTATGTTGACCCAAAAGCCTAAGTCTACTGATGATATGTTCAAGATAGCTGCCAAGGTAGCTAAGGAAAAGGGCTACGTCAAAGATGGTGATCTTGTAATCATCGTAGCTGGTGTTCCAGTTGGTGATTCAGGTACTACTAACTTGATGAAGTTACAAATTATTGGTAGCAAGCTTGCTCAAGGTTTAGGAGTAGGCAATGGCTCTGTTGTTGGTAAGACTGTTGTTGCAAACAGTGCTGAAGAAGCTAATAGCAAGGTTAAGGAAGGCGACATTTTAGTTGCTAAGACCACTGACCCTGACTATATGCCAGCAATCAAGAAGGCATCTGGTATGGTTGTTGAAGCTTCTGGCTTAACCTCTCATGCCGCAGTTGTTGGTTTATCATTAGGTATCCCAGTTGTTGTTGGTGCTACTGACGCAACCCAAAAGATTTCTAACGGTACTACTATCACTGTTGATGCTCACCGTGGTGCTATTTACCAAGGTGAAATTTCAAACCTTTAATTAGAAATTTAACTAATAAAAATAATATCTAGATATTAAAAAATAGTTAGCTTTTTGGCTGGCTATTTTATTTTGCTTAGTTTTCTTTTATACTAGAAGCCAGAATATGTAAAATAGGAGAAGTGGGTTATGCTCGGTACAGTCAGAAAAGGTAAAATAATAGATCAGAATAAGAATGCTTACTTTGTGCAGGTAGATGGCATTACTTATGAATTAAAACGCCAGGAAATTACTCAAGATGAAGTTCCCAAAATTGGTGATGAGATTCAGGGTTTCCTGTATGATAATAAACAGCATGATCGTGAAATGACCCAATTTTTGCCGTTTGCTCAACCAGATCAATATGGTTGGGGCAAGGTAACTGAAACAAAAGCTGGATTAGGTGTCTTTATTGATATCGGTTTACCAGATAAAGACGTTGTTCTTTCGATTGATGATTTACCTTTAGAAAAGGAACGTTGGCCACGAAGGGATGACCGGCTCTTAGTTCGATTACAAACTGATGAAAAGGATCGAATTTGGGCAAAATTGGCTGACGAAAGCATTTTTGATCAATTATCTGTTCATTTTCCTAACGATATGGAAAATAAGAATGTCTTTGCGACAGTTTATGCAAGTCGAGAAATTGGTGCTTTTGTGATTACTGATGACTATTATTTAGGTTTTATCCATGAATCACAAATGGTTCGTCCTTTACGTCTAGGGGCACAGCTTAAAAGTCGGGTAATCGGCATAAGTAAATATGGCCGGTTAAATCTAAGCAGTTTACCACGTGCATTTGAAGAAATTGGCGATGATGCACAAATGATAATGATGAGTTTGCGTAGAAAAAATGATAAAACTTTGCCATTTTATGATAAATCCGACGCTCAAGATATTAAGAATTATTTTGGTATCTCTAAGGCAGCTTTTAAGCGTGCCGTCGGCCACTTGTTAAAGTATAAGTATATTACGGAAAATAAAGCTGCCGGTACGATTACTTTAATTAAAGATCCTGATGATGAAAATAAGTGATTTAAAAGGGCAAATTGAGGATTACCTTCGCTATAGTCAAATTGAACGGGGACTCAGTGAAAATACTATTACTGCTTACCGGCAAGATTTATATGAATTCCTTGATTTTATCAAAAAAGAAGGTATGACTTCTTGGCCAACAAAAGCAGTTGATATTGACGCTTTCCTGGCTAGACAACGTGATCTGGATAAGGCAACTAGTTCAATTAGTCGTATGATTTCAAGTTTGCGTAAATTTTATCAGTGGCTAGCACGGCAAGATATTCAAAAGATTAACCCAATGCTAGAGATTGACCCACCTAAAAAAGAACACAGACTCCCAGTTGCTTTAACAGAGGAAGAAGTTACTACTTTGCTTAAGCAACCTGATGTTGATAAAAAATTGGGTTTGCGTGATCGTGCTTTGCTTGAGACCATGTATGCCACAGGAATAAGGGTTAGCGAATTAATTAATCTAAAACTTAAGAACCTGCATGAGGATTTAAAATTAGTTAAGGTATTAGGTAAGGGTTCAAAAGAGCGTTTAATTCCAATTAGTGAAGTTGCGTTATCATGGATTAAACGCTATGAAAAAAAAGTTCGGGATCCATTACTTTTACAGAAAAACAAAAGTAGTGAATTCATTTTTCTCAATAATCGTGGAGAGGCGTTAACCAGACAGGCAGTTTGGCAAATTATTAAGCGTTACTGCAAGATGGCTGAAATTGAAAAAGATGTTACGCCCCACACGTTGAGACATACTTTTGCCACTCATTTATTAGAAAACGGAGCTGATTTGCGGGTGGTTCAGGAAATTTTGGGGCACTCAGATATTAGTACCACCCAGATTTATACTAATCTGACACAAAAACATATTTTACAAGTATATAAGAAAACACATCCACGTACGTAGGTGATTTTATGTTAATTGAATGTAAAAATGATAATGAAAAAACAGCAATGGGATTATTATCCTATTTGCCAGATTTTAAGAATTTGAATAATTTAAAAGAAGAGATAAAGTTGAACAAAAATAGTTCTGATTTTCAGCTTTATCTTTATCGCAATGGTAATTCTAACTTTATAGGTGTTATTGGAACTCAGAATGATAGCCACTTTGTAATTATTCGTTATATCTCAATGGCACCTGGTTACCGCGAAGAAAAATATGAAACCAAGGCAGTTCAAGAATTAGCTAGTATTTATCCTAAACAGAGAGTAACAGCCGTTCCTGAATACACGTATCTGATTAAGTATTTAGATAAATCTCATGAGCGATAATTTAACTTTAGAATTGCCCAATTTTGAGGGACCACTAGACTTACTTTTGCATCTAATTAAATCTCAAAAAATTGATATTTATGATATCCCAATAGCTCAAATTACTAGTCAATATCTATCTTATCTAGAACAGATGCAACAGCTTAATTTGCAGATTGCTGGGGAATATTTCGTTATGTCTTCAACTTTATTGCGCATTAAGTCCCAATATTTATTGCCGCAAAATGATTTTGTCGATGAAGATGAACCAGAAGAGGATCCGAGGAATGAATTAGTTCAACAACTGGTTCAGTATTCAGTTTTTAAGAAAATTTCTGCTTATTTTAAGGAAAAGAATAAAAATGCTTCTGTCACCGCTGCCAAAGAGGCAAGTGTGCCCCCAACAAAGCAGGTGCATCCTTTACCTTTAGGGCAGATCACTTCATCTGAACTAGCCAATACTTTTGTTGTAGTTATGCAAAGGTTAAAGCTAAGGCAGCCTGACGTTGCGTCGGTAGACATTAAAGAAACACCGATTACAAAGATGATCACTTATTTAAAAGAACAAGTTGCAAGAACCCCCCGGGTTAGTTTCTTTCAGTGTGCCAAGAAAATGCAGAATTTATCAGACTTTATTGGACTTTTTTTGGCTCTGCTGGAATTATGTAAAAATCAAGAAATACACGTACAACAAGCCCGTGCCTTTGGCGACCTGTATTTGGAAGGAATTGGTGTGAATGGCAACTAAAACCGCTGAATTGGAAGCTTTACTTTATGTTGCGGGTGATAATGGCCTCGATTCAACAAGTCTGTGTGAATTATTGCAAATAAGTAGTGCTGCTCTGAGAGAATTATCTAAGGGGCTGCATGAAAAATTAGAAAAAGATGGTAATTCTGGCTTGCAATTGCTTCATATCAATGATAATTACAAGTTAACCACCAGTCCCCAAGTTAGCAAGGTAATTGAAAATTACTTTCAAAAAGATTTAACTAAAACTTTGAGTCAATCTGCCTTAGAAATTTTATCAATTGTAGCCTATCGGCAACCGATTACTAGAGTAGAAATCGATGATATCCGGGGGGTTAATTCTTCTGGGGCCTTACAAACATTAATCTGGCGTGGCTTAGTCAAGACTAATGGTAAAAAAGAGGCACCGGGGCACCCTAATTTATATGTTACAACCGACTATTTCTTACAGTATTTTGGTTACCACAGTTTAGCTGATTTACCTGTTATTGAAAATTTTGAAGATGACAGTTTTGATGCTGAAGGACAAGTTGATTTATTTGCTGCGAAGGGTCAATCCGATAAAAATTTATCACAGTCACAAAAGGGAGAAAAATAATGACTTTAGAACGTTTACAGAAAGTAATTGCCGAAGCAGGAATAGCGTCGCGTCGTAAAGCTGAAAAAATGATTACGGCTGGCCGAGTTCGTGTTGATGGCCACGTTGTTACTAAACTGGGTACGAAAGTAGATACTTTTAGCAATATTACTGTTGACAGTGAACCGATTGAACGCGAGAGTTTACACACCTATTTGTTTTATAAACCACGTGGTGTTGTATCAACGGTAAGTGATGATAAGGGTAGAAAAACGGTTGTAGATTATTTTAAAGATATTCCGTACCGTTTGTATCCAATTGGTAGGCTGGATTATGATACTTCAGGTTTGCTCTTGGTGACTAATGATGGTGCATTAGCCAATCTGTTAATGCATCCTAAAAATAAAGTGCCAAAAGTTTATGTTGCCAAAATTACGGGTCGCTTAACTCCTGAAGAAATTGATAAATTAAAGCGTGGTGTCGTGTTTGATCACCATAAAAGTGCACCAGCTAAAGTTAAAGTTATTCGTTCGGAAAAACATAAAAATATGCAGATAGTCCAATTAACTATTCATGAGGGGCATTACCACGAGGTGAAGCGAATGTTTAAGGCAGTCGGTCATATGGTCGATAAGTTGTCGCGTGAGCGTTATAGTTTTCTAACCCTGCAATCCCTTACATCTGGACAGTACCGCGAATTATCGCGTGAAGAAGTTGACAGATTAAAGCACGTGGATTAACATAAAATTATAAATTGAATATTAAGTTTGTTGTCTTCATGGCAGGGTGTAAGTCCCGACCGGTGGTGAAAGTCCGCGACCCACGAAAGTGGCTGAATCGATTACGATACCGATAGTTAAAGTCTAGATGAAAGAAGACAGACTAACTAAAAGAAAAGTTAATACTTACTTTTATAGGTCTGTTGCTGAAGCAACAGACCTATTGTTATATGGAGGTAAGTATTTTGGAAAACGCAAAAAGGAATTCTGCTAGTTTAGCTAATATCATTGCTTATGCATTAATTGGAACTATCGCTTTTGTAATAATGAAATTTGAATTTCCAATTATTCCAGGGGTTGGTTTCTTAAAATTTGATTTTTCTGATGTCATTATTGTGATTGGAACCATTATTTTTGGAGCAGGTCCCGGTATCTTTATTGCATTTATTAGGATGTTATTAAGTTTGGTATTTAGTGGCTTTGCACTACCGAGTTTAGTGGGGCAAACTGCTGCTTTTCTCGCTTCTTTATCCTTTGCGTTACCTTTTTACTTCGTTACAAAGAACATAAAGGAAAAGAAAAATAAATCACTAAAAGATTATCTGTTGCCCGTAGTAGGTTTGATCATTGGTATTTTAGCCATGACCTTATTATTGGCTTTGATCAATGCCTTTATTTTGACCCCAGTGTATGCCGTAACAGCAGTGCCAAATATGCCTGCAATCAATAGTTACAACGGTTTGTTGCATTTTACTGAAAAAGTATATTTAAGACAATTGTTACATTTGCCATCAATGAAAGCCTATATTTTTGGTATTATAGTTCCTTTTAACTTATTGAAGGGGACAATTAACAGTATCGTTATTTATGTTCTGTTTGCTACGGTTTTAAAAAACATTAAACCATTTGTACGCAAACACTTTAATTTAAAAAATTAGAATATTTTAGTATATTAATGAAGTTGGTTATTAGAGTAACCGGCTTTTTTATTTAATTTTATAATAAGTATGCTAAAATTAAGCAAGTTAAATGAATGGAGGAGATTCTAGATGAATCAGAAACAAGGTCCATACAAGCATTATGAACGACCCACTGAACCTAGAAGTTCTGGTGAACAGTCAAGTTCTAAAGGTTGGATTGCAATAATCACAATTTTAATAATAATTATTATTGCTCTTGTGCCTATAGTTCATCGTTTGGCAGCTGATCAGCAGCCTAATAACCAGGTTACACAATTGCAGACTACCAAAAAAGCTAAAAAAGTACCAAAACATAAAGTTAAGAAAAATAAAAAAGCTAAGAAAAATAAATTAAATAAAACGCAATCAAGTTTAAATAATACTTCATCTATGAAAAAGCAGTACGTTGTTAAAAGTGGAGATACTTTATCTAGCATTGCCTCAAAGCATGGGATGAGTGTAGAAGATTTGGCTAAATTAAATAATCTTAACAGCATGGCAAGAGTTGATGCTGGACAGACACTTAAATTAAAATAAATTTTTAGAAAGGTTAGAGGCTAAAAGGTCTCTTTTTTATTGGAATGCAAGTAGCGATTGATGGTCCTGCATCAGCAGGGAAGAGTACGGTAGCAAAGATTATTGCTAAGAAATTATCTTTTGTATATATTGACACGGGTGCGATGTATCGTGCATGTACGGTGATTGCTCGTGATAATAAGATTGATTATGGCGATGAAGATGCCATTTTAAAAGCAATTGATAAAACCGGAATAGAGTTTAAAGCCGTAAATGGTGAGCAGAAGGTATACGCAGGGAATAAGGATATTTCGTTAGAAATTCGCACGCCTGAGATTTCTGCCAATGTGTCCCAAGTTTCTGCCTTGGCAGGAGTCAGAAAGAAAATGGTTAGTTTGCAAAGGAAAATGGCCGGACAAACAAACGTTATCATGGATGGTCGTGATATTGGTACTACGGTTTTGCCTAATGCAGAAGTTAAAATCTTTTTAGTGGCTTCGGCACATTCACGTGCTCAAAGACGATTGCTTGATCTTAAGCAAAGAGGTATTCATTCTGATAAGACGGTGGATGAAATTGAAAAAGATATAGCTAATAGGGACTATAAAGATTCTCACCGCAAAATATCACCCTTAAAAAAGGCGAGTGATGCAATTAAAATCGACACTACAAATATGACAATTGATCAAGTAGTGGATACAATTTTGAAGAAAATCAAAGAAAAAGCAAAAAAACTTTAAAAAAGAAGCTAAAACAGTAGAAATATATCTTGTTTTCATTTAAAATTAGGTATGATATTGGGAGGTAAATATGTCAGAAAACAGTAATCAATTTTTAGATGCATTAAAGAAAATGCAAGGAGTTGAGGTCGGAGATATTGTCGATGTTGAAGTATTAGACGTTGAAGATGGTCAAATCGATGTTGGTGTCAAGAATGCCGGTGTCGAAGGTGTTATTCCTCGTCGCGAATACACTTCAGACCGCAACGCAGACTTACGCAAATTAGTAAAGCCAGGAGATACATTCAAGGCTTTAGTATTGAGAAGAGCTGGTGGCGATAAAGAAAACGGCGAATTCTTCTTCTCAGTTACCCGTTTAAAGGAAAGAGAAGCCTACGATAAGTTACAAAAGGACTTTGAAGCTGGCAAAACTATTGAAGGTACTGTAACATCATCAGTACGTGGTGGTTTGTTAGTCGATGTAGGTACTAGAGGCTTTTTACCAGCTTCACTAATTTCTAATCGTTATGTTTCAGATCTTAAGCCTTATATTGGCAAAACTATGAAGCTTAAAATTACCGAAATTGATCCTAACAAGAACCGTTTGATTCTTTTACACAAGGACTTAATTGAGGAAGAACGTGAAGAAGCCTTTGATAAAGTTGCATCACAATTAGTTGTCGGTGATGTTATTGAAGGTAAAGTTTCACGCTTAACCAACTTCGGTGCTTTTGTTGATGTTGGTGGTGTGGACGGCTTAGTTCACATTTCAGAAATTTCTTATAAGCATGTTGATAAGCCAAGCGATGTTTTAAAGACTGGTCAAGATGTAAAAGTTAAGGTCATCGGGATTGATGATGACAGACACCGTATTTCCCTTTCAATTAAACAAACTTTACCTTCACCATTTGAACAAGCAACAGCTAACTTACATGAAGGCGATGTATTCGAAGGTGAAGTTAAGTCATTAACTAACTTCGGTGCTTTCGTTGAAGTTGCTGATGGTATTCAAGGTTTAGTCCACGTTTCAGAAATATCATATAAGCACGTTGATAAGCCAAGTGATGTTTTGAAAGTTGGACAAACCGTTAAGGTTAAGGTCTTAAACATTGATCCAAGTGAAAGAAGAATTTCACTTTCAATGAAGGCTGTTGATTCTAATAACTCTGGTAACGAAGGCTCTCGTCCTCACCGTTCATACAACAGAAGCTCAGTCAACAAGAAGTATATGGATAATGATGACAACGGCTTTGCATTGGGTGACATTATTGGTGACCAATTGAAGGACCGTAAATAATTATAATTATTAATTATAAAAAAGCCGACAATTGTCGGCTTTTTTTATTTGTAAAGGAGGCTGAGAAATGGTTTTACCAGTGGTAGCAATAGTTGGCCGCCCGAATGTGGGTAAATCAACGCTTTTCAACCGTATCATTAATCACCGCTTGGCAATTGTAGAAGATAAGCCCGGTGTAACCCGTGATAGAAATTATGCTCAAGCGGAATGGCTTGGTCATAAATTTGATTTAATCGATACGGGTGGTATTACCTGGCAAAATGGTAAATTAGAAGATGAAATTCGTGCTCAAGCGGAAATTGCCATAAAAGAAGCGGATGTAATCGTTCTGCTTGTCAGTGTAGTTAATCATATGACTGATTTAGATGAAAGAATAGCTCATCTTCTTTATCGAACTAAGAAGCCGGTTATTTTAGCGGTAAATAAGGCTGATAATCCAGAACAACGAACAGATATTTATGACTTTTATAGTTTAGGCTTAGGTGAACCTATTCCTGTTTCTAGTGTTCACGGCACGGGAATTGGAGATTTACTTGATAAAATTGTTGACGCTTTCCCAAAGGATCTCGACAAAAAAGAGGAAGATGAAATATCTTTTAGTATAATTGGTCGTCCCAATGTTGGAAAATCTTCAATTGTTAATAAACTTGTTGGTGAAAAGCGGGTTATCGTAAATAATGAAGAGGGAACTACCCGTGATGCGGTTGATACACCATTTGTAGGTGAAGATGGTAGTAAATTCCGAATAGTTGATACTGCAGGTATTCGTCGTCGTGGCAGAGTCTACGAAAAGACGGAAAAGTACTCTGTAATGCGTGCTATGGCAGCTATTGAACATTCTGACGTTGTTTGCTTGGTTTTGGATGCAAGTACGGGCATTCGTGAACAAGACAAGCATGTGGCTGGATATGCGCATGATGCTGGTCGTGGCATTATTATCGTCGTCAATAAATGGGATTTACCGAAGAAAAATAGTTCTAGTGGCAAAGATTTTGTCCAGATTATTCACCAGGAATTTCAATATTTAAACTATGCACCAATTATTTTTATTTCTGCAAAGACGGGGCAAAGATTAGACCAAATACCAAAAATGGTTAAAAAGGTGTATAAGAATCAAAATCAACGGATTAAGTCTAGTACCTTGAATGATTTACTGCTTGATGCAAGTAAATTGGTCCCAACACCATTAATTAAGGGTAAACGATTGCGAGTCTACTACATGACGCAGGTTTCAACCAATCCGCCTACTTTTGTGGTATTTGTTAATGATCCGGATTTGATGCATTTCTCTTACCAACGGTTTTTGGTAAATCAACTTAGGGACAATTTTGATTTTCGTGGAACCCCAATTAAAATCATTCCGCGTAAAAGAAAATAATTTGTAACTAGCAAGTGTAGAAAAAAATCGTTTTTTTCTAAAAATGCTTGTTGTAATAGGGGTTTTGTGATAATTTGGGAGCTAAGGAAAGAATGATTACCATGATCATTATTCCTTGTTCCTTATATAAGGAATAAGATTTTGAACTTCGAGTTCAGATTCAGGAGGTGAATTCCATATGGCAAATAAAGCTGAATTAGTTTCTGAAGTTGCTTCAAAGACTAAATTAACTAAAAAAGATGCAGCAGCAGCTGTTGATGCATTCTTTAGCTCAATCCAAGATAACCTTTCTAAAGGTGACAAGGTGCAATTAATCGGTTTCGGTACTTTTGAAGTACGTCACCGTGCAGCACGTAAAGGCCGTAACCCACAAACTGGTGCTGAAATCCAAATTCCAGCTAGTGAAGTTCCTGCATTTAAGCCAGGTAAGGCTCTTAAAGAGGCTGTTAAGTAATTGGTAGTTTCATCTAAAAAAAGCGTTGGTTTTTGTACCAGCGTTTTTTTGTGTCAAAATATATATTTGAATGGAGGAAATTATGAGTTATTCAGAACAATTACTTGACTCAATTGAAAAACAAGATTTTTCCCAACAAAAAATTTTGTTAAAAAAGGCTTTAAATAATGATAAACCAGAAATTTTAGCATCCCTTGCTGAAAATTTAACCGACTTAGGCTTTACTAATTTATCCAAGCAGGTATACCGTGCTTTAATTGCAAAATTTCCTAAGGAGGATTTATTCAAAGTATATTTGGCAGAAATTTTACTGAATGATGGTGATGACGATGATGGACTTTCGTTACTTTATAATGTTTCTGAATCCTCTCCCGCCTATGTAGACAGTTTGCTAGTTCAGGCTGACTATTACCAGACTAATGGTTTGCTTGAAACGGCTAAAACTAAGCTTTTAAAAGCTTTAAAAATAGATCCTGATGAAGACGCCATTAAGTTTGGTTTGGCTGAACTAGACTATTTAAGTGGCAAATATGAGGAAGCTCTGCCAATCTATCAAGATTTAATTAAACGGCAAAAGAATTTTAGCGAGGTTAACCTAAATCAACGGATTTTTCAAACGTTAGCCAAATTAGGGCAGTATGAGGATGCTAGCAAGATTATCAAGGAGCACAGCGAAGATATTCTTGATATCGATAGCAAGTACCAAGCAGGCCTTGTAATGCTCTCAGTGGGAGACTATGATCAGGCTATCAAATACCTTGATAGTGTAATTGAGCAAAGCCCAGATTATGTGAATGCATATCCATTGCTGGCTGAGGCTTATGAGCATAAACATGATGATAATCAAGTTTTGCATGCTGCTCAAACGGGTCTTGCCTATAATGAATTAGACCAGGTCTTATATTCTAAAGGTGCCCGGGCAGCTGCCAATTTAAAAGATTTTAAGACAGCAGAGAAATTGTTAAAGAAGGGGCTGAAAGTTGCTCCTGATAATAATGATTTACGGTTGCAGCTATCCAATCTCTATTTAAGTGAACATAAAGATAAAGAGAATCTTGATTTGTTTGCAAGCCTTGATGATGACGATATTGAACCACAAGCTTATTGGAATATGGCAATTTCGTATGAGCGAATGGATAATAGCGATAAGGCTAAAAGTGAATTTCTGCTTGCATATCCCGAATTTAAAGATAATTCAACTTTCTTAAAACAGATGATCCGCTTCTTTAGTACGGAAGCTAATTCGGATGAGATTGTAAAACAGTTGTTGGAACGTTATCTGAAGTTGGTTCCTGAAGATGATGAGATGCAAGATTTATATAATCAATTACAATAATTGAAGCAAAAAAGTAGTAAAAGCTTAGTTTTAAACTTTTACTACTTTTTATTTGCGAATAAATAAATGCCTCTGTTTTTGTTTGTAAGTAAATCCTTCACCTAAAGCTTCGTGCACTTCAATAATACTTACAAAGGCATGCGGATCTTCCTGCTTGATTAAGTCTTTAATTGCTGGTACTTCTCGCGGTTCAACCACCACATAAATAACGGGACGATTTTCTTCTTTATATCCGCCTTTAGCCTCAAGATAAGTAAATCCGCGGCTCAATTTTAAATCAATCATTTGCCCAATTTCTTTATATTTATCAGAAATGATTAATAAACCCCTAGCGGAGTAGGCACCTTGTTGGACAGCATCCATTACCCGACTGAGGATAAAAGAAGCAAATAAAGTATACATCATGTGTGTAATATCCAGGTAAGTAAGTGATGCTACTAAAACGAGTGCATCGAACGCAAATAATACTTTTCCCGAGGGAACACCATACTTTATTTGAGCAATCCGGGCAAGTATATCAGTACCACCCGACGTACCATTGTAACGAAAGACTAAGCCAAGTCCTAAACCAGATAAAGAACCGGCTAAAAGAGCGGCTAAGAAGAGGTCGTGATCTAAATTCAATGATATAATTGGGAATAAGCGCCATAGCCATAAAAAGAAGGAAAGACAAATGGTTCCCCAAATGGTATAACTTAAAAGGTGCTTACCCATAAAACGGTAGCCTAAAATAATTAAGGGAATATTTAATACAAGCGAAGAAAAGCCCATGTCTATGTTCCAAAAATGACGAAGGATCAGGCAAATTCCGCTGATCCCGCCATCAGCTAACCTATTAGGCACGGAAACTATATCCAGACTTAATCCGTAAATGGCGCATCCAAGTGCTATCATACAGATATCTGTAATAGTTTTGGAATTAAATTTACGCATAATAATTTCCCTCTTTAATAAAAGATTTTATTTTAGACACAGCATACTAAAAATACCATACTTATTGAAACTAATACACTAATAAACGAGTTGATAATAATGAAAATAAATAATTTACCGAATATTTTTACGGCCGCGTTGCCGGTACTTGAAAGACTTGAAAATGGAGGGTTTGAAGCATATTTTGTTGGCGGAGCCGTCCGTGACTTATTATTAAATCGCCATATTCACGACGTTGATATTGCGACTAGTGCTTATCCCGAAGAAGTTAAAGAACTTTTCCCAAAAACAATCGATACTGGAATTAAGCACGGGACAGTGACAGTTTTATATGGTGACAGTAGTTACGAAATAACTACTTTTAGAACCGAATCTGGTTATCAAGATTATCGTAGACCTGACCACGTAACTTTTGTTCAAAACTTAGATGCAGATTTGAAACGTCGTGACTTTACAATCAATGCCTTGGCAATGAACTTGCGGGGTGAAATTATTGATTTATTTGACGGCTTGAATGACCTCAAGAATCGTTTGATTAAAGCTGTAGGCAACCCTGAGCAACGTTTTCACGAAGATGCGTTGAGGATGATGCGGGCTGTGCGGTTTATGAGTCAACTTAAATTTAAGCTTGAGGACAAGACAAAGCAGGCCGTCAAAGATCACCACCA
Source organism: Lactobacillus acetotolerans DSM 20749 = JCM 3825 (assembly GCF_001436775.1). GTDB lineage: Bacteria > Bacillota > Bacilli > Lactobacillales > Lactobacillaceae > Lactobacillus > Lactobacillus acetotolerans. The sequence continues at coordinate 38,507 of NZ_AYZC01000005.1, forward strand.
GTTGCTGAAGAAGATTTCGGTAGAACGGATTCGTGATGAATTTGTCAAAATGGGGATTGGCCCTCATTCACGGCAGGCTTTTCAAACATTTTTAGATACTAATCTAAGTGAAGATGTTCCAGATTTTGCTGGTAAAAGTGACCTTTTGGCGGTTTATCCTAAATTAAAATTTAACCCAACTGAAGAAACGAGCTTTTGGTCGGTAATTATTATTCTTTTGAAAATTCAGGATACACAAATTAATAAATTTATGCGTGATTGGAAAAATTCTAATGCCATGACTGAAGCAGTTGAAAAGATCGTAACTCTGTTTGACCTGTTTTCAGAAAGAATACCAACCGATTACGAACTTTTTAAGGCTGGTAAGACAGTCTTGCTAAATACAATTGATGTAGCACATATTTTAGGACAACCGATTGACTCTGAAGCTCTGGTTGACCGTTATATGGCTTTACCAATAAAGTCTTCATCTGAACTCGCGATTGATGGCCGTTTCCTGATTAAGCAAGGAATAGAACCAGGGCCCAAACTTGGCAAAATGCTGAATACCATTAAAGAAAAGGTTATTGCTGGCGAGCTTGAAAATAATGAGGAAGCAATTGGGGCATTTGTAGCAAAGCAAGATTAGTTTATACGTAAAATAAAACTGAAAAGTACATTAGCATTGACCCCAGCATTACGAATAGGTGCCAAACTACGTGAATAAAGGGAATATTACGCATTAAATAAAGAAGGGCACCAACAGTGTATGCCACACCACCGCCAACTAGCAGCCAAAAGCCGACGGGACTTAAGCGAACATACAGGTAACCTCCTGAGAGGATGACGAGCCAACCCATCAGTACATAAAGTGCGGTATCAAAAACTACGTGTTTGCCACGATTAAAGATATAATAAATGATACCAAAAATGGTGAGAGCCCAGATCACGCTAAATAAGCCCCATCCCCATGGTCCACCAATTGCAACTAGAGAATATGGGGTATAAGAACCAGCAATTAATAAAAAGATTGATGAATGGTCAAAGATTTGGAAAACGTTTCTAGCTTTAGTAAAAATCAGGCTATGATACAAGGTTGAAAATAAATATAGGAGAACTAAGCAAGACCCGTAGATAGAAAAAGTTATGATTCTTAGTGTGCTACCAGTTGATACGGCTTTTAAAATTAAAATGACTAGCCCAGCTACTGCCAGGCCAAAGCCAATTCCGTGAGTGATCGCACTAAATATATTATCTAGAATGTAGTAAGTTTTAGATCTTTGTTTTGGTTTTTGCCATAGCTCCTTAATTTTCATTGTAAAACAATCCAATCATTTTCTTTTCTTAAATATATTTTTTGCTATAATAACTTGTAAGTAATGTTCACATTTTATCACAAAAATTAACGAGCATTTAGAATTGAGGGCGAATACGTTGTCAAAGATCAAAATTATGACGGATTCTTCTGTGCAATTAACCCCAGAAGAAGTTAAAAAATACGATATTACTGTAGTGCCTTTGTCGGTTACAATCGATGGGAAAACATATCTTGATGGAATAGATATTAGCCGCAAAGAATTTATTGAAAAAATGGACGAAGCAAAAGAATTACCCAAAACTAGTCAACCACCGATTGGCCGCTTTGTAGACGCAATTAACAAGTTAACTGCTGATGGTAGTGATGTGCTTGGCATTTTCCTTGCTAAGACTTTGAGTGGCACAATTGATGCCGCAAGACAAGCGGCCCAAATTACCGGCAAAGAAAATAAGGTTCATTTAGTGGATTCTGAATTAACTGATCGGGCGGAAGGATTTCAAGTCTTGGCTGCTGCTAAAGATATTGAGGCTGGTAAAGAACTTCCAGAAATTCTTAAGCATATCGATCACATTAAAAAAACCCAAAAGTTACATTTGGTAGTAGTTAATTTGAAAAATATAATTAAAGGTGGCCGTTTAGGTAAACTTACCGGTAAGGTTGCCACTCTTTTAAACATTCAAATTGAATTACAAATGCCAGGTGGGCATTTAATTATTGCTAAAAAAGGCAGGGGCAAGAAATTTGCTCGTGCCTTTAATGAACGTGTGCTAGATGAAATTAGGGCCAACAAAGATAAAATTAAAGAAATCGGTGTTTCTTACGTTTCAACTGAAGATAAACCGAAACCAATGATAGAGCTTGGTAAGAAGATTAAGGCTATTAATAATGACTTTAATGTTTTGGTCAGAGAAACCAGTCCTATTATCTCTACGCATGCAGGGATGAACGCTTATGCAATTCTTTATTATACGGAGTAAATAATGGCTTATCGTGAAAGTTTTTATCGTTATTTGATGACGCAGAAAGATCCGGATTCAAATAGTGAGGTTGCCCAATTTGCAAATAATGCGCAACATGATTTAGCATTTCCTAAGCAAGAACAGGATTATGATAAATTATCAAACTATTTAGAATTAAATGCTGGTTATCTTCCTAATATGAGCATTTTTGATCAAGCTTATCGAATGTATCAAGACAAGATGGCATATTAAACTAAAGTCCCAGTTGGGACTTTTTTTAGTGTAAAAAATGAAAGAAAGGCAGGCGATGGCGTATTGCATGTTTTAAGTTTAATTTTGTACCTAGTTATAGCGGCAGGTCTAGCGATACTTATTCAAAGCTGGTTTTTACGTAAAGTTTCCGTGAATTATGTGGCTTTAACATTAGGAATAATTATGGCATTAATTCCATATTTCCACGTTAACAGCTATACTTTTAAACCAGAACTGTTTTTGGGGATTATTGTAGCCCCGTTACTGTTCTTTGAAGCACAGGAAAAAAGGATTTACAATATTGTCCGTAGCTGGAAATCAATTATTGGAATTACAGTTATTATGACGCTAATTGCGACGATCTTAGCAGCCTTTTCACTTAAATGGTTAATTGGTCTATCTTTACCTTTAAGTTTTATCTTGGCTGCAATATCAACACCTACAGATGCTACGGCAGCTGAGTCCGTATCTCATGGATTAGAATTACCAGAAAAAGTAGAAAATTATTTAGAGAACGAATCACTTCTTAATGATGCTTCTGGAATAATTCTACTGAATATGGCAATTAGCTGGTATTTGTGGCAGCACTTGGAAATTGCGACTACATTTATAAATTTTCTTTACTCCACAATCGGTGGAATTGTGTTAGGCCTAGGTGTTTCAGCAATTTTAATCTTAATTCGTGAGCGTCTGGTTCGGGTAAATTTAGATTTAGTCACAAATGAAACTTATGCGGTAACAGCTATCACCATTTTTTACGTTTTGACGCCAGCCTTATTATATTTTCTTGCGCAGGCAATCAAGGTTTCAGGTATTATTACGGTTGTAGCGGCTGGCCTTGCCCATAGTGCTGAACAGGAGAGAAGCCGGATAACCAGTATTAATTTGACTTATAATAACTTTCAGATTACCAATACCCTAACAGATATTTTAAACAGCATTGTTTTTATTATTCTAGGTATTAGTATTGTCAAAACAATGCAGAATAAGGCTTTACCAAATAAAATTGACCAGGCCATCCTGATCGGAGTTTTACTTTATTTAATAAATCTTTTTGTTCGTTATCTGTACAGCTTTTTTAGCTTAAAGTTAACAAATAAGAATGCGTGGATTTTTGCTTTAGGAGGAATCCACGGGGCTGTTACTTTTGCGCTAGCTTATACTTTGGATCAAACGTTGATCAGTCCTAATAATTTTCACTTGGTTCTTTTTAGTGAAACTACTTTAATCATTTTAAGTATGTTAATTCCTACTATTATTTTTAATTTCCTTTTGCCGAAGGATACCCCGGACGTTGAGCGGGAGAAAGAAGTTCTTAGTATTAGAGGAAATATGGTTAATTACGCACTAGAAAAGACAAAAAAGATTTATATGCCAAAGATGTTTCGTAAACAGCTAGAATTTGACTTAAAAGCGCAAATCAATGAGACTTCAATGAGAGATTTCCTAAAAGAATTGCGAAAATCAATCAGACACCCAGAACTAACTCTTGAAGAAAAGGAATTTAGGAATGAAGTTTATCGTTATGCCTTTCGGCAGGAGCGAAACTATTTGGGAAAGATTGCTTTGAAAGAGTTAGGTTACCGAAAGTCATTTATGTCCCTTTACCGGGAAATATTGCTGGCAGAAGTTTTGTTTTTACGTCCGGATAATGATTAATTAAAAAAGAGGGAAGATAATAATGGCAACAATTCAATGGTATCCTGGGCACATGAATAAGGCCCGTAATCAACTCGAAGATAAGATGAGTTTAATTGATGTAGTAGTTGAAGTACTTGATGCACGAATACCACAGTCTTCGAGAAATCCCATGATTGAAAAATTAGTTGGGGACAAACCACACTTAATTATTTTAAATAAGGCGGATTTAGCAGATCCGATAATGACCAAATTATGGCAGAAGAAGTTGCACAAACCTGGTAAATACGTGATGGCATTAGATTCATTGCATAATACCAATATGCAATTTTTAATTAAAATGGTTAAAAAGGCAGCAAGTGCCAAGATTAAGAAAATGCAGGTAAAGGGAGCATCTAACCCAACGGTTAGGATCGCTCTGGTTGGCATCCCTAATTGCGGCAAATCAACTATAATCAACCGGTTGGTTGGCCATAATGTGGCTCGAGTTGGTAACACTCCAGGGGTTACTAAGGGCCAAAGCTGGTTAAAGACCCCGTCTAATATTCAAATTTTAGATACTCCTGGAATTTTGTGGCCGCGGTTTGATGACCAAAAAGTAGGCTATAAATTAGCCGCTTTTGGAGCAATTAAAGACAGCGTTTTTCACGCTGATGACGTGGCTTTATTTGTTTTAAAGAATTTGCGCCAGCATTATCTGAAAAATTTGGTTAAATTTGCCCGTTCGACTAAAGAACAAATTGAGCAGGTAAACGATCCTGATCTTTTGTTAGCAATGACTGATTCATATGGCATGCGGGACGATTACGATCGCTTTTCCCTTTATATGTTGCAAAGGCTGCGTAAGGGCAAAGTTGGAAGGATCACTTTAGACAGATTATGACTATTAAGGATGTTAAGAAGTTACTTGATGGTGGTAACGTCAGTAAGGAAGAATTAGCAACTTTAGCTAAAGATAGCCGCAGCGGGATTAAAAAATTACTCGTCAGTTACCAAAAGAAGCAGGAAAAATTAGCTAAAAAGCGCGCTGCCTTTTTAGAGCGTTTTAAATATGAACGTAACTTTTGGGCTAAAGGTCAAACAGTGGCCGGGATCGATGAAGTGGGGCGTGGTCCACTAGCTGGACCTGTTGTCACTGCTGCCGTAATCGTGGACGATGATTTTGATTTGTTCGATGTAAATGATTCCAAACAAATTAGCCCGAAGAAAAGGCTAGAATTATATCCTAAGATTTTGCAAGAAGCCGTTAGCGTTGGTGTTGGCGTTAAGAGTGCACAGGTAATTGACCAGATAAATATTTATGAAGCTGATAGGCAAGCAATGGCTCAAGCTGTAAACGCGTTAGATCGTAAACCTGATGTGTTGCTGGTCGATGCGATGAACGTTCCGGTGAAGATTCCGCAGATAAGGTTGATTAAGGGGGATGCAAAGTCTAATTCGATCGCCGCAGCTTCAATTGTGGCCAAAGTGTTTCGGGATAAGTTAATGGACGATTATGATAAGATTTACCCGCAATATAATTTCTCACATAATGCTGGTTACGGTACTAGTGCCCACCTTGCAGCTTTAAAAAAGTACGGGCCGACACTGATTCACCGTAAAACTTTTGCTCCGGTGAGTGATTTCTTTACGGAAAAACAGAAAAAATAGTTTATTTGAAAGAAAGCCTCCTTTTTTGCGTATTTAGCATTAGGAGGATTTTTACATGAATAAAACGGATTTTCTCTTGCGTTTGAAATTACAAAAAGGCATTGGTTATGTTAAGATGTTGCGAATTGCTAGCCAATTAGATACCGATGATGTTAATATTTCTGCAATTCAAAGTATGGCTTTACCATCTGCCTTGAAGGAAGCAAGTTTTGCGGCCCTTAATGATCAAAAGGCTGAAAGAATGATTTACCGAATCAAAAAGCAATGTAAGGTGCTTACTTTCTTTGATTCTTTATATCCTGAAAAATTAAGACAAATTTACCAACCGCCGCTTATTCTTTTTGCGCGTGGAGATTTAACACTATTACAAAGGGAAATTATTACGATCGTTGGTTCGCGGTTGGCCACTTCTTACAGTAAAATCGTGATCAATAATTTAGTCCCTTCTTTAGTCAAAAAGCATTTGGTAATCGCCAGTGGTTTAGCTAAAGGTGTTGACGGGATGGCGCATACCGCAACTTTAAGAAATAATGGTAAGACAATTGCAGTGGTTGGCAATGGGCTAAATCATTTTTATCCCATGTCAAATCATGGGATCCAAGAAAAAATTGTCGAGAATGGATTACTTTTAAGTGAATATTTGCCAGATACGCCACCACGGCCGTTTCGTTTTCCCGAAAGGAATCGAATTTTAGCGGGATTATCTGAAAGTGTGGTTGTGACCGAAGCCAAAGAAAGGTCCGGGTCATTAATTACGGCTAACCTGGCTTTGCAGGAGAATCGAAATGTTTATGCGGTGCCAGGGCCGATAACCAGTCAGTTATCTGCTGGTACAAATAAGTTGATCGAGGCTGGGGCAGATCCGATAATCAATTTTGAATTAAAACCAGAAAGATTTGACAATTCAGACTAAGGTATCTTATTCTCAGACTAGTGTTTATTTTTAAAATAGAAATTTTATGAGGAGGCATTTGATGCCTACTAAGTCAAAAACAAAACCAAAAAAACGTAAAAAGACGTTAGTAATTGTAGAATCTCCTGCAAAAGCTAAAACCATTGAAAAATATTTAGGCCGTAATTATCGTGTAATCGCTTCTAAAGGACATATCCGTGATTTACCTAAATCACAGATGGGGATCGATTTTAATAATAATTACAAACCGAAGTATATTTCTATTCGTGGTAAAGGCGACACGATTAAGATGTTAAAGAGCGAGGCTAAAAAAGCTAAGAAAGTTTATTTAGCATCCGACCCTGATCGTGAAGGGGAAGCCATTGCATGGCATGTCGCTCATGCTTTAAATCTTGATAACAAGGATAAAAATCGGGTTACCTTTAACGAGGTCACAAAGGACGCAGTAAAAGATAGCTTTAAACATCCACGATCCATCGATATGGATACGGTAAATGCCCAGCAAGCTCGTCGTATTCTTGATCGGATCGTGGGTTATTCACTTTCGCCAATTCTTTGGGATAAAGTTAAAAAGGGTTTGAGTGCCGGCCGAGTCCAATCGGTTGCCTTAAAACTGGTAATTGACCGTGAAAAAGCGATCAAGAATTTTAAACCAAAAGAATACTGGACGATTGATGCACTCTTTAAGAAGAGCAGAAAACAATTCAAGTCCCAGTTTTGGGGTGTAGATGGGAAGAAACAAGAACTTCCTAATAATGAAGCCGTCAAGAAAATTTTAGCCAAAATTGATAAGCGCAAAGACTTTAAGGTTGAAAAAGTTGTTACCAGGCAAAGAAGACGCCAGCCCGCTGCCCCGTTTACAACCTCAACTATGCAACAAGAAGCTAATAAACGCTTGAATTATCGAACTAGACGGACAATGAGTATTGCCCAGCAACTCTATGAAGGAATTAGTTTAGGTAAGCAGGGAACCGTTGGTTTAATTACTTATATGAGAACTGATTCTAAGCGGACAGCACCAATTGCTCAAGCCGAGGCTTCTAAATTTTTGCATGAAAAATACGGTGCAAAATATGCTGCTAAAAGTCAAAGACATTTTAAGAATCAAGGAGATGCTCAAGATGCTCATGAAGCCATTCGTCCAACCAGTGTTTACCGTACCCCTGAATCCCTTAAAAAGGTTTTAACCCCACAACAATACCGCTTATATAGGCTGATCTGGTCACGCTTTCTGGCTAGTGAAATGACACCAGCCGTTTATGATACGGTTCGTGCCGATATTGTCCAAAATGGCGTAACCTTCAGAACCACCGGTTCTAAGATGCGTTTCGCTGGGTTTACTAAAGTTTATGATAACTGGCAGGAAAAGAATGTTGATCTGCCCGACCTAAACGAGGGCGATATGGTTAAGATGGTCAGTTCAGATAATAAACAACACTTTACGTTACCACCGGCACGTTATACCGAAGCTAGTTTGGTTCACGCACTGGAAGAAAATGGTGTTGGCCGTCCATCAACTTATGCACCAACGATCGATACGATTCAGCGGCGGTATTATGTCAAATTGGAAGGTAGATCAATTGTTCCAACTGAACTTGGCGAAATAGTTGATACCTTAGTTGAAAAATTCTTCCCAGATATCGTTAATGTTGATTTTACTGCTCAGCTTGAAAATGATTTGGATAGCGTTGAGGCAGGTAAGAAAAACTGGGTAAAGGTAATTGATGAATATTACCACCCGTTTAAAAAAGAATTAGATAAGGCTGACGCAGGAATAGAAAAGGTGCAGATTAAAGATGAACCTGCAGGCTTTAATTGTGATATCTGTGGTGCCCCAATGGTTGTTAAAATGGGTCGTTATGGCAAGTTTTATGCTTGTTCACGTTTCCCAGACTGTCGTAATACCAAGCCAATTGTTAAGAAGATTGGTGTAACTTGTCCCAAGTGTGGCAAGGGTGACGTTGTCGAAAAGAAATCCAGAAGAAATCGTAAGTTCTATGGTTGTTCAAGGTATCCTAAGTGTGACTTTGTTTCTTGGGATAAACCTGTCGGTAGAAATTGTCCTAATGATGGTCATTTCTTAGTAGAAAAGAAAACTAAGAAGGGCCCAGTGATTCTCTGTCCAAATGGCGATTACCGCGAAGAGCCAAAAGAAGAAGCTGCGGCAAAATAAATTTAAAATTAAGTTAAATATCATCAAATCTTAGTTGATTTGATGATATTCTTGTATCTAGAGAATAAATTATTTTAAATAAAGGATGTTTTGAATATGTCTGAAAATGTAACTGTAATTGGTGGAGGCCTAGCAGGTAGCGAAGCGACTTGGCAACTTGCTAAACGCGGAATTAACGTCGACCTTTATGAAATGCGTCCTAAGAAAATGACCCCGGCACATAAAACCGGTGAACTGGCCGAATTAGTTTGTACTAATTCGATGCGGTCAAACCAACTGTCAAATGCGGTTGGTTTATTAAAAGAAGAAATGCGGCACCTGGATTCAATCATTTTGCAGGCTGCTGATGCAACTCAGGTTCCAGCGGGAGGTGCTTTGGCTGTTGATCGCGATAAGTTTAGTAAATATGTTACGGATAAGTTGCATTCTTTAAAGAACGTAACTTTTCACGATGAAGAAATTACCAAAATTCCCGATAGTGGGATAACAATTATTGCTACTGGTCCATTAACCAGTGATGTTTTGGCAAAAGAAATTCAAAAATTTTCTGGAACTGATAGCCTGCATTTCTTTGATGCGGCAGCACCAATAGTTGCAGCTGATTCGATCGATATGAATATTGTCTATAAAAAATCTCGGTATGATCGGGGTGAGGCTGCATATTTAAACTGTCCGATGGATAAGGAACAGTATGATAATTTTGCTAAGAACTTAGTTCATGCGGAAACGGCACAGATGCACGGTTTCGAGAAAAATGATGTTTTTGAGGGATGCATGCCGATAGAAGTTATGGCTGCTCGCGGTCCTAAAACTATGTTGTTTGGTCCGCTTAAACCGGTTGGTTTACGGGATCCACATACGGGTAAAACACCATATGCGGTTGTTCAGCTTCGTCAGGATAACGCAGCTGCCTCAATGTATAATATCGTTGGTTTTCAAACCCACCTAAAATATGGTGAGCAGAAACGGGTCTTTTCTATGATTCCCGGCTTAGAACATGCTCGTTTTGCCCGCTACGGCAAGATGCACCGCAATACGTATATGGCTTCTCCTGAAGTGTTAAATGCAAGTTATGAGTCAAGAAAACAAAAGGGCCTTTTCTTTGCTGGACAAATGACCGGTGTTGAAGGTTACGTTGAAAGTGCTGGCAGTGGTTTGGTTGCCGGTATCAACGCGGCTAGGGAGAGTTTAGGTAAAGACCCGGTAACTTTCCCTAGGGATACCGCTTTGGGTTCAATGGCCAATTATGTGACCACAACCAGTGCTAAACATTTCCAGCCAATGAACGCTAGTTTTGCACTTTTACCTGGTTTAGAAGGTAAAAGAATTAGAAATAAACGTGACCGCCACCTTAAAATAAGTGAACGGGGTTTAGAAGATTTGGATAAATTTAAAACGAAAGTTTTAGAATAAAAATGGATAATAAAGATAAAAAATTACAGCTTTTTATCTCTTATTTGCAAAATGAACGACATTATAGTAGTAAAACTATAACTTCCTACCGAACTGATTTGCTTAAGGCAAAGCAATTTTGGCAAAAGAATGGTGGTTTCCCAGGTTGGGAAAAGATTGAGCGGCGTGATATCGAGATTTATTTGCAATACCTAGCTGAACAAAAATTAGCCCGTTCTTCACAACTGCGTAAAATGTCCAGTTTGCGGTCTTTTTACCGCTTTTTGACTAAACGGAAAATCGTTAAGATAGATCCAACCCAGGCAGTAATTTTACGTAGTGCAGGCCACCGATTGCCCCAATTTTTCTATGAACCAGAAATTAAGCAGGTACTTGATTCGCTTCAGGGTAGTGATCCGTTAACGCAGCGTAACTTAGCATTATTCGAATTGTTTTATACAACGGGGATGCGAGTTAGTGAAGTTAGCGGATTAAAACTTAGGCAAATTGAGCCTAGCCTAAACATGATTTTAGTTCATGGTAAAGGAAATAAAGACCGCTACGTTGTTTTTGATAAGCAAACAAAGAAAGCTTTAACAAATTATTTGTCTGCAGCTAGAATTAAATTATTAGGAAACAAGATAGATTCGGGTAACGTTTTTCTAAATAGTAGGGGAAAAGCTTTGACGGATCGCGGCATTGAATATATAATGCAAAAAGTCTTTAATAGTGCTGGTATTAACGGTAAAGTACATCCGCATGAGTTGCGGCATACCTTTGCGACAGCAATGCTGAATAACGGTGCAGATTTAAGGACTGTGCAGGAATTATTGGGTCATAGCAATTTATCAACTACACAAATTTATACGCACGTGACTATGACACATTTACAATCAGATTATGAGAAATTTTTTCCTCGTAATGATGAGAAAGATGAGGCAAAAAAATGACAACAATATGTTCAGTTAAATTTAATGGTGAAACAGCAATAGCAGGTGATGGCCAGGTTACTTTAGGTGAAAAGGTAATTGCTAAAGCCACTGCAAGAAAAATCCGCCGAATTTACCATGATCGGGTAATTATTGGCTTTGCTGGTGGTGTTGCCGATGCAGTTAGTCTGCAGGATATGCTTGAAGGTAAACTTGAGGCTTATAATGGAGACTTGCGTCGGGCTGCCGTTGAAATGGCACAGGCTTGGCGTAAAGACCAAACTTTGCAGAAATTAAACGCAATGTTAATTGCTTTTAACGATAAGGATTTACTCTTGATTTCCGGAAATGGTGAAGTACTTGCACCAGATGAAAATGTGGTGGCAATCGGATCGGGAGGAAATTTTGCTCAAGCGGCAGCAATTGCAATGACGCGTCATGCTAAGGGCATGTCGGCGAGTGATATTGCGCATGAAGCCGTAAAAATTGCATCAGGAATTGATATTTTTACTGATGATCACATTCATACTGATGAAATACAGGAGAAAAAATAATGGATACAAAAACTCCGAAACAAATAGTTAATCTTTTAAACGAATATATTATTGGCCAAGATGAAGCTAAAAAATCAGTGGCGATTGCTTTGTATAACCGTTACCGCCGTACTCAGCTTCCTAAGAAGATGCAGAAGGATATCACACCCAAGAACTTGCTTATGGCAGGACCAACTGGTGTTGGTAAAACAGAAATTGCCAGAAGGTTGGCTGATATTGTAGATGCACCTTTCGTTAAGGTAGAAGCAACCAAGTTTACGGAAGTTGGTTATGTTGGCCGGGACGTTGAATCAATGGTTCGGGACCTGGTTAATAAAGCCGTTCAAATGGAAGAAAAAGAGCAGTTTGAGCGTGTTAAGCCACAGGCAACTAAGGAAGCTAATAAGCAGTTAGTTCGTCTTCTTGTACCAGGTATTAAGCATGAGAACCGGCAAAATCAAATGCAGCAGATGCAGGACATGATGTCGATGCTAATGGGTGGTAAAAATCCAGAAGATGAAAGTAACGATGATCAACACGAAGAAGTAAATGACAAGATTAGAAACCAACGGTTAACAGTTGCTGAACAATTAGATAAAGGATTGCTTGAAGACAGAACCGTTACCATTGAAGTTGAACAAGCTCCAAAGGTTAACCCTATGGGAGATATGATGGGTCAGATGGGAATTGATATGAGTTCTCTTCTTAATAGTTTGACCCCAAAGAAAAAGATCAAGCGGACATTGCCTGTCAGGGATGCACGCGAAGTTTTAGTTCAAGAACAATCCCGTAAGATGATTGATTATGATTCCCTTTACCAGAGAGCGATTGAACGAACCACTAATAATGGGATTATCTTTATTGATGAAATTGATAAGATTACTGCTGGTAATAAGAATAGCTCAGGTGAAGTTTCTCGTGAGGGTGTCCAGCGTGATATTCTGCCAATCGTAGAAGGTTCAACTGTTCAAACTAAGTATGGTCCTGTTTCTACTGATCACATTCTCTTTATTGCTGCGGGTGCATTTGCTGAATCTAAGCCAAGTGATTTAATTCCAGAACTGCAAGGACGTTTCCCAATTCGGGTAGAATTAAATGCATTGTCTAAAGATGATTTTGTCAAGATTTTGAAGGATCCAGAAAATTCACTTTTGAAGCAATACATTGCACTTCTTAAAGCTGATGGTATTAAGTTAATCTTTACACAAGAAGCCGTTGAAAAAATTGCTGAAATTGCTTTCAATGTTAACCAGGGTACTGACAACATTGGGGCAAGAAGATTGTCCACTATCTTAGAAAAATTGCTTGAAGATGTCCTTTATGAAGGACCAGATATGGAGATGGGCGAAATTACCATTACTGAATCATATGTAGAAGAAAAACTTAGTGATATAATAACTAATAAGGACTTAACTAAGTTTATTCTTTAACAACGGCAATTAATTATGGACTACACAATTCAAGATGGCATTTTAAAAGTTGTAATTTCCAGCAAGGGTGCTGAAGTTCAAAGCGTAAAAGACCGACATAATGGATATGAATATATATGGCAGGCTAATCCCAAAGTTTGGGCTCGGCATGCTCCGGTCTTGTTCCCAATTGTTGGTCGCTTAGTCAACGATGAATATACCTACAAAGGTAAAAAGTATCATATGACTGAGCACGGCTTTGCCAGAGATCAAGAATTTAAGGTTGAACGTCAGACAGATGAAAGCATTACTTTCGTATTGAAAGATAGTGCGGAAACACGTAAGATTTATCCCTTTAAGTTTGAACTGCGGGTTAACTATAACTTGTTGAATAATTTATTAGAAGAGAACTTTACTGTAACCAATAAATCTGATGGTGAAATGATTTTTGGAATTGGCGGTCACCCTGGTTTCAATGTACCCGTAAATAAGGACACTAAGAAAGAAGATTTCTACTTTAGTACTAAACCTTCTGTTGCCAGAGTTGAGATACCACTAAGGGGACCTTACTTAGATTGGTCAAATCGTTCTTTGACTTCGACCGATAGTTTGATTACCTTGAGTGATGAATTATTTAAGAATGACGCTTTGATTTTCCAATTAAACGGTCACGATAATAAGTTCTCTTTGCGTACAGACAATGGCCCATTTCATATTAATGTATGGACAAGGGATGCTCCATTTGTCGGTATTTGGTCACAATATCCAAAGACAGATAACTTTGTTTGTATTGAACCCTGTTGGGGAATTGCTGACAGGAGCGACACAAATGGTAAATTAGAAGACAAGTTAGGGATGAATCACCTTAAAGCAGGCGAACAATTCCAGGCTGGCTTCAGTATGGCATTCCATGGATAGTTAAGGCCACGAATAAAAATAAATTAGTGTTGAATTATCATTTGGTGATAGTTCAACACTTTTTTAATACTTGAATAGTGATCCAGTTGTAAATAGGAATCTCAGAAAATAAATGCGGTAGAATGGCTATGTAGATGTAGTTTTGTTTTATATAGAAAAGCTATAAATTTAAGTATGAAGGGAATTTTTATGCGATATTCAAAAATATTAAATAAAATTATAACTGTTTCTGCAGCAGTGACTTTATTGGCTCCAGTTGCTGCAACTACTATTAATCCAACAATTAATAACGTTCAGGCTGCCACCAAAAGTAGAAAATTGACACACAATGCTTATATTTATAAAGCAAATGGTAAACGGGCTAACAAAAAGATTTTAAAGAAGGGTACATATGTTAAAAGCTCTTCTATTAAGAAAATTAAGGGTAAGAATTATTATCACATTGGTAAAAATCAGTATATAAAAGTTACTAATACCAAAAAGCAAAATCATGTAGATAATACTAGCAAATTAGGAAAATATGTATATAACGGTGGTGACCAAAACAAGGTTTATAAGGAAGATACGATTAAATTGCCGTCTGGATACAATGACACTACTGTTCAAGAGGCAGTAAATAATCCATCAATATTGGATAAACAAACTGCCGAGGGCAATAAAATTAATAAATTTGTTTCAGAGTCCAAAGCTGACGATGACGAAAAAGTAGATCCAACTAATTTAACTACATCGCAGAAGCAGGAAATTAATAAATTTGCAATTAGATTGTTGAATGAAGCAAGAGTACAGGCTGGAGTTAACAAGGTAAAGACTAGTCAAAGGACTTTAAAATTAGCTCTTGATGTTGCAAATGAGTATCAGATAAATAATAGGGATATCTTTGAAAATGGTAAGCCAGCTCATTATATTCCAGGAATTGTTAAAGCAGCGCGAGAGAATGGTGTGAATATAGATGATAATTATATCGAAGATGCTGCTATAATATTTGATATTAAACCGCAAACAATGACGGAACTTAAGAATACAATTTATATTAACTTATTATCGTTTCTTTTTAATAAGAATGAATATTACCACGCCTCAGATATCTTAGACCCAACAAATGTATATGACGCGGTTGCAATCAGTTATGCGAAGGAATCACCTATGTCACATTGGATCAAAATGGATAAAGATACGATTGAAAATTACACAACTGATGGTACATGGAATTAGCTTATTTAAATTAAGAGTGTATGATATTAAAAAAGGGAGCACTTTTTGTAATAGGCCCAAAAAGTTGGACACTTTTGGGGCTTTTACTATGTCTAAATTAAA
>NZ_AYZC01000050.1 GCF_001436775.1 Lactobacillus acetotolerans DSM 20749 = JCM 3825
TAATGACTGCCTGATTCTATTCATTTACTCTCTATCAACAGGATTTGACAAAGAGCCACTTTATTTTCAGAGTCTGACTGTGCATTTAATGTTTCTTGGTCCTGCTTTACGGGGTTAACGGTTTCAGCCTTAGCTGACTGCGCATTAAGCCCCATAAAACTAAAGCCAAGCAGCACTGAAGCTGCGCCGATCGTTAATTTACGAATAGAGAAGCGGTCTTTTTTAGCCTGCAACTCCATCTTCTTTAAACGTTCTTTGAAATTATTTTTACCTAACATACTTTACATCCTCTACATCATTGGAATATATTTTTCAATTTATTTGTTACATAACAATAGTAAAACCTGTTTCCAATAATGTAAATGATAACTTGTATAAATAATTGGTTCAAACCAATTAAATAAATTAAAGAATCCTATCATAGCAATAACTATTAAGTTTACGCTACAAATAACGCCTAAAATATTTTCATATTTAAAAGCATACCTAGTTGCAGTAGCACCCCCTCAACAAATAAAAAACACTTCATAATAGTTAAACTACTATTAAGTTTTGAGAAAACAAAATTCAACTTTTTCTTGATCATTTTAGCTTAAATGATCAAGATAAACTAATATTGATCAAGATAAATTTTTAAACAAAAAGAGGATTGCGTCTCACCTAATGAGTCACAATCCTCTCTATCTTTATCAGTAATTAAGCTTGAGAAGCTCCTGATACTGCATCAGAACTCTTGTCTTCCTTAATTTGATTATCTTTAGTTACAGGATAACCCTTAAATCTTGATGGATCTGTATTGGACTTCAAATTATCAGCCGCATAATTAATATGTTCAATCTTAGCATGCTTAACATCTTCAATTGTCTTGCATCCCGTCAATTGCATATCAATCTTTAATTCCATATCCAATTGATCAATGACGGACTTAACACCTTTAGCACCACCAAGCGCTAAACCATAAAGGTATGGACGGCCAATTCCAACCATATCAGCACCAAGTGCCAAAGCCTTAAATACGTGTGAACCACGACGAACACCAGAATCAAAGACGATTGGTACACGGTGGTTAACTGCCTTAGCAATGCTTGGCAACATATCAATGGTAGCTGGGCCACTATCAACCTCACGGCCACCGTGGTTAGTTACATAAATACCGTCAGCACCGGCACCAATAGCCTTAAATGCATCTTCAGCACACATAACTCCCTTAACAAAGACAGGTAAGCCAGACATTTTCTTAATTCGTTGTACATCCTTAGGGCCAATCTTTTGTGCAGATGCCGCATACATTTGGGCAACAGTCTGACCTTCACCTTTAGCGCCTTGGTAACGGGTAAAGAAATCAAGTGGAACCGGGTATGCAAACTTAGTCCGCAGGTTAGCTTCACGGTAACCAGATACCAGAGCATCAACTGTTAAGAAAATACCCTTATAACCAGCCTTTTTAACCGCATCAAAGACCATCTTATTGAAGTCCCAATTTTTACTTAAATAAAGCTGAAAGAAACGTGGTGCATTAGGAGCAGCACTGGCAATGTCTTCAACACTCTTATTAGCATAAGTACTTGATGAGAAGAGTGCACCAGCTGCGGCAGCCCCCTCTTGAGTTGCCACTTCCGCATCCTTATGGGCAATCCCGTGACAGGCAATCGGTGAAATCATGATTGGCGTCTTTAATTTCATCCCCATAAATTCAGTATCTGTCTGTGGATTATCCATATTGGTTAAGGCGCGGGGCACAATCTGAAAATGATTAAATGACGCAATATTATTCCGCCATGTCCACTCATTTTCGGCACCAGAAGCGATGTAATAATAAGCTCCTTCTGGCATAACTTTCTTAGCCCGCTCTTCAAGTTCATCTACGTTTACCATATGAATGGTTTCATTGCGATCACTTTGCGGAAATCCATTATAATAAGTTGTCAATTTAAAAATCCCCTTTATCCAAAATTTATGTTTAACCACATTATAACTGAAAGTGTTTTCAAAAGTTAGTGAAAATAGACCTAAAGTATTTAAATAACAGTATTTTGTATTATACGATTTTTCACAAGCAAAAAGGAATAGACCATTTAAGACCTATTCCAAATTTTTATTAACTATAAATTATGTCTTACTACGTGAACAAAATAAGTAATTAAGTAAATTGCTACTTCGATTACGGCAATAAAGAACGTTACCGGCAAGTTGGTGATAAAGCCTAAATAAAGGCCGGCCCAAACACCAATTAGCGCGAAGAACACCGACCAGGCAATCATTGTTGGGATTGTGCGGCCAATGTAACATGCAGTTGCTGGTGGTAAGGTAAGTAAAATAAAGACAAGCAGTGAACCAACAATTTGGGCACCGATTGAAACAGACATAGCCAAGGCAATCAAGAAGATAACCCCAACTAAACCACTCTTAACACCATGAGCCAAGGCACCGATGTGGTCAAAGGAATCAAAGTTTAATGGTCTTTGAATAGCAAAAATCAAAAGCAAAACAATGATCGATAAGACAACTAAATGAATGACGCCCTGCTTATCAACACCGATAATACTGCCGAACAGGATATTGGTTGCGTAATTACTATTGGCTCCAGAAATTGCCAGGAA
Organism: Lactobacillus acetotolerans DSM 20749 = JCM 3825; assembly: GCF_001436775.1. GTDB lineage: Bacteria > Bacillota > Bacilli > Lactobacillales > Lactobacillaceae > Lactobacillus > Lactobacillus acetotolerans. The sequence goes on from NZ_AYZC01000050.1 coordinate 2,601, forward strand.
CAATACACCTAACCCAATAAACAGGGCAGAAATCGCACTGATCGCCGATTCTTTCTGGTCACTATGCATCGAAAGCTCACCAACACTAATTGAGCCCAACAGTGTGAAGATCAGCATCCCCCACAGAGGAGCAATTCCTAACCAGACCGCAAAAGCGGCACCAGCAAAGCCAATTTCTGACAAAGTATGAGCTAAAAAACTAAAGTTACGTGCTACAACGTAAACACCAACCGCACCACAAGTAATTGCAATAAAGGTACTGGCTAAGAAGGCATTACGCATAAATCCGTATGCAAACATTATTCATAATCCCCCTTAAATTCATCCATTTTACCTTGTTGAATCGTTCCGTGATTCAAATAAAGATAATCTTTCATATACTTCTTTGCAAGTGGCACATCGTGCGTAACAAAGAGCACCGTTATCTTATGCTTCTGGTTTAGGTGTTTAATTAAACCCATTAATTCTTCCTTTGCAGTTGGATCCAAACTAGCTGTAGCTTCATCCAAAATAATCATATCTGGATTATCAAGCAAAGCCTGTGCCAAATAAGCACGCTGTTTCTGACCACCAGAGGCTTCACCCATCCTTGTATCCTTAATGCCAAGCAAATGGGTTTCTTCTAACTGGCGCTTGATTGCTCTTTTAGTTTTATCTGTCTTAATTACAGGAGCATTCAAACCAACGAATGCTTCAATTGATAACGGATATTCTGCGTCGATGTTTCTAAATTGCGGCACATAACCTAAAGAAACATCAGCACTAAATTTAAAACTGCCGTTACTAGGAACAAGAAGCTTCATCAAAATATTAATTAATGTCGTCTTCCCTGTTCCATTCGGTCCCAAAAGTGCAGTCATGGAACCCTTCTTCAGTTTAAAATTTACATTTTTAAAAACTGTTTTTTTATCAAATCTCATTGCAAGATCTTTTACTTCTAAAATATCTTCCAAATTTGCACCACCTTTTATTTTAATATCATAATATTTTTTTATTTCTTAGCTACTCTAGCTAATTTGTGATAATTATTTGTCATCCAGTTTAAGTAGGTCGTATTGTTAGGAATGATTTCTCGAACAGAAACTACTGGAATATTTTTGGCCTTAGCCTGTCTAATAAAGTTATTTACAGTTGAACTCGAAACCTGTGAGTTATTAACAAAGAAGGCAATTTTACGCTTCTTAATGTTTTCCGTCATAGTTTGGACCATCGCAGGACTTGGATCGGTGTTATTTTGAATAGCCTGCTCAAAGTTCTTGTCGCCAACCTTAAAATGAACAGACTTTAAGGCATAGTCAAAGACAGGTTCACTGACATAAACCGGCTTTTTATTCCGGCCGTCGATACCAGCAGTAATCTTCTTAATTTTACCAATCTTCTTCAAGTAGTTCTTACCATTTGCACGGTAATAAGCCGCATGCCTTTTATCGATCTTTGAAAGACGCTTGACTAAATAATTAACGTACTTAGTTGGCATATTCAGGTTATACCAGATATGTGGATTATCGCCCTTTTTAAGTCCCATCAAATCTTCACCGACTAAAAGCGGCTTTTTATCAACTGATGAAGACAAATTATTCATCCAGCTATCATAACCTAAACCGTTGGCAACAACGATATTAGCTCCTGATAAAAGTTTAGCGTCACTAGTCTTAGGTTCAAAATCATGCGGATCCATTGAACCGCTCTTGATAAGCGGCGTGGCTTTACCATACTTGCCAACTACATTTTGTGCAATATCAGCATAGATATTGGTTGTAGTGACAATGGAAATTTTAGAACTCTTTTTTGGTTGTTGTGAACATGCAGATAACACTAAAACAAGTGCCCCAATTATACCTGCAAAAGTAAGTATTTTTTTTAATCTAGTAAGTTTTTTCATGTTTAATTTACATCTCCTTACATTAAATTTTTGATTCCAATTTGTAAAATCATTCTATCGTATCATAAAATGATCCCTTGTTAATAAAGATAATTACTAACTATTATACACTAAAAATGCGTCACCTTTTGGTGACGCATAATTGTTAGTTATTTATTTTTACTTATCGTTTTTTACCGGTTTTCGCCAGAATCCTAAGATTAAACCAGCGACAATCGAACCAATAATCGTGGCTAAGAAGTATAGCCAGATGTGGTTGGCAAGTGGGGATACCCATAAACCACCATGAGGTGCAGGAACGGCAATGTGCCAGAGACCTACAAGTGCACCACCGATAGCTGAACCGATAATACATGATGGAATTACGTGTCCCGGGTCACCTGCGGCAAATGGAATGGCACCTTCAGTAATGAAGGAGAAGCCAAGTACCCAGTTAGAAACACCGGCACGACGTTCCTTCATAGTGAACTTATTCTTAAAGAAGGCAGTAGCAATAGCCGTAGCAAATGGTGGAACCATACCACCAACCATAACAGCAGCCATCATAATAGCAGCAGTGGTTGAGTGCGGATCGTTAGTAAAGGCACCAGATGCGAAGACGTAAGCAGCCTTGTTGAAAGGCCCACCCATATCGATTGACATCATTCCGGCCAGGATAGCAGTTAGCACTACTAAGTTACCAGTACCTAAGTTGTTCAGGAAGTTAGTAATTGCAAAGTTAATCCCGCTAAAGATTGGGTTAACAATGTAGTACATAATAGCGGCAATTAGGAGCAGGCCTAGAATTGGGTAAATCAGCATTGGCTTCATGCCTTCAACTGATTTAGGCATCTTACTAAATAGTTTCTTCAAGCCAACCATTAAGTAACCAGCAATGAAACCAGATGCAAGCCCACCTAAGAATCCAGCTGGAGACTTAGCATTGGCCATTACATTAGCGGTATAGGCACCACCGTAAGCACCGGTATAAACGGTAGCCATGAAACCACCAACAAAGCCGGGCATTAAGGCCGGCAAGTCTCCAATTGATTCAGCAATATAAGCAGAAAGAATTGGAACCATGAATGCAAAGGCCATATTACCTGCATTATTTAAGAAAATAAATGCAGGAGACTTTGGACCACCGGCATAGTTCTCTACGATGAAGGAGAGAGCCATTAAGATACCACCACCGATAACAAATGGCAACATGTGCGAAATACCGTTCATTAAGTTCCTGTAGATGGAACTCCATACGCCGGGCTTAGATTCTTGACTTGAACCAGAAGCAGAAGATTCTGAAGCATCAGAATGATAAATTCCTGCTTTCCCATTCATAATGATATCAATCAGTTGGTCAGGCTTATTAATTCCGTCGATAACTGGGTGGTTAGTCAAAGGCTTACCATCAAAACGAGCCATATCAACTTTCTTCTCCGATGCAATAATGACACCCTTAGCACGCTTAATTTCTTCTGGGGTTAACTTATCCTTAACACCTTCAGAACCGTTAGTTTCGATTCTAACGTCGATACCCTTCTTCTTACCAGCCTTAATCAAAGCTTCTTGAGCCATATAAGTGTGGGCAATACCGTTAATACATGCAGTAACACCAACAATTAAAGGCTTCTTCGTCTCAGACTTGCTCGTATTTTTAGCTGCAGCCTTCTTCTTGGCAGCTGCAGCTTTATCCTCAGCATCTTTCTTAGCTTCGGCATCCTCAAAGAGGTCAATAACTTCTTTAGGAGTCTTAGCACCCTTAAGCTTTTCTACTAAATCTGGGTTAATTAATAAACCAGATAACTTAGCCAAAGCTTCAAGGTGAGTATTATCAGCTCCTGCTGGAGCAGTAATCATGAAGAATAAGTGAACAGGCTTCTTATCTAAAGCATTATAATCAATACCCTTTTCACTCTTGGCGAAAAGTACTCGTGCCTTATTAATTGACTTGTTACGGGCATGGGGCATTGCAATCCCGCCACCAATACCGGTAGTTGATTCTTTTTCACGGGACCAGATTGACTTGATGAATTCATCTTCATTGTTGACAATCCCGGTTTTAACCTCAAGGTCAGCCATTTCTTTAATGGCATCTTCTTTATTTGTCGCCTTGAGATTCATGATCATGGACTCGGTGTCCAAAATATCTTTGATTCTCATTCCTTTTTCCTTTCTGCTATCTTTTAAGAAATTTGTTCTACTTTAATTTGTGGTAAAACTGCGTCGATTTGACTCTTAACAGCTATATCTTTAGTGAAGGCAGTTGCGGCACCACAAGCCATTCCGATTCTAAAGCTTTCCTTAGGATCTTGGGTCTTGAAGTAAGTGCCAACAAAGCCAGCAATCATTGAATCTCCGGCACCAACTGAGTTAACTGCAGTACCAACAGCACCTCTAGCGTGGTAAACGTGGTCCTTAGTTAAGAGATAGCCACCGTCTCCCGCCATAGAAACCATTACGTTTTGTGCACCCTTCTTCAAAAGTTTTTGGGCATATTCAAGCATTACGTCGCTCGAATCAAAGGTGGTATTAAACAGATCAGCCAGTTCATGGTGATTCGGTTTAATTACCAATGGCTTATATGACAAAGTACCAAGAAGAGCCTGACCAGTAGTATCAACGATAAATTCTGCACCAGCATCCTTAATTGTTGGCAAAAGTTGTTGGTAAAAGTCTGCTGGAAGACCTGGGGTAAGAGAACCGCTCATTACAACAATATCGCCCTTCTTTAGATCGTTTAACCGATCCTTAAAAGCCACGATTTCCTGGTTAGTAATCTTCGGGCCAGATGCGTTAAGTTCCGTTTCCTTTTGGGCATGAATCTTAACATTAACCCGGGTAACATCAGAAATAGTAACAAAATCGTTAACAATTCTCTTCTGGTTCAATTGCCGAACCAATTCTTTACCAGTAAAGCCGCCAACAAAGCCCCAAGCAGTGTTGTCAATGCCTAACTGATTAAGGATTTGGGAAACATTAATTCCTTTACCACCAGCTAAAAATGAATAATTATTAGTTCTGTTAACTTCCCCGCGGTCGACTTTTTCTAATTGAAGAACATAATCAAGTGCTGGGTTAACAGTGACTGTATATATCATTCCTGTACCTCCTCTAAATTGACTTTGGCAGGTAGTGCCTTTTTTTGACTTAAATTAAGTCGATTAGTAACAACAACGACATCCTTAATGTTATCAAATACAGCAAAGTTGCGCTCACCTATTTTGGAAGTATCTGCCAAAACGTAGGCATGACCCGCTTGCGTAATCTCAGCTTTCTTTATTGCTGCCTCTTCTGGATCGGGCGTGGTTAGATTACCATTATAATCAATCCCATTGACCCCGACAAAACTGGCAGCAAAATTCATTGCCTTAATTTGCTCAAGGGCAGATTGTCCAACAGCAGCATGCGTATCATCTTTAACTTTACCACCGATCAATAACGTTTCGATACCATGATTTAAACTGCACAAGGCGGTTTCAATCCCATTGGTAATAATTGTCACGTGCGGGATTTTCGTGATGAAAGGAACCATTTCATAGGTTGTGGTTCCCGCATCAATAAAAATATAATCACCTGCATGAACAAACTTTTGAACAGCATAACGTGCAATTGCAATTTTTGCATCATGATTTATATTGAAACGAATGTGTTGCGATACATCGCGGGAAAAATTCTTAACTGACTGCGCACCACCATGAACCCGTTTAATTAACCCTTGGTTCTCCATTTGAATCAAATCACGTCGGATGGTCGATTCTGAAGTAGAGGTTAACTTGCAAAGCTCGTTAACACGACATAATTCATGCTGATTAACATAGCGTTCAATAAGATTCCGTCGTTTTTGCGTCAGCATCATTTTTCACCTCGAAATATATTGTATTCGGTTTCACCTTCAAAAGAAATCATTTTCGTTCATAAATATTCAAATTTATTCAAAAATATGTAAAATGAGTTGCTCTACATCTGAACAACTCATTTCTATTAACTATATTTACGGTAAATTTAAACAATGTTTCCTGTATAATTATATTTCGTAGAGAAGTTAAGGCGGTGGCTATCTCTTAAAAATGGAGGTGGTGCTTATGGTTAAAAAACTATTCGCGCTACTCCATATTCTTAAATGAAGGAGTAGCTTAGTATCCATTTGGGGTGCGTTACAATTAATGCTAATTTTTGGTACTTTTGTGATTAATTTGATCGCACTAGTGATCGAAATAATAGCATTAATTGTTGAGTTGATTAAAAAATCAACAAAAAAATAACCGTTTTAGCTTAGCCTGGCTAACGGTTACTTTTTAGTAATTATTATCATGCCACCGTCTTTTACGGCTCTACATGAGAAGTTCTGTTATTCACAGGGCTTCTTTTTATATTATAGCATGAACAAGTAATTTTTAGATAGTATTTATAACCAAATCATTCATTGAATAGAAAAATAACCGCCTTGGCTTGGCCGAGCTAGCGATTATTTGTCGTTATAATGTTTAGTCACCGTCTTTTACGGCTCTACATGGGAAGTTCTGTTATTCACAGGACTTCTTCTTGTATTTTATCATAACTTGGACAATAAGATTTTAATTATTCTATAACTTCAGGTACTTCATTTCTCGTACTTATACGGTAAATATGTGCAATATCTATTATCACAATAAATAGAAAGGCAATAATGCTAATAACTCCTGGCCAATAAATAATTGAAAACCAATTATCTTTCACAGTAACCCCAGTATTTTGTGCAGCTCTCAAAATTGCTTCAAATAAGAAAGTGTTATTAACTATACCAACAAAGAAAATAACCCCTGCATATAATAAAGCTTCTAAACACTTTTCACTTAAAAGATCGGTAAACGAAAATCCTAAAATTTGCAACTGATATATGCTTTCATTACGTTGAGAACTAGAAATTATTGCTATTGAAATTATATTAGCAAGAACAATAATAAATGGAGCTCCCAAAAACAAAGTAAATGCGGCAATAAGCTCCGATGAATCTCGTCTTGAGAGACCGTAAAATATTTTGTGTAAGGATGAATTATTCCTTAATTTAATTTCCTAAAACATTAGAAAAAGGAGTTCCTTTCTCGTATGATT
>NZ_AYZC01000051.1 GCF_001436775.1 Lactobacillus acetotolerans DSM 20749 = JCM 3825
TAAATTTAGACATAGTAAAAGACCTAAAAGTGTCTCACTTTTAGGTCTCACTTCATTGAGGTCATCTGGTATTTTTGACTTTAATTAATTTCTTTTACTTTTTTGTTTTTCCTGACTTGCACTAATAAGTTGCCTTCCACGAAAGCTAAGATGAAACTGGCTGTTAAAAAGTCCATCACGTTTCCTGAAGAAAAGGCGGCGAATAACATACAGGCTACGGATGCGATCATTGAACTGTTTAAGAAGGTCCTGACGCCTTTATAACGAAGCCATTCAAACGCGGCATATAACATGATCACGACATATGGCCCAATAAAGAGGAGCATTCCGATCCAACCAAGAGAGTAGATCTGCGAAGCAAAATCCCGTTCCAAGTTGAAAATATTGGTTTCCCGAGTGTAAGAAATGCCTAAATACTTATCAAGCTTATTATCGTTAGTTTTGACAACCTGATTAAGCATTGCTTCCTCTACATTACGATTTTGCATCCGGTTTTGCCCAGATTCGTGCATCATTTTAATCCAAAAATCAGGGTCATATTGGTAAGGATAACTCTTTAAGATGAATCTCGGATTAATAGCATAAGCGTGGTAATTATTTCTGATGAAGTAGCGTAGGAATGCTTCTTTCTTTTCTCCTTTAGGGTACTTTTTAAGTCCGGCGTTCAATTCGCGCTTTTCGTTGCTTAAATCGTGATCCGATTGTTTGGCTAAGTAAATTTCGTAGTTGTAACGTTGGGTAGCTGGACCAAAAGGCAAGATTGCGATCGAACCTATTTCGATCAGTATGGCGGTTAAAAATGCCCAACCGCCTTTTTTAATATCCTTAAGCAGATATTTATGAATTACAAAGATTGCCAGGCCAATAAAAATTCCGCCAAGAAGCCCGAGTGCGGCAACTTTGGTGCCTAATTCGATCATGGCTAGGGCTTGTACCACATTTAAGGTAATAGTTTTCCAATTGAAGTGGGTAAAAAGAAAGTAGGTCATAAGGGGCACAAGCATGAACAACACAGCTGAGACCATGTTAGCAAAATTGAAGAATCCTTTAGACGCCATATGTGAGTAACCAATATTCGGATTAAAGAACCATGCGAAAATGTTGGAATTAATGAAGCCCGTTTCGTAGGATTTAAGTGAAATTACAAATAAGTTGGAAATAACGATGGTAAAGGAAAATAGCCCGGAGACACCTTCGATTACTTCTCTAAATTGCTTTTTTGTAAAATTCAGTTCATTGGTAAGGAAGATGACGATTAGTGGTAGCACCATTCTGATTAGGTAGAAAATTTCGCTACTTGTTGAATAGTTGTAATCGTTGGGGCTAACACTGATAAAGTTCTTTACGTGAATTAGATGCAGAATAGAATAGATGGCTAATAGGGCAATATAAGCAATTAGCCACTTTTCTTTACTTAGCTTTTGCCAAGTTTCCTTTTGGCTGAAGAACATGCCAACGATAACGGTGATTGCCAGAATTCGGATGATCGTAGGTAGTGTAAACGGCAGAACCTCAGCCAGTTTTCCATTATAAAACCAGTACAAGTCTAAAAATGGTTGAATTAGGATGAACCAGAATAAAACGGTTCGTGTTTTTTCTTTCAATTTTACTTCTCCATATGAATTCTTTCTTATTAGTATCTTTCCTAATTCTAGGCAAAAAAAGGTTAAAAAAAAAGAGCAGGTCGTATTCTTCCTGCTACTTTTGCAAAAAATTATTTATTTTTTCTTTTTGTTAGTCTTTTTCTCTGCTTTTTTGGTGATTTTCTTTACCGCTTTTTTATCAGATTTCTTGTTGTTTTTCTTTTCAGTCGTTTTAACCTTATTAAGTTTTTCAACCTTGACCTCGCTAATTGTAGCCGTCTTAGAATTCTTAATTGTGCTTGCAGATGCAGGTTTTAAATTCTTGAAATTAACGACCAATTTATTATTCAGATCGCTAATCGCGGTCTCATCAGCGGGATCATAATGAGTAATAGCTAAAAGGGCGGAATTATCGTAGATCTTTTCAACTTTACCTATAAAGGGCTTCGTAAGTTCTTCTTCAGACTTGGCACTAACGATTGCCCCTACTTTTACGTCTTCTTTTTTCATATGACCTTGTCTTCCTCTCTTGCCCATTGTTTAATTTACAATAGAAAGATAGTATTATAAAAGTTCATTATTTTCAAGTAAGGAGGCTGGATTTTGCAAAAAATAATTTTGATTGCTGGTCCAAGTGGTGCAGGTAAAACGACAATTTCAGAATATTTGACTAAAAAATTTGGTATTCCGCGAGTGATTACTCATACCACGCGGCCGATGCGTCCAGGGGAAGTGGCCAATAAGTCCTATTATTTTGAAAACAACGCCAGCTTTAGCAAGTTACACTTTTTTGAACATGTCAGGTACGGCTCCTATCAGTATGGCTCGAGTAAAGAAGCACTTGCTCGGGCTTGGAAGAAAAATGATATAGTTTCCTTGATTGTCAATATTGAAGGAGCTGCTTCCTATATTAAACAACTGGATAAACAAGTATTTTTTCTATATGTAACAACTTCGACTCGAACTGAATTGAAAGAAAGGCTGCTCAAACGGGGTGACGATCCTAAAAAAATTGCGGAACGTTTAAGTGGAAACGAGTTAAATTTACTTCCTGACAATTTAAAAAGGGATGCACACATTATTTTAAATGATAATTGGGATAAAACTAAGAAGAAGCTGAATGCTATCATAGCAGGTCTTCAGGCAGACTAACTCCCACTTTTTTACAAAAATAGACTATGCTTAAAATATTTCTTAACGGTATGGTAGCTGCTTTGACACAATTGTGTAACATTAAATGACTATCATAGAAAATGTCGATTGATTCAAGCAACCAATTTAAAAATAGTAATTGAAAAAAGAAACAAATAATATTTTAGGAGAGAAATTAATTTTGGATTACAAGCATAGTTTAATTAAGTTTACAGCAGTTTTATCTTTATTTTTAACCGGTATTTCTACCATCAACTTCACACCGAATACTGGAACTACCCAACAGGTACAAGCTGCTACTAAGAAGAGCTCAAAAACTAAGAAGCTTAATGCGGTAACTAAACTTGCTAAGAAACAAGTTGGTAAACGCTATGTTTGGGGTGCAACTGGTCCTAGTTCATTTGATTGTTCAGGTTTAGTACAGTATGTGTACAGAAAAGCTGGCGACAAGAACTTACCAAGAACCACTTATTCACAAGTTAATGTTGGTAAAAAAGTTTCATTAAAGCACTTAAAGAAGGGTGACCTTTTATTCTGGGGTTCAGCTTCAGCACCTTACCACGTTGGTATTTACGTTGGCGGCGGTAAGTATGTTCACGCTGCAACTCCTGCACAAGGTGTTCGTAAGCAAACTTTAAGTACTTACTTCTACCCATCAGCAGCTAAGCGTGTACTTTAATTAAGTATTAGAATTTAAATAATATTTGATTCTTTCTATATATAAGAGAAACGTCTAAGACAATCTGTTTTAGACGTTTTTTACGTACTAGTATCATAATTGTAATAATTATGTAACATAACGCGAGTAACATATGAAGTGTTGAATGATATAAAAAAGTTAAAAGTATTGTAGCTTTTTCAATTTTCGCTACCGCGTTAAGTATATTGGGAGAATTTGATTTGGATATTAAGAGTAATGTAGTTAAGTTTACTGCTGCAGCAGCTATAACAATCACAGGTATTTCAGCTGTTGGTGCAATTAACACAAATTCTACAACTTCTCATGTTGAAGCTGCTACCACAAGAGTGAAAGTAAATTATATTCCAGGTTATGGAGTTAATATTTGGAGTAATTATAATCACCCACATTTTACAGGCAAACGTGCAGGACACGGTGCCACTTATAATGTAATTTCTAAGGCAACTGACAAGAAGGGTAACCTTTGGTACCAAATTGGCCAAGGTCAATGGATCCAAGCTCAATACACTGTTAGTGCCAATAAAGCCGTTAAAAAAGATAAAAAGGCAAAAAAGCACAGTTCAAAGCAAGCTTCAGCAACTGCAGCTAGTGTAGTTAGTTTAGCTGAATCTGAACTTGGTAAACCTTATGTATGGGGTGCAACTGGTCCTTCTTCATTTGACTGCTCTGGTCTTACTTCATATGTGTATAACAAGGCTGCTGATAAAAATATTAGCCGGACAACTTATTCACAAGTTAAGCAAGGTAAGACAGTTTCAATGGATGATTTGCAACCAGGTGACTTATTATTCTGGGGCTCAGCTTCAGCTCCTTATCATGTGGGTATCTATGTTGGTAATAACCAATATGTCCATGCAGCTACCCCATCTCAAGGTGTTATTAAGCGAAAGTTAAGTTCATATTTCTACCCATCAGTAGCTAAGCGAATACTTTAATTAGTAATAACTAAAATCAACAGAGAATTTAAAATTAAGCATTTAGGAGAATTGTTTCTAGGTGCTTTTTTTATATTTTGCTGTTAGCTCTAACTTGATTAAAAATTTTTAAATGTTTAGAATTAAGAGTAGATTAAATAGATAATTTTAATCAATTTTCGCTACCAAAAAGGAGATTATATAATGAAACATAAATTCTTCAAAATAGGTGCAGTGGCAGCTTTGACTTTAACAGGTGTATCAGTTGCATCTGCACTTAAGCCCGTAACTGCAGCTAGCTATAAAACACCTTTAAAAAGAGTTGAGGTAAATTATTTACCTGGTAAGAGTATTCAAATTTGGACCAATTATCAGGGTGGCCAGCCAATAGGCTACCGAGCAAAGAACAACAGTAAATGGAATGTTGCGAAGATTGCTGTCGATAAAAAAGGTAATTTATGGTATCGAGTTGGAACCAACGAATGGATTCAGGCTCGTTACACAATTGAAATTAAAAAACTTGCTCCTAAGAAGACTAGTGATAAAGTTATAAAAATGCCTAAAAAGGCTAAGAAACAAAAGAAAGTTAACCTTTCTAACTTAGCTAACCAGATTAAAAAGACGGTTAATTCAAAGACAACTAAAACAGAAATACCTGCTGCTAAACCAACGGCCACACAAAATACTGCTAATAATACGGCAACTTTACCTAAAGCACCAGTTAGTCAAGCTGCTTCATTACCAGCTTCCACATCTGCCCAGGCTGCAGCCGTTGTAAATTTAGCTGAGCAACAAGTCGGTAAAGGTTATGGCTGGGGTGCCAACGGCCCTGATAACTTTGACTGTTCTAGCTTAGTCCAATACGTATACCAACAAGCTGCTGGAATTAATTTACCAAGAACTACATATGATCAGGTAAAAGTTGGCGAAGATGTACCTCTAGACCAACTCCAACCAGGTGATTTGTTATTCTGGGGTTCAACTACAGCTCCATACCACGTGGCTATTTATGTGGGCAATAATCAATACGTTAATGCCGCAACACCTGAACAAGGTGTAATATTGCAAACGATTAGTTCTTACTATTATCCAACATGTGCAAGACGGGTTTTGCAATAAAAAATATTTGAATGAAAATGAAATAGGATTACTCGTGGGAGTAATCCTTATTTTTTGCTCTGAATGATAAAATAAGATAAAAAATGATAAAAATATTTTTAAATGATAAAATAAGATAAAAGGAAAATAAAATGAATCCATTTAATCCAAGTTTTGGTAAAGTACCAACAGTCTTTTTGGATAGAAATAAATTAGTTAATACTGTGACAAAAAACTTAGAAAATCCCAATAGTCCATATCAAACCACACTTATTTATGGTTTGCGTGGAGTTGGGAAAACTTCTTTTTTAACAGATGTTAGCAAAAATGTGGCTAAAAAAAAGAACTGGATTGTAGTTAATTTAGTTCCTAATGATAAAATTTTACCTACGTTAATTGAAGGTATTTATAAACAATCTACACCAAAATTAAAGAAAATATTTGATAAAATAAATGGTTTTAAAATATCAGCTTTTGAAATAGAGATAAACGGACAAAAGAGCAATGATGCTTCAGTATCGCAAATTGCTTTGGAAACAATTCTTGAGCAATTAAAACAGCAAAATGTTCATTTATTAGTGACCATAGATGAAGTAAGTTCAACTCCTGAAATTCGCAACTTTGCTTCTATTTATCAAATAATGGTTAGGGAAGAATTTTATATTTCATTGATAATGACGGGGTTGCCTGATCAGGTTTCTGAGTTGCAAAATGATAAAGTATTAACCTTTTTATTAAGAAGTAAAAGGATTACGTTGTCACCATTAAATAAGTTAGATGTAAAATACCGTTATCGTGAAGCCTTTGCCAATGATGGCCGTAAAATAAGTGATTAAATTTTAAATAGAATGACGCTATTAACAAATGGTTACGCATATGCTTTTCAATTACTTGGATATTTACTTTGGGATACAGAAGAGAAAGAAATTACTAATAATGTACTTAATTCTGTTTTAGATGAATATAAAGAAGAATTGTATCGCAACGTTTATGGAAAAATATATTCTGGATTATCAGATGTTGACCAAGAATTTGTTAAAGCAATGGCTAAATTTAATGAAGAAAATGTTCCGATTAAATTTATTGAAGAAGAAATGGCTAAAACACATAATTATGTATCAATTTATCGCCGTCGCTTATTAGATGATCAAGTGATAATTTCTCCTAAACGTGGCTACGTTCAATTTACATTGCCATTTTTCAAAGATTTTATTATTGAAAATGGAATTATGTATGAATAAAACAAAACCGGTAACTGAAAATAGTTATCGGTTTTCTTTGTATTTAAATTTTATTTATGGTTACTGTGCTTTTTATTGGCAGTTTTCTTTGCATGTTTTACAACTTTTTTCTTGCTAGTTTTCAATGTGCTGTTTTGTCTAAATAATCTAAAAGTATAAGTATAAATACCTTTGATTTGTACCTTGTATTTATGAGTATTAACTAATTTTAGTTTTCCCGGCATAAAGGTTAAAGCAGCAGAATAACCATCGCCATAATAATCACTGCCAAAATTATGTACCCGGGTTGCCTGTGCTTTTTTATTAGTAGTCATATCCGTGATATAAACTTTTGGTGTGCGATTAATCTTTTGGTTGGCAAAATATACAGACCACGGCGTGTCACTATCGAGTAATTCATATGGTGAAACGCCGTTACTTGGGAATGTCACAGTATTTTTAACAGGCTTACGCAAAATATCATCTGCAAATACACCATTTTGAACAGAATAGAACTTGCCGTTACTACGGCCATATGCTGCACCGATTCCCATACGAGTTGCACGGGCAGATAGAAGCAAAGCACGGTGGCCAGTGTCACCGATTCCGGCGATATTATTATCATCTTGTAGTAAGTCCGTAACAATTTCACCGGCTGTAGCACCATCGTCAGATTCTAGAAAATTAATATTGCCAAGTGTGGCACTTTCAGCTGTATTCCAATCTTTATTGCTGATGTATTTTGGCTTTTTGTAGCCAAGTAAACCGTGAGCACGTAAAGAAGTTTTGGCATTCACTGCAGCTAATACTCCAGCACCAATTTGTGCGTCATCATTAATCGTCTTATTGTTGGCTTCATTAGGAAGTCCAGCAAGTGCACGGTAATAATTAACGTAGTCCATTGAAGTTTGAATATAATCTGCATCTAATTGACCAGGATCAAACGGATCGGCAAAATTAGGAGCTTTAACGTATAAGTTATTTTGATTGTAAGTTTGTTGGTTTAATTGCTTATATTCTGTCTGAAACTTGCGCACTTGTGCCGCTTCACTTTTGCTGTAATTAGCCGCTTGAACAGACTGATTTACTGAAAAAGTAGGGGCAATTGAGGTCGCCAATAAAACGCTAGTTGTGATAGCAATTAAAGCTTTTTTTATCTTCATCTATATTGTTTCTTGATTAAACTAAGTATTTCTTGAATCTTTCTTGGTTTTCAGGAGCTAACCTTACTTCGGCATGGACGCCATCATTTTCGTAACTTTCCTTCATTACTTGTGCGTGTTCATGTAAATATGCGAGTGTTTTGCCATCTGATAATGGTAAAAGCAAATTAAACTTTTTATAGTTAGCAAAAACACGTTTAGTAATCAATTTAGCTAATAACTTAATTGATTTTTCATCAGTAGCAGAATAAAGGATGTCGTTACCCTCAATTTGTGGGTAATTGCGATCAGTTTTGTCGGCTTTGTTGTAAGCAGTGATCATCGGAATATTTTTGATGCCGATTTCTCTTAAAACACTTTGAGTAGTTCTGATCATCTGAATCATGTTTGGATCTGATGCATCAACAACGTTGATTAATAAATCTGCATCTTTAGCCTCTTGAAGCGTAGCCTTAAATGATTCGACCAGGTTATGGGGCAATTTTGAAATAAAACCAACAGTATCAGATAGGATAAAACTAAAATTCTTATTGAGATCAATCCTTCTTACACTGGTGTCTAGCGTGGCAAAAAGCATGTTTTTAACAAATACTTCTTTGTCGCTACTTTCATCTGTAAATTCTTTAAGTAAACCATTCATCGTGGTTGATTTGCCAGCGTTGGTATAACCGACCAAAGCAACTTTAGGAATTTGCTTTTTGTTGCGTCGCTTAGACTTTATGTCTTCTTGGTTAGCAACCTTTTTAAGCTCTTTCTTAATTGCAGAAATTTGTTTATCAATCGTCCGGCGGTTCATTTCCAGTTTGGATTCACCAGCACCACGGTTGGCAAATCCACCACCAGTGGAACCACCGTTACCGCGCTGTTGGTCTAGACTATTTTCAGAGGGATGCAAGCGAGGCAATTCGTATTGCAAACGGGCTAATTGTACCTGCAATTTAGCTTGCTTTGTTTTCGCACGGTTGGCAAAAATTTCTAGAATTAGTTCCGTTCGATCGATTACCCGTAATTTAGTTAATTTTTCCAAGTTACGAATCTGAACTGGTGATAATTCATCATTTAGGACTAATACTTTTGCCTTTAAGCCGTGGGCCATTGACTTGATTTCATTAATTTTACCAAGACCAAAATAAGTACCGGCAACAATTTGCTCAGTATTTTGTCTTGATTGGCCAACGACTTCCATGTTGTTAGCTTCTGTTAAATTGGCTAATTCAGTCATGTAATAGTCAAAGTTGGGATCGTTTAAGTTAACGCCAGCAATATATGCCTTTGTCTTATGAGGTTCGTTATCTATCATCTAATAAGCTCTTCTTTCTGTAGTATTTTTAATGTCAGTTGTCATTTGAGTCCTAGTTTTAAAAATCCACATTTTAAGCTCTTCTTTCTATAGTTAGTTATATAGATTAATTGTAATACAAGTAGTAGGTGAGAGGAAAGGAAGAAGGATTTAAGATAGAGTATAATTAATGATATATAGTTATGTCGGGGGGGGGAAAAAAATGAAGGAAAAAGATAAAAATAATCTAAAATTAAAATTTTATAATAATCCAGGTATTGGAATAGACTTTGCAATTTTAAATTTATATACGAGTTACGCGTGGTGCTAGTTGTTTAAATTAACCAAATAGCCTAGATTATAAGTTAAAATA
>NZ_AYZC01000052.1 GCF_001436775.1 Lactobacillus acetotolerans DSM 20749 = JCM 3825
ATCTATTAGGACATTTTCCTTTGATAACAGTTAAGACATTATCACTTGTTAATCACACATATTAGTTTATCTGTAGGATATATTCTTGACTAGAGGGAGCAGTTATTGTATAACATAAAGCGGATTCATTGTTTGATCTAGAGGAGGAAATAACATGGTAGGAATTGTTTTAGCCAGCCATGGTGCTTTCGCGGACGGCATTGCTCAGTCAGCAGGAATGTTGTTTGGGAAGCCAGACAATTTTGCTCATGTCATCTTAAAGCCCGATGAAGGGCCAGATGATATTCGGGGTAAAATTGAAAAGGCTGTTGCTTCATTTGACAATCAGGATGAAGTACTAATTTTAGTTGATCTTTGGGGTGGTACACCCTTTAATCAAGCTAATGGTTTATTCGAAAAACATTCAGATAAGTGGGCAATTGTTTCTGGTATGAATTTACCAATGGTTGTTGAAGCTTTGACACAACGTACGACAAGTCCCAAGGCAACTGCACATCAAATCGCAACTACGATTGTTAAATCAGCTAGAGACGGTATTAAAACCAAACCAGCTGATCTGATGCCAAAGTCAGCAAATGCAGCACCTGCAGCAGGTAAGAAGAAGCCTGCAATTAAAGGTTCTATTTCCCCGGGTACGGTTATTGGCGATGGTCATATTAAGTATTCGCTAGTTAGAATCGATTCACGTTTACTTCACGGACAGGTTGCAACTGGCTGGATTCCAGTAGTTCACCCTGACCGGGTAATCGTGGTTTCAGATGGCGTAGCTAAGGATGAGTTGCGTAAAAGCATGATTCGTGAAGCTGCACCAGCAGGTGTTAAGGCACACACGGTTCCGTTAAAGAAGATGGAATCAATTGCCAAGGATCCAAGATTTGGTAAAACACACGCATTGCTTTTATTTGAAAATCCAGAAGATGTCTTAAAGGTTATCAAAGCGGGAGTTGATATTAAGACAGTTAACGTTGGTTCCATGTCTTATAAGGAAGGCGACGTTAACGCCAATAATGTATTATCGATGAACCAAAAGGATGTTGATACGTTCCGTGAACTTGAAAAGTTAGGGATTAAATTTGATGTTCGTAAGGTCCCTTCAGATAAATCTGGCAATATGGATGCTATTTTAAATAAGGCACAGAGTTTACTTGATGAACAAAAGAAATAATGAAGTAGGAGTAAAGAAATGAACGCTATTCAAATGATTTTGGTTGTGCTTGTTGCCTTTCTTGCTGGTATGGAAGGTATCCTGGATGAATGGCAATTCCACCAACCACTGGTTGCATGTACATTAATCGGTTTAGTTACCGGTCATCTAGATTTAGGTATTATTTTAGGTGGTCAATTACAAATGATCGCCCTGGGCTGGGCTAATATTGGTGCCGCTGTTGCACCTGATGCTGCTTTAGCATCAATAGCCTCAGCTATTATTTTGGTAGAAAGTGGACAAGGTACAAAAGGTGTTGGTACTGCTACTGGTATTGCCATTCCTTTGGCCGTAGCTGGTTTGTTCTTAACTATGATTGTACGTACTATTTCTACTGCTATTGTCCATATTATGGACGCCGATGCTAAGAAAGCTAGTTGGCGTAAAATTAATATGTGGCAATGGATAGACGTATGCTTGCAAGGTTTAAGAATTGCTGTTCCAGCTGCTCTGCTACTTGCAATTCCATCAACCACTGTTCAGCATTGGTTAGGATTAATGCCAACTTGGCTTGCCCAAGGTATGAGTATTGGTGGTGCCATGGTTGTTGCCGTTGGTTATGCAATGGTTATTAACATGATGGCAAGTAAAGAAGTATGGCCATTCTTCGCAATTGGTTTTGCTTTAGCTGCTATTAAAGACCTAACCTTAATTGCCCTTGGTGCTATTGGACTTTCATTAGCCTTGATGTACTTAGCTCTTGAATCCAAGGGCGGCAATGGTAACGGTAAAGGCGGCTCTAGTTCTAATGATAATAGCGATACCGGTGATCCGCTCGGCGATATCATTGATGATTATTAGATTGATGAATAAGAGGAGGATTTTATAATGGCTGATAAGAAAATTAAATTAACTAAAGCCGACCGCTTCAATGTTATGTGGCACTCACAATTCCTTCAGGGTTCATGGAACTATGAAAGAATGCAGAACGGTGGTTATGTTTACTCAATGATTCCAGCATTGAGAAAATTGTATCCAAATAAGAAAGACTTGTCTGCTGCTTTACAGAGACACTTGGTATTCTTTAATACGCACCCGTACTTAGCTTCACCAGTTATTGGTGTTACCTTAGCTTTGGAAGAGGATAAAGCTAACGGTGTTCCAGTTCAAGATGAAGCAATTCAAGGTGTTAAAGTTGGTATGATGGGGCCTTTAGCCGGTGTTGGTGACCCTGTATTCTGGTACACGGTTCGTCCAATTGTCGGAGCTTTAGGTGCTTCAATGGCTATACAAGGTAATATCCTTGGGCCAATCTTATTCTTTGTTATTTGGAATGTAATTAGACTTGCATTTTTATGGTATACACAAGAATTTGGCTATAGAGCCGGCTCTGCTATTACTAAAGATGTGTCAGGTGGTTTACTTCAAAAGGTAACCCGTGGTGCTTCAATGATGGGTATGTTCGTCCTTGGTGCTTTAATCGAACGCTGGGTAATTATTAAATTTACGCCAGTTGTCTCAAAGACGCCTATTCAAAAAGGTGGTTACATTAACTGGGATGCACTACCGAAGGGACCAAGAGCTATTCAGCAAGCCTTAATCCAATGGAATAAAGGTAATGGATTGTCCTTAACCAAATTTAAGACAACGACGTTACAAGATAACTTGGATAGTTTAATCCCTGGTTTAGCGGGACTTCTTCTGACATTCCTTTGTATGTGGTTATTAAAGAAGAAAGTTTCACCAATCTGGATTATCATTGGCATCTTCGTTATAGGTGTTCTGTTCCACGTATGGCACATTCTTTAATCAAAAATGGTTAAATCAATTAACACTAAAATCGATCTAACTGGCAATGCTACCTGGTTTAGAGGGATAGCGTCGTACGGTAAAATGATGATCGGTGATAAAGCTTTTGAATTTTATAATGAGCGTAATATTGGTGATTATGTTCAAATTCCTTGGAATGAGGTAACCTATGTGGTTGCTGACGTTCATTTTCGTGGGAAATATATTCCAAGATTTGAATTCCAAACTAAAAAGAACGGTACTTTTATTTTCTCAACAAGGGATAATAAAAAATCGCTGCGTGCTATTAGAAACTATGTACCTGCGAATAATATGCGGCGTGCACTTAGTTTCAGAAGAAAATTAAAGCAACGATCACGTGATTTAGTTCAATCAATCAAAAATATTTTTACTCATAAAAAATAGAAATAGACCTTAGGTTAATAAAACCTAGGGTCTATTTCTTTCTCTAATTGTTAAAAATACTTTTATGTTGAAGTTATTCTGCTTTTTCTTTATCCCAAATTTTCGAAATACTGTATAAGATAATGAAAGTTAAAATAGCAGCGATCATAGGAATTCGGTTATCTGGTAAAACTAAAAGAAGAATAATCATCAAAATAAAGAACAGTAAAATAAAGTAATCAATGATAGGGAAGCCCGGCATTTTAAAATTACCTAATTTATTTTCTGGGGTGCTTCTTCTGTATGCAATATGTGTGATGATCATTAAGCACCATATGATTAAGAACATGCTCGTTGAAGTTGATGCAATAAAGTTAAAGGCTTTGTTTCCAATCAGTAGGGTAACAAAGGGGGCTAATGCCATTAAAAGGGCTGATAGTATTAAACCATTTTTCGGTAGTTGTCTTCTTGATAAGTGCCCAAAAGTTTCATTCCACTTGCCCTTTCCACCAAATGTAACTGAAAAGAGTAATCGTCCAGCACTATATAAAAAGCTGTTGGTGGATGATACAGCGGCAGAAATTACGACAAAGTTAATAATAGAGCTAGCATTGCGAATACCAGTTGCACCAAGTGTTTGAACAAAGGGACTAGATGTTGTAGATACTTTTGGCCAGGGAATAACAAGCAAGATTGCTACGATTGACATTACGTAAAAAAGAATAATTCTGACTGGTAGCTGGTTAATTGCATTTTTAAGGGTAACTTTCGGATTTTGTGCTTCGGCAGCCGTTAATCCGATTAATTCAATCCCGATAAAACTGAAAATAACCATTTGGAAACCATCCAAGAAACCTTTTCCACCCTTTGCAAAGAAACCACCATGATTAGTTAAATTGGATAAGGTTACTGGGCCAAAAGTAGTTTTTCCACCGGTTATTAATAAATAAATTACTAAAATTACAAACGCTATTATTGTTATAATTTTGATTATTGCAAAGCTAAATTCCAAATTACCAAAAAGACGAGCAGATATTAGGTTAATTAAAAGCAAAAATATGATTGTAATTAAACCTGGTATCCAAGGCTTAAGGTGAGGGAACCAGTATTGAAAATATATTCCCAGAGCAGTTGTTTCAGCCATACCTAAAGTAATCCAACTGAGCCAGTAAAGGTAACCGGTGATAAAACCGATATTTTTACCTAAATACTTCTTAATAAAGTCAATATAAGTGTGTTTACTGAGGTCAGAAAGAATTAATTCTCCTAGGGCCCGCATTAACAAGAAAAGGAAAACACCGACGATAATATAAATTAAGATAACACTTGGACCAGCGCGGTGAATGCTTTCGCCTACACCTAGGAATAGTCCGGTTCCAATTGTACCGCCGAGTGCGATTACTTGAATGTGTGTATTAGTTAGGGTTCGCTTATAACCCGAATTAGATTGCGAATCTTTATTATCCATTTAATCTCTCCAAAATTTAAAATAAGTATACTTATCTATTTTAACATCTCTTACATATACATTAATATCACTGAGAAAAATTAGCCAAATCATAACTTTTTAACCGATATTGATTTTTAATAATAAAGTTTGTTATTTCACAAACTTTTATTTTAGGTAGCGATTTCATTCGCATAAGAATAAAAATTCAACGTACATATAATTGCTTGTGTAGTGGCGATATTACTGAATTTATCGTTTACTTTTGCTTGAAGAATGCTATAGTAATTATTGTAAATAAATTCACAATATCTAGTAATTTTTAGAGGCAAAGAATAATGGCTAAAGCACAGCAAAAAGAAACTGTTACTGAAGAAGATAAGAATAAGCAAATCTACAATATGGTGGATGATTTAGTAAAAAAATCACATGTTGCGTTAGATAAGATGGCAAATTTTAGTCAAGAACAAGTAGATAAAATTTGTGAAGCAATTGCTA
Organism: Lactobacillus acetotolerans DSM 20749 = JCM 3825; assembly: GCF_001436775.1. Taxonomy (GTDB): domain Bacteria; phylum Bacillota; class Bacilli; order Lactobacillales; family Lactobacillaceae; genus Lactobacillus; species Lactobacillus acetotolerans. Next base: position 5,283 of record NZ_AYZC01000052.1, read on the forward strand.
TTGCTGGTGAAAGAAGTGCCTATCCACTAGCAAAGATGGCCGTTGAAGAAACTGGCCGGGGAGTTGTGGAAGATAAAACTACTAAAAATATGTTTGCCAGTGAAAACATTTGGAATAGTCTTCGTCACGAAAAGACAGTGGGGGTTATTAAAGAAGATAAGGAACAAGGTTTAACTAAGATTGCTGAACCTGTTGGAGTTATTGCTGGAGTCACACCCGTAACTAACCCAACTTCTACGGTAGTCTTTAAATCAATGATTGCCCTGAAAACTAGAAATACGATTATTTTTGGTTTTCACCCACAGGCGCAAAAATGTTGTGTAAAAACTGCTGAAATTATCAGGGAAGCTGCCATTAAAGCTGGGGCACCAGAAAATTGTATTCAATGGATTGAAAAGCCAAGTATGGAAGCCACAAATGATTTAATGGCTAATCCGGGCGTGCAAACTATTTTAGCAACTGGTGGCCCAGGTATGGTTAAGGCTGCTTATTCATCTGGAAAGCCCGCACTTGGTGTTGGTCCTGGTAATGGTCCTTCTTATATAGAAAAGACTGCTAATATTGCTCGAGCTGTTTATGATATTGTCTTATCTAAGACATTTGATAATGGGATGGTCTGTGCTTCAGAAAATTCGGTTGTTGTTGATGATGAAATTTATGACCAAGTTAAAGAGGAATTTAAGAAGTGGAATTGTTATTTCTTGAATCCAGCAGAAATCAAAAAATTTGAAACTCATTTTATCGATCCAAGGAGAGGAACGGTTGCAGGACCTGTAGCTGGTCGCTCGGCTCTTAAGATTGCTAAACTTTGTGGTGTTAATGTTCCTGCTGATACAAAGGTAATCATTGCAGAATATAAGGGAGTTGGAAAGAAATATCCACTTTCAGCAGAAAAACTTTCTCCTGTCTTTACTTTATATCGGGCTAAAAATCATGAGGATGGCTTTAGAATATGTACTAATCTGCTTAATTATGGTGGCCGGGGACATACAGCTGGAATTCACACTTCTGATGATGATTTAGTCAGGAAATTTGCCAATTCGATGTCAGCTTGCCGAATTTTGGTTAACACTCCGGCTGCTTTAGGTGGTATCGGTGATCTTTATAATAATATGACTCCTTCTCTTACTTTAGGTACTGGTTCGTATGGTGCTAATTCAATGTCACATAATATTTCAGCTATGGATTTATTAAATATTAAAACCGTAGCAAAACGCCGTGACAATATGCAGTGGATTAAGGTGCCAACTAAGACTTATTTTGAACATAATGCAGCAAATTACTTACGGCATATGCCTAATGTTAACCGCTTTTTCATCGTTACCGATGAAGGAATTGCTGAGCAAGGATTTGCCGATGAAATTACCGATATTATTTCTAAACGTCGTGGCACTAAAGAATACGAAGTATTTAAAGCTGTTAGCCTTAACCCAACTACTGATATAGTTAAAGACGGTGTTCACCGAATGAACATCTTTAAACCTGACGTTATAATTGCTATCGGTGGTGGATCAGTCATGGATGCGGCTAAGGCAATGCGTTTATTCTATGAGAATCCCGATATGTCATTTGAAGATGCTTACCAAAAGTTTTTGGATATCAGGAAGAGAGTTGTTCGTTTTCCAACTTCAAATGATGTGCAACTTGTATGTATTCCAACAACTTCAGGTACCGGTTCAGAAGTTTCTCCAGTTGCGATTATTAAGGATACTAAAACCGGTATTAAGCATACGCTCTGTGATTATGCCTTAATTCCGGATGTCTCAATTGTGGATGATCAATTTGTTGAAAAGTTACCTAAAAGATTAATTGCATGGTCAGGTTTTGAAGCTTTAGGACACGCAATTGAAAGTTACGTTTCAACCATGGCAACTGACTTTACTCGTGGTTGGTCAATTGAGGCTATTCAAACTATTTTTAACAACTTAAAGGCATCATATGATGGTGACTTGGATGCTAGAAAGAGAATGCATGATGCCGCAACGATTGCAGGTATGGCATATTCCAATGCCTTTTTAGGATTAGAACATTCGATTGCCCATACGGTAGGCTCGACTTTTGATATTCCAAGCGGTGTAAGTGATGCCATTGCTTTACCGCAAGTGATTCGTTTTAACGCTAAGCGTCCTAAGAAGTTAGCAATGTGGCCACATTATTCTGTTTACCGTGCAGAAAGTGATTACGCTCACATTGCTAAGTCACTTGGATTAACTGGAGCAGATGATCACGAATTAGTTGAAAAATTAGTTCAAAAGATTATTGATCTAGCTCATTCAGTAGGTATTAGATTAGCCTTTAAAGAATACGGTATAGATAAAAATAAATTTAATGCGAAAGTTAACTCATTAGCCGTTGAAGCTTATGGGGACCAAAACACTGTAACCAATCCAGTAGCACCTTTAGTTGAGCAGATTGTTCAATTAATGAAAGATTGTTATGAAGGTAAAGGCATTAATAAGAAGTAAAAGTATTAAAGTCTAGATAAAAGTGTGAGAGTTTAAAAGCTCTCGCACTTTTTGTCACATAATTTTATTTCATTATTTTGCGGGATGTAGTACTATTAATAATCAATATCTAAGATTATATATAGTAAGGCAGGTTTTACATATGTTTATTTGCAGCGATTTCAAGGTTAAAGATTTACATGTTCAATTGGTTATGCCAGAATTAAAATTTGCTTCTAGGTTACTCCAAATTATTAATGAGGATCGTGCTGTGCTTGAACGTTGGCTGCCTTGGTCTAAAAATATGAAAGAAACTAGTGATGAGCGCGAATTCGTTAAGGGTGCTCGGCAAAATATTGTTGATTATGAAGGATTGGTTTTAGTAATTTTAGTTGATAATCAACCTGCTGGTACGATCGATTTACATAATATTAATTCTGCAGATAAATATGCTGAAATTGGTTATTGGCTTGGTAGTAAATTTCAAGGGCAAGGTATTGTAACCAAATCATTGCAACACCTTGTAGATATAGCTTTTAAAGAGTTTAAGTTACATAAATTAATGCTGTTCGCAGAACACACAAATTATAAAAGTAGAGCGGTTGCTGAAAGAGCGCGTTTCTCACACGAGGCTTTGTTAAAGGATCAGGTTAAGCGTGAGGATGGGTTCAAAGATATGGACATGTATTCAGTGATCAATCCAGCAAGTTAAGAATTTTACTTTGTAAGAATGTAGAGGTCCCACAATGGGTGAAATGAAAAAAGTAGTTAATTTATCCAAAAAAGAGTTAGAAGAAGCTAATGATTTAATTAATCAGGTTGAAAGTTATGATCATACTTATTGTCGTCCATATTTGAGCAATCAATATAATTATTTTCCTGATATGCCTAGCTTTATTCTTTATTACAATGAAAAGCAATTGGTTGGGTTATTAACTTTGTATGCTGATGAAGATCCTAAAGGGATTGTTGATATTACAATCAACGTTTTGCCAGATTATCGCCGTCATAAAATTGGGACTAAACTTTTTACTGAAGGATTGAAAATTCTAAAGAAATATAATTTCCAAAATTATGATTTCATGAGTGAGCAAAGATTTTTAGATAATAATCCTGATTTTTTAAAAAATATCGGTTTACAAATAGAACCTGCTGAGTCTGAGTACCAAATGTCTTACAAAAATGATTTTATCAATGTTAAAAGAAATGAAGAATTAGAGGTTAGGAAACTTAAGCAACCTGATGTTGAACAATTGCTCCCACTTTATTCAAAAGTTTTTGCTACAAATACCCAAGAAACAAGGACGTATCTGCAAGAAAGCTTAAACGAAATTAATACAAAGTCATTTGTTTTATTGTTAAAGAAGGAAATAATAGGCTATTGTTCAATTGATGTGAGCGATACATATTATATTTTTGGATTATTTATTGCTGAAAAATATCAAAATAGGGGATTAGGGACGTATTTTATTAAATGGGTTATGAAAATCTTGTTAGAATCTGATCCTAAGGCTTTTGTTATAGGCGTTGATGAAAGTAATAAGATTGCTCACCATCTATATTTGAAAGTCGGATTTAAAGATCAAACAAAGGTAGTTTATTTATCTAAATAAAATTTTTGGCTCTGTGTCAATCGCTGGTGATAGAAAATTTAAAACAAGACTAAATTAATGAAT
>NZ_AYZC01000053.1 GCF_001436775.1 Lactobacillus acetotolerans DSM 20749 = JCM 3825
ACGAATAGAAAAGCGATCCTTTTTGGATTACATTTCCATCTTTCTTAATCGTTCTTTAAAATTATTTTTTCCTAACATACATACATCCTCATATAATTAAAATATCTTTAATCTATATTTACAATAACAATCTTATAGCTCTGCTGCAATAAAGTAAACATTAAACTATGCATGTAATTGGTTTGAACCAATTACAGAAAGTAAGTAATCCTTTCGTTGTCGCTACTTAAACAAGATTATGCTTCAATAACGGAATGAAAAATCATATTCAGAAATAAATCATATATTCGAAAATTAAAAAAATCGTTTGCTCAAATTTTCTTGAGCAAACGATCTTTTTCGTATTTAAACTATTTAATTAATAAATATTGTCACCACGTTGTGATAAGCGGTAAATTAAATTATGATCCGTCTCCAAGAAATTTAACTGGAAGTATTCTGCCATTGTTTGGCCGTACCAGAAATATTTCTGTCTTTTTAAATCTGCACAGACTTCCTGCATGGTAAAGAATGCGATCGTTGGAGCCGGCGTAAAATAATCCTGCTTATCCAAGAGTGATTTCTCTTTGCCACGCAGCCGGTAAATCGACCAGCTCATCGTATCTTCTAAATGGTATTCCAAAATTTTGAACACTAAGTTGGTATGGCGTAAGCCTTCAGTTAATTCGCTACGAATATGCCGGCTGCAATTATCAAAGGTAAAGCTATAATCAAGGTCATTGATTTTAAGGGCACTAAACTTAATAGCATGAGAGCCACTTAACTGGTAATCATCCATCAAGTGCAAAGCCACCCAATCAGTACAACCATCGGTATAACCATGAATTGAAAAGTAGGCTCGTTTCTCGGTTGAGATCACGTGGTAGCGCCTATAATGCAGTCGCTGGTCAATTGCTTTCTGAAAAGCCAGCCCACTAATTAATTTATGTTTAAGAAAATAATAGAAATGGGCTTTACTGCCGCGTTTACTTAAAATAATACCCCGTTCACGATCAATCAGCACACTCTGATATTTTCCCAAGAGCGGCTCTTTCTTAAAGTCATACACGGCCAGCAGATCTGGGTTAATTCGATACTTTGAGTCCACTGAAGTATATGGTGTTAACTCCTTATCCCTCCCTACTTTTTTTCTAAGCAATTCCTTGGAAAAATGGCGGTATTCAGTTTGCTTAGGCAAGCCCGGATCAAGGTGCAAGTCTAAACCTATGCTGTTAGTCATATTACGATCCTCCGTAAAAAACACTCAATTGTTATTCAACAACCAAGCATAAAATAATATTATGCTTTGGATTATACCTAAACAAAATTCTTTTGCAAAATCAAAATCGAGAATTCAATACAAATTAACTGCTAAATAGTATTAAGAAACGTGCCAGAGCAAAGAAAAACACCCAGAAAATAATTTCTTATTTCTGAGCGCTTTTAATTATTAGAGTAATTTTACCTATATTATTAAATTACTTTACAATTTAAATCATTTTAATAATATTTTTATAAGGTATTTTATAACGAAATAAAGTCTCTTTTTTATTTCTTTCTTACATCATATTTTTCTATTGTCCAACCATCAAAATCAATTTGGACAGCTTCAGTTGGTACCCTCAACCCTGTTAATAACATGATTGCATTATAACTAACTAAGCCAGCGGCCATATAAGTAACGGGGGCGATTATTGCAGCTGGAAAATGATAATCAATTAAGTGATCATCTGCTATTTGTTCTTTACCTAGAAAATCCATATAATCTACCGTTACCCCAGGTATTTTTACAAATACATTTGAACTCGTAGAAGCGTAACTACCAAAAATTACCGGTTTATTAACTTTATTAGAAATCCTATCAAACCATTCATTATCATTAGTTTTATCCATACTATCAATAATCAAATCCACATCACTATCTAAGTATTTTTCAACCTCGTTAGAACTATTAATCTCACAATCTACAGCCTTGATCTGCACCTTAGAATTAATGGCCAGTAAATATTGCTTACAAACATTTACCTTCTTTTTGCCAATATCTTTTTCAGTATAAATACTTTGGTTTGCAAGGTTAGCTTCTTTAACTACAGCAGAATCAACTAGCTTTAATCTCCCAACTCCAGCTCTTACTAGTTGTTCAGCTACAGTAGTCCCTATTTTATCAATACCAAATATAACAACATACGAATCAGCCAATTTTCTTTGATAACTCTGTGGATCAATATTACTAGATTTATCAACCCATTCAAAGTAACTATAGTTGTTTGCGTATCTAAGTTCAGGATCATAATCGTTGCTAGACAATAAACCTAATTCCTTAAATTTTTCTATTTTTGTATTTAACTCGTCGTCCGTTAAATGCAAACTTTTTCTATCCATTTCGCCAGCTAAATACTTGATTAAATTAACATTCTCAGTTGTATTGGCTATTTTTCTAGTTAGACCTGCATTGCCATTGCCAAACAAAATATTGTCACCGTCTATAAATGGTTGCAGTGTCTTTTTTATATGTACTTGCATTAATTTCTCCTTTTATTCCTCAGAAGCACCAGATAATGCATCGACTTCTTCTTGTTGTTCAACCGGATAAAAATTGCAATTATCTGCCGCTTCCGTTCCCGCAACAAATCCCGATGCGTAAGCCCACGAGTTCATCATACTAGGCATCGGATCACGTCCATTAGCACCACCAATAACTTCACCAGCAGCAAAGAAGTTAGCTACTGTTTTAATGCTTTTATCTAATAATTGCATTCGGTTATTAGTTACATAACCACCTAAAGTTGTGCAGAAGCGTAATTTCTGTTCGATTACATAATAAGTATTGCCTTCATATGCGTGCATAAATTTAGCAGGACGCCCAAACTCAGGATCATACCCGGCTTCTACATCTTCATTATAATTATCCATTGTTTCTTTCAGGGTTTTATAATCAATCCCGGCTTTTTGAGCAACTGTTTGTAAGTCCCCTTTAACTAAAATTGGGCTCTTTTTACCGTCTAAAGCAAAGAAACTTTGAATTTCTTCTTTATTAAAATTATATTTGAGCAACAATGCGTAGAACTGTTTCCATATTTTATGGTCCATGACGACAAAAGCAACCTTATCCTTTTGTGCGGCAATTGCATCCCTAAAATGGGTATATGGCGCTGATTCATTCACAATTCTTTTACCACTTTTATTGACAAAAATCGCCCCCATATCCGTAGCTTTTTTCGTAGAATAGGTCGTCAACTTAGCAATTCCCGGTTTAACTTCTAAACCATGCGGATAAACCTTATACCAATCAAGGTTACGGGTTACCAAGTTCATATTTTTAGCGAAATCAAAGTAATCACCAGTTGAGGTCATCGGTCCATAATACAGAATATTACTTTTATGCTCTTGATACATCTTGGCTCCCCAGCCACCTGCAGATAATACCAATGATTTAAACTTCACCTTTGTTGTTTGGCCTTTACCTTCAGCAACTAATGAAATTAATTTCCCATCAGAATTTTTATTTAACTTTTCAACACGAGCGTTAAGCAGAATTTTACCGCCCTTTTCTTCAAATGCTCGTGCTACCTTAGTAATCAATTCATACGATCCCGCTGGCAGCTCAATTTGCCGCTTAACCGTATGTTCAACCGTTTGCGTCTCAGCCTTTTGGTATGTTAAACCAGCAAATTCCGCAATGAAATCAACTGCCTTGCCAATATTATTAGCGAGTAATTCAGAGAGTTGTGCATAATTACTAGCCCCACTTTCACGAGTAATATCACTTACCAAAAGTGCCGACGAATCTTTCTCAGACTCTTTACCGAACAATTTCTCTGCTACTTTTGAAGCAGTAGCCACAACATTCGAACCATTCAAAATAGTGGCACCACCAAGATAGCCATTCTTTTCTAAAACAAGGACACTCTTACCCATAGATAAAGCCCGGGCGGCAGCCATCAGGCCCGCTATTCCCGAATCAATTACCGCAACATCAACGTTCAAAACCACATCTCTATGAACACCCGCATCATTTTTAGCGTCAGGAGTAATGTTGTTCTTTTTAAGTGCTTTCTTACCCGCATCCAATACTGCTTGGGTCATAACCGACGCACCGGAAACCGCGTCAACGGCAAAACTCTGCTTGGCAATAATTTCATTCTTTAATTTACTAAAAGTCTGCTTAAAAATAGCCGGTGTTTCTGAACTTTTAGTTACGTTAATATCATCAATATGATTGCCATTAACGGCAATATCAAAATCTATCTTTCCGTTATAGCCATTTGCCTGTACTTTAATGGTCCTTTTAGACATTCAAGTTACCCTCTTACAATTCTCTTAATTTGCATACTAAATTTACTTTACCGTTAATTAAAATAATTACTAGCAATAGGCTTCTTTAAGTTTAATTTTTTAAAATTAATAAATAGGATAAAATAGAATTAAACTTTAAAAAATTAGCAAAATAGAAATTTGAGAAATAAAAATTATGACAGACGCAATCACCCAAAACGCAATCCGCGCTCTTTTATACGAGGCAGTAACCAACCCGAAACCGGGGTTAGTTGATCCCGTATCTCAGGGACCCCATCCCGATATGGACATATACATGTTCATTGACAGCAGTTTAAGCCTTCAACCATACTTTGAAGACGCTGTAAAGATTGGCAAAACTTTTAATGATAATGATTTAACTAAAATGTTTTCTACCTTACGAACTAAGGGTGTCCTCGCAGAAAAGGCTATGTTTACCGCTACGCATAATACCAATACCCATAAAGGTGCAATTTTCGCATTAGGAATATTTGCCTGTGCCGAAAGTTATAGCAAAACAAAGCAAACCGATTTATTTGCCACCATTCGTAAAATGAGCAAAGGATTGGTTGAACATGACCTAGTTAAGGATAACCAGCAGCAAACTGCCGGTGAAAAGGAATACCAAAAATATGGCAAAAGTGGTGCACGTGGCGAAGCTGGGGATGGTTATCCCATAGTTAAGGATATTGCGCTGCCTTTTCTAAAAAATAGTACCGGTGATATTCAAACTAGATTATTAGATACATTAATGAAAATCGCCACGATTGCTTCTGACAGTAATTTAATTAAGAGAGCGGGAAATATCAATGTCATCCCGTGGTTAAGACAGCACGCAAAGCAATACTTACAGCTAGGCGGATACGGTACCACCCAAGGCAAAGAATATCTGCTCAACCTTAATAAAGAAATGACTAAGCGAAATTACAGTTTAGGTGGCTGTGCCGATTTACTAATCGTGACTATCTTCATAGGACTAGAACGCGGTTACCTTTAATTCTTTATAAGAACAAAAAAGATCTAACTTTATTCAAATTGAAGTTAGATCTTATTTTTTTCATCAAAATTAATTTTGTGACGCGCCAGAGGTGACATCTGCACTCGCATCTTTTTTACAAATAGAATCCGCGGCGATTCTACCGAAGGTGAAAATATCAGCAAGCGAGTTACCGCCTAAACGGTTACCGGCATGAATGCCGCCCGCAACCTCACCAGCTGCATATAAACTTGGGATAACATTCCCATTTTTAGCAATAACCTGAGCATTGGTATTAATCTTCAGACCACCCATGGTGTGGTGAATTGCCGGTTTACGCGGTGTTGCATAAAATGGTCCCTGCTCACACTTTAAGTTAAATGCACTCTTGCCAAAGTCAGGATCTTTTCCAGCATCAACATACGAATTATATTTTTTAATGGTTGTAATTAAAGTACCCGGATCCATATGGATTTGTTTAGTCAAGTCCGCCAGGGTATCAGCTTTAAATAAAGTACCCGCTTTTACTTGTGCATCGATCGCAGCCTGGCTTGTATTATATGCGGTATCTTTCATCTTATCATCGGCAATCAAATAGAATAATCCACCGTTGGCAATCGCGGCTTTAGCCAAAGTATCACGCTCCGCAAACTCATTGACGAAGCGTTTACCCTTCTGGTTAACCATAATAAAATTTTCAGGCGGCGTTTGAATGCCCGTAAATATTTCACCCGTCTTAGGATCAGAAACAGGCATCAATTGAATAAAGCCCATACCAACTAAATCAGCGCCAGCTTCTTGCCCTAACCTAATTCCGTCACCAGTAATTGCTGGAGAATTAGTTGTGGCAATATCATCATCAATATGCTTCCAGTAAGTATTATACTTTTTTACCATTGGAGTATTGGCACCAAATCCACCAGAAGTCATAATAACGTTATTTGCATGAACAATGACCTTACTACCAGCACTATTTTTCGCAATGATCCCTGCTATTTTTCCATTTTTAAAAAGAAAATGTTCAGCACGGGTATCAGTCAAAATTGTTGCTCCGTGTGCCTTTACCCAATCGCCTAACACGTGAATAAATGCATAGCCCATTGGTTCGACTGGTTTATGACCTCTTCGCCACAATGCGCCAACGGGCATCGTCACCTGACTACGATCGAATTTCACACCTAAATCAGTTAACCATTTTACAGAATCTAAAACGTTATTTACCAATTCATTAACTAAAGAATAATTACCATGAATTTCATTACCATTTAAATCGATTCTTTTACCGCCTAAATAAGTCTGAATTTCATGAAGTAAAGTCGAATCAAAGAGGTAATTTTCACCAGAAGCAAGATATTTTTGAATTTGTTCCTGTAATTTCTTAAAATCTGCACGATATTCAGGGTCGATATGTTCAATTGGAGTTACAGCTAACTTCTTTAAACTCTGCTTTTCACCCGGAAGTGCTTTAAATTGCTTTTGCCAATCGGGCTCTGCCGCATTCATTGGACCACCGGCACGGGTGGTATTACCGCCAATCTGGGGATATTTTTCAAGCACAATTACTTTCTTATTATTCTGAATTAATCGTGCCGCAGCAGTAAGCCCGGCACCACCAGCACCGACAACTACTACATCGGTAGAATATTCCTTATTTTGACCATTGCGCTTAACAGGCTTAGAACGCTTCTTCCATTCATCAGCGTTTCCACCAGCTTGCGTAATCGCCTCAGCAATCCCATCTACAACACCATGACTAGAAATAGTGGCACCACTAACCGCATCCACGTTTAATGTTTGTCCGCCAATAATTTCTTTAGGAAGCCGCTTAAAAACTTCATCTGCAACTCCCTTAGTTTCACCACTTGAATCAATTTTTATATTTTTAATTTTATCTTCTGAAAGTATAACCTTCATCGGCATATAGCTAGAGTCATGTCCCTTAGCTCTCACATTATAAGTACCTGCTCGCATCGTCATATTTATTCTTCCTTTCACATTAGAAGTCTTAATACTTAAATTTTACTAATTCTAAAATCCAACGTGAAATACTTTTTTAACTAGTGCGTTATAATATTTTTGTTATTAGGAGAATAATTATGAACGATCCAGAAACATTATTACATTACATCGACGTGCTACTAAAAGAGAGTAACTTTACGCAAGCAGCACACGAATTATATATTTCACAACCATATTTAACGCAGTTAATTAAAAGAATTGAGAAGAAATTAGGAGTACAAATTATTAATCGCAAACGTACACCATTTTCATTAACAAAGGCTGGAACAATTTATTATAAATACCTTGAAAACATTGTCTACAATGATCAAAAATTAACTCAACAACTAATACCCTTTGTTCATCCAGATAAAGAAGTTATCAGAATTGGTATTTTAGAAAGCCTAGGGACATTTTTATTACCTGAACTTTTACCACATTTTCTAAGAGAAAATCCAGACATTAAGATTCAATTAGTTGAATCCTTTCCACGCAAAAGTGAGGCCCACCTACTAAACAAACAAATAGATTGTTATATAGGACAAACTCCAGAAACAGTTACCGAAGGAATAGACTTTTATATAAATGGCGGCGAAAAATATTTTGTAGTAATTTCACCCGCTTCAAAGTATTTTCAAAGAGGACGCTTTATCTTACAACCCGGAGAGTATGATTTGAAAAAAGTATTGCAAGAACCTTTTGTTTTGAGTACATCTGAATCAGCCATACGCCATCAAATCAATGGTATATTTCAAAAGTTTCATGTGAAACCAAATATTGTATTAGAGAGTAACAGCATCATTACCGTAACTAACTTAGCTATTCAAGGTTTAGGATTAACCATTTCTTCCGCAAGTATTATTAAAAGAATGGCACAAACACCGATTAACCTTTTACCATTAGATCCTAAACTAATGCAGATCAAATATTTTATAGCCGTTAAACACGGAAGAAAGCTTCCACCAGCTGTCACTAAGTTAATTAAAGCATTCAAGCAATTGAAAATAAAACCAGATATAAAATAAAATGAAAACAAAAAAATACCACCATAGCTATTCAACTATGATGGTATTTTAATATTTATAATAACTCGGCTCCGGCTGTCAGGCTCGAACTGACGACATCTTGATTAACAGTCAAGCGCTCTACCA
>NZ_AYZC01000054.1 GCF_001436775.1 Lactobacillus acetotolerans DSM 20749 = JCM 3825
TTTTAAGAAATTAATTTAAGGAGTCCTTCATCCTTACACAAAATATTTTACAGTCTCCTGTTTAATGTAGTGAACTTTTTATTTGTTAAAAGTAATATTACTGCCATAATATTCTTCTCTTTATTTTTAATTATTTCCCGGGAAATAGAAAGGAGGGATTTTCTTGCGTTATCAACAAATAATTTTTGATGTGGATGATACCTTAATTGATTTTGCGGCTACTGAGGATTTTGCCTTGCATAGTTTATTTAATGCTCACCATTGGCAACTTACTAATGATATACAACGTCGTTATCATTCTTATAATCAAGGATTATGGCGAGAATTAGAACTTGGTAAGATTAATTACGATCAATTAACTAAAATGACTTTTCATAATTTTATTAAGAAGAATTTAGGGTTAGAGGTTGACGGTGAAAAAGTTATGAATGAGTATCGTTCATATTTTGGTGAAACACATAAATTGTTACCAGGAGTTGAAGATACGCTTAGATTCGCTAAAAAACAGGGTTATAAATTAACTGTTTTAACTAATGGTGAAAAATATATGCAACGACATCGCCTTGAATTAGCAGGTATTAAAAAATATTTTGATTTAATTGTTACTTCAGAAGAGGCACATTATTCTAAGCCAGATTCTCACGTCTTTGATTATTTCTTCAGCCGCACAGAAATTGGAGCAAATGATACGGTCTTTTTTGGTGATGGACTTAAATCCGATATTTTAGGCTCTGAAAATTATGGTCTAGATAGTATTTGGTATAATCACCGCCATCGTAAAAATACACTTAATCTGCACCCAATTTTTGAAGTAGATAATTATCCCCAATTAGTTCAACTTATGCAGAATGATTTTCAAAGAAAATATTAAAGTCAAAATTAAACCAAAGTATTTTGATAGAAAAAATTTTTGCAATTGTTTATAATGTAACTAAACAAAAGTAAGTGAAGAAAGGGGAATCTTTATGAATTTTCATTCATTAGCTGATACTTATAAATTGAATAATGGGGTTAAGATTCCAATTGTTGGCTTTGGTACTTGGCAAACGCCAGATGGTGCCGTTGCCAAAAGTTCTGTTTTAGCAGCAATCAATGCTGGTTATCGTTTAATCGATACTGCTGCCGCTTATGGCAATGAAGAAAGTGTCGGTGAAGGAATCAAGGCAAGTGGTGTTAACCGCCACGACCTGTTTGTGTCAACCAAATTATGGAATACAAATCACGGTTACGATAAGACTAAGAAGGCAATTGATACTAGCCTGCAAAAACTTGGCCTAGATTACCTTGACCTGTATTTAATTCACTGGCCAAATCCAGCAGCAATGCGTGCTAATTGGGCTGAATTGAATGCTGAAAGTTGGCGTGCAATGGAAGAAGCTGTTAAAGCTGGTAAAATTAGAGCAATTGGTATCTCTAACTTTAGACGTGAACATATTGATGAATTGTTGAAGACAGCTACAATTAAACCAGCCGTTAACCAAAATTATTTAAATCCAAGTGATATGCAGAAAGACTTAACAGCATATAACGATAAGCTGGGCATTCTTAATGAAGCTTATAGCCCACTTGGAACAGGTGGTTTGCTTGACAATGAAACAGTTAATAAAGTTGCTAAGAATTATGGCAAGTCTCCAGCTCAAGTTTTGATTCGTTGGTCATTGCAACACGGTTTTTTACCATTACCTAAGTCAGTTCATCCAGAGTATATTAAAGCTAATGCTGATATTTTTGATTTTGAAATTAACTCTGATGATATGAAGACATTGGATGGACTTCATGGTGCTGCCAAAGTTGCACAAGATCCAGATAAAACGAATTTCTAAATATTGCTAATTATTAGCCCTATTAATGTGGGGCTTTTTTTGCGCAATAAATCCCCTTATGTTTATAATAGTAGCACTTTAAATAATAGGGGGTTCTAATTAATGAAAATAGGATTTATAGGTACTGGTAAAGTTGGTACGTCAATGATTAAAGGATTATTGCATGCAAAAGTTGCCAACCAAAATATTTATGTATTTGATGGTGGTTTTAAATCTTCAAAAGATGTAGCCAAAAAATATAATTTAAAATTGATTAATGACTATTCAGACTTTAGTGGTTGTGCTGTGGTAATTGTTGCAGTTGGCGGACCAGCAGTTCCAGGTATTCTAAAAGAACTGGGTAATAAGTATCAAGGTATAATGCTTTCGACTGGTGGTGGTGATCTTGAAAAAGTTAATCAAGAATCACCGGCTAAAACTCGTTTTGCTAAAATTGTACCTAATACGCCAGTTCAGTTGGATGAGGGTGTCACCGCAATCAGTTTTGCCAAAGATGAAAAGCAAGAAACTATTGATACCGTTAAGTCGATATTTGAAAAGATGGGCGATGTTTATGTTGTACCTGACCGTTTATTAGGTATTTATGGTACAGTTACGGGCTGTGCACCTGCTTACGTTGACATGATGATTGAAGCTTTAAGCGATGCCGCTGTTTTGAATGGTGTTAAGCGTGATGAATCTTATCCAATGATTGAAAAAATGATTTTGGGAACGGTTCAATTGGCCTTAGCCAACAAGAAATTGCCAGAAGAACTGAAAGATGAAGTTACAACCCCAGGTGGTACAACTATTAAGGGTGTTACTAAACTTGAAGAGACTGGCTTTAGGAATGCTTTGATCCAAGCAATTAATGCTTCTGCGAATTAATAATAATTTATTGTAAATAAAGAGAGACACGTTTCATGTGAAACGGGTCTCTTTTATGTTTGATCGACATATTCTAAAATATCTCCTGGCTGACAGTGAAGTGCAGAGCAGATCTTTTCTAACGTAGAAAAGCGGATTGCTTTGGCTTTACCAGTCTTTAATATGGAAATATTTGCTTGTGTGATTCCAATACGTTCTGATAATTCTGTAACTGTCATTTTTCTTTTTAGAAGTAAGATATCGAGATTTACTTTGATCATATAAATTCCCTTCTAAATAGTTAGTTTGTTTTCCGATTGTAACTTAATTGCGTTTTCTAATAGTTTTTCAATTACTGCTATAAAGGTAGCTAAAATAAAAGGAATTAAGCAAATTCCTGCAATAATGAAGATAAAACCAGGCGCTTCATCGTAAATTGCGACGTAGTAGGCGAGTGGCAACAATCCTAATAGTATGAAAAATTCTAAAACAGTTAAGCAAAAGATGATTTGTACTTGGTGTAAACTTGCGTAGCTAAAGGCGTTTTCTTTTTCAATTAAAGAAACTATTTTGAATAAACAGCAGGTAATACAAAGGGCAATGACAGCTGTTAGATATAAAGAACCATATGCTATAGCTAGTTCAGTAAATATTCTATTCTTTTCATTTATAAGAATCATTGTGAACATGAAACTGAAAAATAATACAGCAACCACAATGATACAAAGGGAAAGTTTTAAGAAATTAGTTCTGGTCTTCATTTTATTAATCTCCTGGATATTATTTACCTTACAAATTTATTTTAGTTAACATTTATTGAAATACAATATAAAATTATTGAGATTCGATATAATTAATAATTATTTAACATTTTGAAGTAGAAGCAAAAAACACGTTTCATGTGAAACGTGTTTTTCTTATAAAAGATAATGTTGTTTATTATTTGTTAAATAGTACCAGGACGCTTAGCTTTTTCTACCTTTGATCCTTTAATCATATTATCGTTGTAACCCCAGAACCAAGTAATAGCGAAAGCAACAATAATTGAAACAGCACTTGCGAGTAAGAAGGCATAGAAACTATTTAAATCTCCTGGATTCTTAGGATTAAAGAAACTTGAAAATCCGATTAATCCACCAGTGAAGCCATACATAGTTCCGTGCATGAGTCCGGTTACTAATCCACCGAATGCAGCACCAATAGAGCCCGAAACAAAGACTCTTCTATATCTTAAGTTAATACCGTAAATAGCTGGTTCAGTAACTCCACAGAAGGCACTGATAGTTGCGGCAAAACCTAATTCTTTCATGTCAGCTTTCTTTGATTTAATGGCAACTGCTAAAACAGCGGCACCTTGTGCGACCATTGTTGAACAAATAATGGCATTCAATGCACTTTGACCGGTACCGGCAATTTGTTGAGCAACCAATGGGACAACACCCCAATGCAAGCCAAAGATAACCAATACTTGGTAAAGGCCGCCAATAATAAAGCCGCCGATCCAGCCGGATGAAGAGACTAGCCAATTGATGAAGACAGCAATTGCATTAGCAATTCCTTGAATAACTGGTCCAGTGATTACTAGGGTGATAGTTGAAACAACTAGAATAGTTATTAACGGAATGAAAATCATTTGTAAATAGCTAGGCAGAATCTTTTTCAACCATTTTTCACATTTCATAGCCAACCAAGCTGCCAGAATCATCGGGAAGATGGAGTAGGTATAGTTTAGAAATTGGAAATTTAAACTGCCAAGACTAAACATAACCTTGCCTGCTTTACCCCAGGTAACTAGCTGTGGGTAAGTAATAACACCACCAATTACGGCAGTGATAATTGGATCGCTGCCTAGACGTTTAGCAGCGCTAAATCCAACCCAAATAGGGAGGAAGAAGAAGGCTGAATCAGCCATTGCGCTGATTGTAATATAAGGTACACTCTTTACATTAAGTAGAGAACCTAATTGTGGTAGTGTAAGTAAAGCTAAAATACCTTTAATAATACCGGATGCGGCAATTACACCGATAACCGGACTCATGGAACCGGTAATAAAACCAATTAAATTATTAAATGCACGCGAAACAGGGTTCTTACCATTATTTTGGCTATTATTATCGGCTGGTGCATCGTTCAATTCAGGTAATTGCTTTATTACAGCATCATAAACATTAGCAACTTCATTACCAATAACTACCTGATATTGTCCAGATGCATGCATGACATCAAGAATTCCACGTTGATTCTTTAACGCATCATCGTTTGCTTTACTTTCATCTTTTAAGTAAAAACGCAGCCTGGTAATACAATGAATTACACTCTTAATATTTTTCTTACCACCAACATTTTTGATGATAAAAGTAGCCAGGTCGTCATAAGATAACTTTTTACCAGAAGTATTTTCTTCACTAGCTTTAAGGTATGCGTGGGCAACAATTGTACCAGCCTTTGTTTCGCCTTCAGTGGCATCAAGACCATCGACTTTTTCATGAGAATTGGTAATGACAACCATAATTGTGGTGTCAAGCTTTTTCTCCTTGATAAAGTTAAGGTCCATAGTTGCAATTGGATCACCGGCATTAACTTTCTGTCCGTTTTTAATTGCAATAGTAAACGGCTTTCCTTTAAGTCCAACGGTATCAACTCCCATATGGACTAAAACTTCAAGTCCTTCTTTACTTGTAATGCCTACGGCATGTTTAGTGTCAGCGATCATTGAAATAGTCCCGCTGATTGGTGCAACAACGTGACCGTCGGAAGGAATTAATCCAAATCCCTGTCCCATTGTGCCTTTGCTAAAGACCGTATCACTGGTTTTATTCAGTGCAATTACGCGTCCGTTAGCAGGGGCTCGTAATGCAGTTCCTTTATCAATCGCCATAAATTCTCCTCCTTTATAGAGCGCTTTCATATATTTCAAACATTATATTATACTTGTCTATATAAGCTGTCAATTAAAAACATGAAATGGCTTCTAAGTACTTTTATATAAGTAAAATTTAATTTTAAATAAAGCGCTTTACTTGTATGTACATGGTTAGATATAATGAAAAGAGTTTAGCAAGAGGAAAAATCAAAAATGGTAAAATCAAAAACGGATATTATTGCGCAGGATATAGCAGCTAAAATTAGGCACGGACAATTTAAAGCTGGCACTTTTATACCAAGTGAGAACCAACTAACAACCCTTTATGGCACTTCACGTGAGACAGTTAGAAAGGCGTTGGAACGGTTAAATTCTTTAGGCTTAATTCAAAAAATTCGTGGGAAGGGCTCCATTGTTTTAAATTTAGAGCGGTATTCTTTTCCAATTTCTGGGATTACTAGTTTTGCAGAGTTAAACCGGTCGTTGGGGATGAACGCAAAGACAAAAGTTTTGGAGCTTAAAAAAATGGAATCTTTGCCTAAATTTTTTAAGGAAAAGTTTCCCAAGCAGAGCAAACAAGAGGGAATTTACGTTGAGCGTTTACGTTTAATTGAAAATGAGCCAGAGGTGCTCGATTGTGATTTCTTGTTTACCCCGCCAATTAAAGAACTACCATTAAAGGTAGCGCAAAATTCCATCTATAATTACATTGAAAATGACTTAGGCTTAGAAATATCCTATGCAACTAAGGAAGTTACAGTTGAAAGAATTAATACAGATTTACAAAAGAAGTTGGCAGTGGGGGATAACTTGGCTGTTTTAGTTGCCAGTCATAGCTTTTTGAGTGATACGACACCGTTTCAATTAACTTTATCCTTTCATGATCCGAGCAAATTTAAATTTGTCGATTTTGCACGTAGACAGAAGATTAAACCTTAAGGAGTAAATAATGGTCAATTTAGGCAAAAAAGTAATCTATCAGATTTATCCCAAATCTTTTTATGATTCTAACGGAGATGGAATAGGTGATATTCCGGGCATTATTAAGAAACTGGATTACATTAAAAAATTAAACGTTGATATGATCTGGTTTAACCCATTTTTTGTTTCGCCTCAGCATGATAATGGCTATGACATTGCTGATTATTATAAAATTGATCCCCGTTTTGGCACCATGGCAGACTTTGATGAATTAGTTGCTAAATTAAAAAAGATCAACGTCGGTGTAATGCTAGATATGGTCTTCAATCACTGTTCCACTGATAATGAGTGGTTTCAAAAGGCTTTGGCCGGTGATAAGAAGTACCAAAAATTCTTTTATTTAAGAAAAGCTAAAGCCGATGGCAGTTTGCCGACCAATTGGCAAAGTAAATTTGGTGGCCCTGCCTGGGCTAAATTTGGCGATACCGATTACTATTATTTACACCTGTATGACCCAACTCAAGCCGACCTTGATTGGCATAATCCGGAATTAAGAAAAGCGGTTTACAAAGTAGTCAATTTCTGGCGTTCTAAAGGTATTCAAGGGTTTAGGTTTGATGTTATCAACGTAACAGGTAAAGCTCAAAAATTAGTTGATTCTACTGGTCCGGACCAAGAGAAGAGCTTGTATACTGATACTCCCGTAGTTCATAAATATTTAAAAGAAATGAACGCTAATACTTTCGGTAAGGATCCTAATAGTATTACTGTTGGCGAGATGTCATCAACAACTATTAAGAATTCGATTGAATATTCTAAGCCAAGCGAGCATGAGCTCTCGATGGTCTTTAATTTTCATCATTTAAAAGTAGATTATAAAAATGGTGAAAAGTGGACTAAAACCCCATTTGATTTTATGAAACTTAAGGAATTATTTACCCAGTGGCAAGAAAAAATGGACCAAGGTGGCGGCTGGAACGCACTTTTTTGGAACAACCATGACCAGCCAATAGCACTTAATCGCTTTGGGGATCCTGGTAAATATCGAATTAAGTCTGCTGAAATGCTTGCTACCGCGATTCATCTTATGCGTGGCACACCATATATTTATATGGGGGAAGAATTGGGAATGGTTAATCCAGATTATTCTTCTATGAAAGATTACGTTGATGTTGAAAGCTTAAATGCATTTAAAGAGCTGAAGAAAAAGGGTATGACTGCTAAAGAAGCCTTTGAAATAATTCAGACTAAATCTCGGGATAATTCACGCACCCCTATGCATTGGGATGCAAGTAAGTATGCTGGCTTTAGTAAAGTTAAACCATGGTTAATGCCAAAGAAGCAAGATAAAATTAATGTTCAAGAAGAGCTAAGACATGGTGAGATATTCAACTATTATCAGAAACTGATTAAATTACGTAAAAATGAGCCATTAGTTTCAGATGGTCATATTAAAATGTTTTTAAAGAATGACCCACAAATTTTGGCTTATGAACGTTTCTTAGAAAATAAGAATGATAAATTATTAGTGTTTACTAATTTTTATGGTAAGAAGCATATAGTTCAATTACCTGAAAAATATCAAAATAAACATGTGCAAGTAATAATAAGTAACTATAAACAAACAAATCTTAGTTTAAATGAGAGACTTACTTTAAGACCATATGAGGCACTAGCAGTAAAAATTTCCTAGGAAATAAAACAGACTAACCTAGTGTTGGATTATGAATCGACGGATTCATGATCTGGCAC
>NZ_AYZC01000055.1 GCF_001436775.1 Lactobacillus acetotolerans DSM 20749 = JCM 3825
AAACCTGTTAACAGCTTATCATATTGATAAGTCATCAACAGGAAAAATTATAGAGCCGAAAGGGTATCGCTTTTTCTATGCTATTTTCAACAATAAGCAAAAAAGAAGTACCAAAACTATGATACGCAACATGTCTTTCATCACCTTTATTGAAGCTGACTGGGCTTCTTTGAGTTAGTGACATACCACGAAGTGTTTTAACATGTAATTATGTTATAGTGGTTTAAAAGAAGTATCATGACGTGTTATGTAATATGTAATACGAAGTGTGTGTGATAAGTTGACTACTTATTACATAATTGCGGGCGGTCTGTTGACCGTCTTTTTTATATACTTAATTTTTGTAGTGCTATAATAATGAAGAACGATGTTATCGGACATAATAACGTTGAGAGCGTGTAGTAGTAAGGTTGACCACTTGCTATGAACGTTTGGGGTGGTCCTTAAGGCCACCTTTTTTATTCTGTTTTCAGTAATTTATTAAAAAAGCAAAAATAGATTAATCTAAATGATAAACTGGCATTATTCTAGATAACTTTAAACAATGCAATTAACTTTTTCAAGACTCTTTGCTATGAAAGCCCTATCATTTGGTGCTATACTAAAGATAATTGAATAAGAAATTGGGGTGCCATTGAGCTGAGATTATACCCATTGAACCTGATGTAGTTAGTACTACCGCAGGGAAAATACGTAATAAAATTGTCTTTGTCTTACAATGATTAATTATTTTAGAAGTTTTAGCTCAGCGCTAAGACTTCTTTTTTAATGCTATTAATTTGATTGGAGGAAGGCATATTGCAGGAAAATGATAAACAGTATCCAGAGGCTTTAACAATTGCAGGCAGTGATTCTGGTGGCGGAGCCGGGATCTCAGCCGATATTAAAACGATGCAAGCATGTAAAACTTTTAGCACATACGTAATAGTTGGGGTCACAGCTCAGAATACGCTTAATGTTCAGGCTCAATATCCATTACCTAAGAAGATAATTGATCAGCAATTTGCGTCAGTATTGGCAGATTTTGATATTCGTTCAGCTAAAACAGGGGCTTTATTTAATGCAGAGCATGTAAAAATAGTTGCTGATAATATTCGAAAATACAAAATACAGAATTTAGTAGTTGATCCTGTCATGGTAGCGAAGGGCGGAACGCGTTTGCTAACTAATGATGGCGTGGAAATGATGATTAAAGGATTGATCCCATAAGCAGAATTAGTAACTCCTAATCTGCCTGAAGCAGGAATTTTAGCTGGTCAGAAAATTAATGACGAGGCTGATATGCAGCAAGCCGCTAAAATTATTCAGGGTTTTGGTTGTCCCAATGTCATTATTAAGGGTGGTCATGGGACTGATGCTATCGTGACGGATTTTGTGCAGCTTAAAAATAAGAAAAGTTACCTGCTGAAATCTCGGCGGATAGATACCAAACGAACGCATGGTACAGGGGATACCTTGTCTGCAGCTATTTCTGCATATTTAGCTCAAGGAATTGATATGGATACTGCAATTAAGCGGGCACATGGGTATTTAGCTAAAATTATTAAACATCCGTTATATATAGGTCATGGTCATGGCCCTTTGAACCAAGGAGAATGGAGTAATAGTGAATATGAAATTTAAACCAGAAATGTTGCAGCTTTATTTTATAGTTGGAACTCAAGATACAAATAATGATAGTGAAAAACTATTGAGATTGGTAAAAGAGGCACTGGATAGTGGAGCAACCGCAATTCAGTACCGTGAAAAGGGCAGCAACAGTTATTTAAATACTGAAGAAAAAATAAATTTAGGTAAAAAAATACATCACCTAACTAAAAAAGCAGGAGTCCCGCTATTTGTTGATGATGATTATGATTTGGCTAGAGCAATTAATGCGGAAGGTATCCATGTTGGACAAAGCGATACTGATCCTAGGGTCATTTATCGTAAGTCGCCTGATTTAATTATAGGTTTGTCTGTTCACAACTTGGCTGAATTAAAGGCCAGTCAACCAGCATTGAAGGTTGTTGATTATTTAGGAACAGGCTCAGTATACGTTACTACGAGTAAAAAAGAAGAGATTCCTCCCGTTGGCGTTTCTGGAGTTAAAAAAGTTGCTGAAAATACAAATCTGCCGATTGTTGCGATTGGTGGAATTCAAGAAGATAACGTCGCTACTTTGAAAGATGCACCAATTGCAGGTATTGCCACCATTTCAGCAATTACAAAAAGTAATAATGTAGCCCGGACGGTTAAAGTACTAAAACAAGGAGGTAGGTAAAATGAATAATAATTTGATTAAAAATGTTAGGGACAAAAATCCAATAGTTTTAAGTATTGCGAATACAATCACTTCACAACATGTAGCAGACGCCATCAATTTTATTGGTGAGTCACCTATGATGCCTAATGATCCTGAGGAAATTACAGAAATAACTAAAGTGGCCAATGCTGTTTGCTTAAATTTGGGGTCTACCAATCCTGACATGCAACTATGTTCACTGCTAGCAGCTAAACAGGCTAATAGTGATCATAATCCAGTGGTTTTTGATCCAGTTGCAGTCGGTGCAACCAAGGTTAGATATGATCGTTCAATGGAACTTTTACAACAAGTTAAAGTGGATATCATTCGTGGCAATACTAGTGAGATAGCAGCTTTGACTGGTGTTACTTGGGAAAGTCATGGAATCGATGCGGTTGACGGCAATGATAGTGATCGTATAAAGATTGCTCAGGCTGCAGCCAAGCAGTTTAATTGTCGGATTATGATATCAGGGCCAACGGATATTATTACAGATGGACAGAAGGTATTTGAAGTTAAGAATGATGAACCTATGTTGAAAACTAATGTTGGTATGGGGGATGTTCTTGACGGAATTCTAGCCGTGTTTGCAAGTCAAAAATGTTCATTAGAAGATTTAACATATGCTTCTGCGATTTTACCGGTTGTGGCAGAATTAGCTGCTAAAGAAACAGGTAATCAAGCTGCCACATTTATGAATAAAACATTTGATATTTTAGGTACCTTAGATGATAAAACTTTGCAGGATAATATAAAAATAGTAAAAGTAAAGTAAAAAAGACGTCCCAGATGTGATATGATCCCATTAAAATGGACAGTTCAAAGCCCATGCGTCCGTACTAGAGTAATAAGAGCGATAGTTTTATCTGTCATGATATGCCTCTTATCAGTTTAGTATAGAGCCCTTAATAAAAACTGATACGTTACACTTTTATCGTAAATTCTTGTCTAAAGCTTTATTTAGACTATCTTTATCAGTATAGGTTTTTGAATCATCTGAAATTATTCCAAGTACTTTTAATATTACAAATTTGGGTGGTTTATCAGATTATAAGTAGGCTAATAAATTATTTGATAAAAATAGCAAAAAAGCACTTTAAGCCTTGATAGAAACGAATTTCTGAAAATCAGACGTCCGTATACCTT
The DNA here is from genome assembly GCF_001436775.1 of Lactobacillus acetotolerans DSM 20749 = JCM 3825. Taxonomy (GTDB): domain Bacteria; phylum Bacillota; class Bacilli; order Lactobacillales; family Lactobacillaceae; genus Lactobacillus; species Lactobacillus acetotolerans. Next base: position 3,431 of record NZ_AYZC01000055.1, read on the forward strand.
CGTTAAGAATATATTTAAAAACGGTGATAAAAAATAATTTGAAAGGATTGATAAATAATGTCTAAAATTACAGAACCTTTTGCCGATATTTTGAAAGAAGAATTAAAAGATCCAAAATTTAAAAAAGAATATGAAGCCGACAAGCATAAATTGGAAAGTGAAGTCGCTAGTATGTACGCAAGAAAGATTTCTGGCCCTTGTCATTACGCTGATAAGTGATTATTGCTTAGAAAATCGCTTTACTTTAATCTACAAAAAATGCATTCTCATTATCCGAGAATGCATTTTTGAATTGTTATGTTAATAAATTTTATTCAGCTACTTTTTCTTTTTGGCCGACGCGCTGCTTATGCCAATCTAAAATCATTGCAACGACAGCATTAGCAACATTCGTATTCTTTAATAGAGGTCCGTGGGAATATGAACCGATGAAATTACGATAGCGGAGGCCTTCTTCATGGTCTTGCGGATTGTTGCCGTAGCCACTAATCATATCACCAAGGGGATGCAATTTATTTTTATCATCAAAATAAGTTTGTCCAGAATGGTTTTCAAAGGCTTTGACTTCGCCCCATTCGGTCATGTAACGGGTGTTGCCAATCATTCTTTTATCTGATTTAAAAATGGTGTGCAGCGGTAAAATATCTAATCCTTTAATAGTTACACCAGAATTGGTCTTATAATAACTGCCCATTAACTGGTAACCACCGCAAATAGTGAGCATCGGCTTGCCACTATTGATATATTTTTCTAAAGTTTCTTTGTGTCGTGGTAAATCTTTAGCAACAACGGTTTGTTCAAAGTCCTGGCCACCGCCGAAAAAGACAAAATCATAATCAAAGGCGTCAAATTTATCACCTAAAGAAATATTATCGACCTGCGTATCGTAACCCTCTCTTTTTAAAAGAAAGCGTAGGATTTTAACGTCACCTGAATCACCGTAAGTGTTCATCAGATCTTCATACAAGTATGCAATTTTAATTAATTTGTCTGCCATAATACATCAACCTCGTTAGCTTCTACTTTTAAAGTATACCTTAATCAGATGGAAACGAGCAAAAGTAAAACTCATTTTCTTAATTTATGGTTAGCTCCTACTTTTATGAGTAAACACAGTAAAAACCAGATGAAAATTTTCCCACTGACTATTAGCAAATCATAATTATAAATTGTTGTGTTAAGAATCCAATCTAAAAGGTTGCTTATAGGAAGTAATTCCGCAAAGATACGGAGCCAAAAGGGATATTGTGTAATGGAGATGATGACTCCTGATAAAAGTACCAATGAACCGGTGATAATATTTGCTAGCCAATAAGGATTTTCGTGTCTAAAACCAGTGATAGCACTAACGTAACCTAAGGTAGAACTAATTAAAATTGCTAGTGGCAGAGATAACAATAATTTTGGAAAAAGCTTTGCTTCATTTAGGGTAATTAAACCAATTCCGCCTAGCGTAAGAATTTCAACGGTTAGAGTGATTGCGGCAATGATAAATTTGGGCAGCCAGTATTTACTAAAGGCCGGTCTGATAGAGGCAATATCATCACTAATGCCAATATCTTGGTCATAGATAAATGAGGCACAGGTGACACCGATTCCACTGGCAATCCCAGAAGTAATGACTGTTCCCAATAGGGTACGGGTGTAATTCTGGTTGGAATTATAAACGATTAAAAGGAACATCGTTAGGGATACTATTGGTAGGATGAAGTAATCCACAAAGATTAGGCGTAAACTATTGAAATTGCTGATTGAGCGTAATGTAACGCGGTATGTGCTAATCAAAAGATATTCAGTCTCCCTTCTTTGAAAGCTCTATGGATAACTACATTAGTCATCCATTTTGAAAGTAGGATAAATGCAATTAACACTACTATGTAAGAAAGAATCCACGTAAATTGTGGGAATTGCCCGTAAATAATTTTAATAGGCAGGCTCAAAGGGCTGAGTAATTGAAATGGTTTAATAAACGGATAGATGAAGGTCGGAACACTGAGTAAGCCGGATAATAATAAAATTGGTAGAAAGATTAATCGTTCGTATGCAATTGCGTTGCGGCTTAATATGAAAAATAAGCTGATGAAATAACTTAGAACTATACGGGCAATCCAAAGTAGAAAGATACCTAATAATAATTGCCAGCTTAAATTGTTTAAAGGCATTTTTAAAATTATCGTTTCAATTCCTGCTAATGGGAAAGCGATCAAACCATAGATAGCTGCAGGTGAAAGTACGGCAAGTAGTGCTTTTTCATGTGGAATCGCGGTATTAAGTAAATGCGATAATGTTCCTTGCCGTCTTTGGTAGCCAAGTGCCCCAGCGCTAGTTGTACAGGAAGACCAGGTCCCCATAATACCAGCAATTAACCATTCTTGGCCACTATAATTATGACCAACATAACCGGCTAAATATTCGTAAAGCAGCATGCTACTGGTTTCAATGATTACAAGATTAACGAAGTAAGAATTTTTAATATAAAGTTTTAGTTGAAATTTAACCATTTTAAGAAAAGGCATGAATTACACCTGCCTTCTTTTTAATTGGTCGGCAACCGCTAAATATGCGTCAGTCAGTGATGCATTTTCATCAACGTGAGCGAAAGTTTTAACACCAGCTAAACTGCCTTCATAATGGATTCTCCCACTGCCGATTAGATAAATTTTATCGGCTAAAGTTTCAATATCATTCATATTATGACTGGTTAAAATAATACCACGTCCCTCTTTAGCCAGCCGTTTAACCAATTTTCTAATTGTAATAACCGATTCAACGTCAAGACCTGCGGTTGGTTCATCAAGCATTAAAATTTTAGGTTTATTAATAAGTCCACGTGCAATATGTAGCCGCTGCAGCATTCCTTTAGAAAAACTTCCAGTATTTTTGGCAGCTACATCAGCTAAATTGACCGTTTCGAGGGCTTCTTGGACATTTGCTTTAACGTTTTTCTCTTTAACAGCTAATAAACGGGCAAAGAATTCGAGGTTGTCACGAGCACTGGCATTGGCATAGAAGCCCCGATCTCCGCCAAAGACAACTCCAAGTTGCCGGCGCGCTTGTCTTGGATGTTTAAGCAGGTTGATCCCTGTAACTTCAACTTGTCCAGAATTTGGAAGCAGATAGTTAGAGATAGATTTTAAAAGAGTGGTTTTACCAGCACCGTTAGGACCGACGAAAGAGGCAATTTCTCCTGCGTGAACACTGAAGCTGATGCCGTCAACAGCATGGAATTCGGTTTTACTTTTTTGATTTTTAAAATATCTTCTAATATTGGTCGCTTTTAGTACGATTTTTGTCATAATTTTGCTTAATTCCTAACATATTTATTAATTAAGATTATGCCATCTTTTTTAATAATTTTCTTATTTCTTGCTGATATGCAAGAAAATACTGTAGAATTACTTTAATCACACATGCAAAAATTTGAGAGGAAAATATTTATGATAAAAATTGAAAGATATATAGAGGCTTTTTATGTACGGAAGTACGTTCAGACAAATTCGCGAGAAATGTGGGGTTTCACTGGATAAAGCGGCAAAAGGAATTGTTTCACCTTCAACGCTATCGCGTTGGGAACGTGGCAAGGGTGAGATATATTTCGATAATGTGCTCAAACTCTTAAAGAAATTAGAGATAAATTTAAATGAATTTTTTGGTGCAAACTACCATTCATTTAATGAAGAGGTAGCCCAAAGAATCAATGCAGCTTATGCAGATGCTGATAGTGTAAAACTTAAAAAGATAACGATTATTCAGTTAAAAAAATATGAAAAAACGCAACAGCTAAATACGTTATTTTTAGCTGCTAGTGCTAGTAATTTCTATTTTGAGCTAACACGGGAATGTATTTTTCCGATTAATTATCAAATCAAATTACGAAATATTCTTTCTGATATTGAAAACTGGGACAATTTTAGTATTAATCTTTTTAACCACTCCATTAACTTTCTGCCCGTTGGGCAGACCTTTAATATTGCAAAGAGAATTATAAATAGGATAGAAGAAATACAAGGTTGCAATAGTGACAACTTTTATACGGCGATTTCGGCTATATTAAATGCCTTAGTAAAATTGATTGTTAGGGATGCGAAATGTGCTGAAAAATTGGTAGATCGTATTCAGGGAATTACTGTTCCAGCAACATTTTTATATTTAAACGTAAAAAGAGCATTTCTAATTGAATTGCTAAATTATCGTATGTATAGGAATTATTCGATTAAGAGAATGAACCAAATTGTCCTTTTTCTTAGGAAGATGAATGCTGATAATTTGGCTGCTAGTTTGTGCAGATTGTTTAAACAGGTAAAAGAATTAGATAATTAATTCTTCAATGTAAAAAAATAAACCTAGGATTCATAAATATGAACTGAGACCTAAAAATTAGACAGTTTAAAATACAGGATTAATAGAGGCTTGA
>NZ_AYZC01000056.1 GCF_001436775.1 Lactobacillus acetotolerans DSM 20749 = JCM 3825
ACGAGTTTGGATTTGTCTAGCTTTGATACCAGCCAAGTCACTGACATGGGTGATATGCTTGCTTATGACAGTGGTTTAACTAGCTTGGACATCTCTAATTTTGATACTAGCAATGTTTCTAATATGAGTAATATGTTGAATGCTAGTAATCTAAATAAATTAACTTTGGGTGAGAAAACCAAATTAGCTAGTGGTGCTGGAATACCTGGCACGACTTGGTATAAAGATGGTGATCTTTCTAAGTCAGCTACGGTAGCTGACTTAGAGAACGGTAAAGCACATGCGGGTACCTGGGAACTTGCCAATGCTTCGGTTACCCTGAAATTTGTTAATGCTAAACACACTGATAAAACACTTTATACCAGTGATGTAATTCCTGGTTTCACTGGTAAATCTTTAGATTTAACTGATAGCACAGTTAAATCCACTTATATTACTCCTAATATTCCAACTGGTTATACATATGCCACAACTGATGCAGAATTAGCTGGACAAACGCAACCAACTAAAGCAGATTTCACTGCCACTGGCAATACAGTCACTATCTATTTAGCAGGTGACCCAGAAACTAACGTAACAGTTAAATATGAGCTAAAGAATGGTAATCAGGTGGGTAATACAATTACTCCAACTGGTAACCAGGTCGGTGATACGATTGATCTAAGTCAGGATGGAGCCGTTATCCAAGCAAATCCAATTCCGGATGGTTACCACTATGCTACTAATCCTGACGATATGCCAGCCAATTATGTACAACCAGGACCTATCACCTATAGTACCCAAAGTCAGGATAAAGTTATTTATGTTGTTGGTGACCCGGTAGCAGCAGGTGATACGGTTAAAGTTGTGCATTACTTAGAAGGAACAACTAAGCCAGTACCTGGTCTAACTGATTATGTCTTAGGCACTGGTGGTCATTATGGCGATGTAGTTACTGCTAGTGGTGACGATGCAGCCCAAAAGGCACCGTTTGGTTATAAGTTAGTAAACCCAGATGCCCAGACTTATGTTTTGACGAAGAATACTAACCCGCAAAAGACTTTTGTCTTTTATTACACTAAGAATGGTGGCGGTTCACTGCCAGAACCAGATCGGACACCAAAGTTACCGATCCCTGGTGAAGTCGATATTCCGCAAGGTACGGACTTAAGTAACGATACCACTTATGCTGGTGATGCGATTACAAATAAGGATCAAATGCCAGATGGTACTAAATATAGCTGGCAGCCTGCACCAGATACCTCCAAGCAAGGTAAGCAAGCAGGCACAGTCGTCGTAACTTATCCGGATGGAACAAAGACTTCCATTAATGTCATGGTTAATATTGTCGATAAAAATGTCAATGGAAATACTGGTAATAATAGCCACGACACTGCTAAGGAAGAGGTCTTAAAGCACAATGCCTACCTGTATGGTCAGGATGGCAGATGGGCTAACCAAGCAGTCTTAAAGGCTGGTTCCACTGTCACTACTTATGGTATGGTTGTCATCAATGGCCGGAAGTTCTTTACTCTGGACAATGATTACTACTTAGCAACTGGCAACGCGGTAAGCCAAACTAGAAAGCTCAAGCACAATGCCTATCTTTATAACAAGTATGGTCAACGTGTGGGTAAGAAAGTCGTTAAGACTGGCCAAAATGTAGCTACTTATGGCACCGTGGTCACGATCCGTGGCAAGAAGTATTACACCATTGATCATAACCACTTTATGAAGGCGAATAACTTTATGAAGATTGCTTATCCAGACTTGGCTAATAGTGAGTTATCACCAAATGCTAAGCAAGATAGTGATAAAGCATTCACTGTTAAAGCTTTGCAGCATAATGCTTACTTGTATAACAAAGAAGGTAAACGTGCTAATAAGGTGATCTTAAACTTGAATTCTAAGGTAAAGACTTATGGTATGAAGACGATCAATGGTCGGAAATTCTATGTAGCAGCTAATAATTACTACATAGCAGCTGGCAACATTGACGCAACTAAACGTAAACTTACGCATAATGCCTATATTTATAGTCAGTATGGTAATCGGATCGGCCGGAAGGTGGTGAAGCAGCACCAAGTAGTTGGTACTTACGGCGATCCTGTCGGGATTCGTGGTAAGAGCTACTACATCATTGGTTCCGGTCGTTACCTCAAGCAAGCAAATTTTGAAACAACTCGTTAAAGGCATAGCAATGTCCTAACATACGTACACAATTTTAAGGACGAAGAAAGAACGCTCAATCAAAAAATGATTGGGCGCTCTTTTTGCTTTGTCTAACTATAATCTAAAAAAAGTAGCCCCGTATTTGTTACGGATCTGCTTTTAAGGTATTAAAATTTTTAATTAATTTTCGCTGTAAGTACCAACTTTGTTTAACTTGCTAAGAACACTCTTACCGTGTGGTGAATGAGTGATAGCTACACTTAAATCGCGGCCAGCTAAATGACCGTGGTGAGTGCCACCAGTCCAGTGTGGATTATTGGTTACATCGTAAACTGTTCCATCAACTGCAACGTAAGCTGGACGACCGTCTTTACCGTCATAGTGTAATAAAGATTCTTTTGTGAATTTCTTCATAGAAGAACGCTCCTTCCTTATAAAAACGTTTTAATCATCTGTCTAACTTAATCATAATCTGCTTAAATTATTAAGTCTATTAATATGCTTGCTATTATTTGGGAAGATTAGCTTTATTGCGCCAACCGGCTATGTCCCACGGTGTAAAATCATAATTTAATTTTTTACCATAAATTTGTTCATATGCAGCAACTTTTTTTTGGTAATCTTTCTCCATCATTTGTTTTGAATTATCATGAGCGTTTAACGAAACATCCGGATAGATAGTTGGTAACACATGAACGATATATTTAGTTTGGTAAAAGTCCGGATGGTCTTTTTCTAATTTAGGTAAAGGTTGAATCTCAATAAAGGTAGAAACAATTGGTACGTTCTGCTCTGCGGCGAAATAATAGGCACCACGGCGTAATTTGCGGGGCTTGCGATAATTCCACCACATCTCTTGCTCAGGGAAGATTAGTACCCAATTATTATTCTCTAAGGCATCATGTAAATGCTTAGGAAATTTATTTGCGATATAACTGGTACTCTTTATTAGTGGAATTGTACCCACATAGGTCATGAGGTAACTTAAAATCCCGGGCAACTTCAAATTTGTATCTTCAATTACAATTGAGAGCTTGTGGTGGGTTTTGTCTGCAAGTCGTTTAATTGGTAATGAATCAATTTGATTGAAGTGATTAGCAGTTACAATAGCCCCACCTTTAGGTAAATTCTTTAGTAAGTTTAACCCTCTAAATTCAGTTGAAGAAGTTAAAATTTTGGTTAAGGCATTGAAGAATATGTGTCCAATATCGTTGTTTACCTTACCGGAAAAGCTTTTTTGGCCTTTCCAAAAGTTATTAACCAATTCTGTCCTGTCTTTAAGGGACATAACTGGATCGCCAACTTCAACTTTTGCAGTGAAATCACGGGCATTGGCTGCCTTTTTAATATTTTTAATCACTCGTTCGCGATCTGCTCCAATAATCATAGCTAGATTGGTCCTTATCTTAGTTTATATTTTTACTGACGTGGTCTTTTTAACTTTAGCCCAAGTGACATCTTCATCGACGATTTTATTAACCTTGTTTGCCATAGCGTCTAATCCAGCGCGAGCTTTTTTCCGGTCTTCATCAGTAAAGGCATCTAGTTGTTCTTTCAATTGCTTATAATATGGTGTTTCTTTGGCAATATTCCAGAAATAACGGCCATATTGTACGTCTGCAAAGTGCCACGGTTTGAAGAATAAGTTGTAATGGACAATTTTAGGATTTGCGATTTCCTTCATATTGTCGTTAGGCATAGCATCCCATTCTTTTGGCAAATGGTAAATTTTATCTTCACAGATTTCGTTCATGTATGCCTGATCAGGATCTACATCATCAAAGTTATACTTCTTGATTAGGTAGTAGAATTTGTCAACAAATTTTTTGTCTCTGAATGCTTTCATGTTAAACAAGATAACACCATCATTAATGTATTTTTCAGGTGGAAAGATCCCTTGGCACTTCTTAATATACTTTTGCAGTAATGGCATAAAGCGGATTGAAAGGTCGGGACAGCTTGCGAACATGTTGTTGCCAAAATCGATATCGTATAAGTTGGCGATGTCGGTGCAGATAATCGTATCAGCATCCAAATAAATTGCTTTGTTATACTGAGGGAATAGGTCAGGGATGAATAATCTATAAAAAATAGACATGGTGAAGAATTGTCCCCGGAGATAATTTGCATCGTTATTATGGATGGGGCGAACCATTTTATCGTCAATATGAAAAATATTGATGTGGATGTTATTAGTTTCGAGGCTCTTTAAGCTTTCTCTATGCTTATCGCTGAGCGTTTGAACTAACAATGTGATCGTATAATCTTTGTTAGAATCGGCATGATCAATTAAAGACTGAATTGAAACGTAAGCGTAAGCTGTATAGTTATCGCTAATTGTGTAAAAAATCGGAATTGTCATATATATTCTCCAAGTAAATAGATATTATTGTCTTCTTAGATTATGCCTTATTTTGAGGTAGAGGTTAAGCAAATCGTCGTATTCGTGTAATTTCAGCACACTGTGTATGCGTTTAACATCCCAAGGCTTGACGGTTTGGGTACGGAAGAATGGGAAGAAGCGAAAACTCGTGGTGAAATGCTGAATAACGGTATCGGGCTGCAATTTATATTGTTCGTTGTAGCGTCTAGGTGCGATTTTCTTTTCCGTGGCAAGTTTATTGATTGCTGATTGGTCCGGCATAAACATGTTTTTAACTTGCATCATGTGCCGAACCCTGGCGAAAAGCTTTGTCTCCTTGATTTCTTCCATATTAAGGAGCAAAACACCAGAATTAATATAATCGAAAATTTTATGCTCATGATAATTATGGAAGAAAAATCTGCCCCAATAATCCAATATCCCGACCAATTGGACGTTGGTTAAATCTTGCTTATAAAAAATCTTTGGGCTTCTGCGCACAATAACGTCATCGTCTAAGTACAAAATACGGTGGGGAATTTGTGGTAACTGGTCTGAGAAGAGCCTGAGCATTGCGTAGGGCGTGAAATGATTTTTCATATTTGCCGCAGGATTTTCTTCAATGAAAAGACTGGTACAGTCAATTAGCCTCAAGGTATTGTTGGGATTTTGCTTAACTAAAAGTGAGCGAATGTAGTCAGCTGCATGTTTGCTAAAAGGATGGTATTTCTTTTTATAGTTTCGGGTATACATTGTTAAGACGTAAATATGAAGTTCCTCTGCACCTGAATTTTTTAGTAAAGATAGGGTAGCTATTAATACACCATCTTCAGCGTTGCTGTCGCCACAAAAAAGAATATTCATGTAAACTCCTTAGTCTATTTTTGTTTGTAATTGTAATATTGGTAGTTACTTAATTTAGCCCGTTTATTAAGGGTATCCCAAATTTGATCATGAAGCTTAATCTGGGCTTTCTTCCTATTTAAATGTAAATCTGGATAAAAGGGCCCATCAATGTAAATGACGATTTTGGGCCGTTTGCCAAATCTTGGCTTGTGATAAGTTGTTGTCATGGTAAAACTCGGGGCATTAAGCGCAACAGGAAAGTGCATACTAGTCGGATCAAAGGGACGGATCTTGGTATAGTATGGCCACACATGTGCTTCAGGATAGATGAGAACAACGCCTTTTTTCTTATTAATTACGGTTTTGATTGCCTGGATTAACTTAAGAGATTGCTTAATATCGTGACCAACGGGTAAACCAGCGTATGGCATAACAAATTTTCCAATAAAGGGGATGCCCCAATTTGCTTGGGCAGCAATGGCATAGAAATTAAGAATCGGAAAAATTATTAGTGGGGTAAAAACATCCCCAACCGGCCGGGTATGGTTACCGTAAATAAAATAGCCCTGATCTTTAACTTTTTTAACTTTTTCTTTCCCTATTATATGGATATGAATAATGAGCCTGGAATATAGCCAACTAAGTATAGTGGCAATTACCCGTACTATTGGTGACCAAATTTTAGCTCCAAGCGAGGTGGGAAGGATAGTGTAATCATCGGGGAGACTGTAGCTTTGATCATGGCTATTAACGACGTCATCTGTGTCGCTATGGTAATAGTAAGTATGTTTTGCCATACAGCTCTCCTTTCCCTTTGCCAATTGTATTTAAATAATTTTATCATGAAAAGTGATAGAAGAAAAAACGTTAAAAGGATTAGTGCAATCTGTTTGATAAGATGTCATACTAAAAATAGAGAATTATGTTCAATTATTTCTGTGAAATTAAAAAGTAAGGAATCTTAATGCACGTACTTGAAATTGTCAGTATCATTTTTGTTATTATCGGCTTTATTACAATTGTTTTTGGGTTAAGGAACAGTAAAACTAAAGCAAATTCTTTTGTTTTGGGGATGATGCTTTTACTAATGGCATTGATTTCTGGATTAGAAATATTAGTAACCGGGATTAATAGTGTAATTTATTCTAAATTGATTACGGGTGTGGTAATAGAATTAGCTGGTGGGGTACTACTCCTAATAATTGGAATTATCCGCAAGGCAAGATTTGACCTTGTACTAGAAAATTTAGAGATTATGGCTGTGACTCTTGGCTTGATCGGAATATTATTGTTGGTTGTAATAATGACAAGCCGTTATATGTATAACTTAGTAGATTTAATTATTCCAATGTTAGTAATATTATTGTCGGCATTGCTGGAGTTATATCTAAATAGTATATATCGATTGAAAAAAAGAAAATAATTTCCTTTGCTTTTTTGCCTAAGTAGGGAGTGAATCATTATGTCAGGACCAGATATATTATTTCCAATATTAATGGTACTTGTAATTTTCGGTTTAACGCCAAAGTTTAAGAAGTACTATCAAGCGTATCTGAAAAAAGTGGGTTATTGGAACGTGGCTTTGTGGGTAATAATTCTAATAACTCTAGATATTTATTTAATTCAAAGTCAGATGCCTTACGAAGCCGGTTTTATATCAGTTGTCGTGAAATGGTATATTTTTGCCGTAGTTAATATAGTAATTATTTCTTTAATTGTTTTATCTTACTTAGCGGTGAAAAATATGCAAGGAGGCAAGTAGTATGGATTCTTTAGCGTTAGCTATAGTGATAATGCTCTTTGCAAAAGTCTGTTTGGAAGACACCCCAGGATACGGGGATTTTTCTACTCGGCTTACCAGTAAAATAGGTTATTGGCCTGTTGCTGTTTTGTTGCTCTTCCTAATTATTTTTAATATCTGGGCTTTTTTAAATGATTCATGGCCAATAATGTTGCCATTTATTGTTATAGTTGATGTTGCTTTGCTTATTACAATGTATGGTTCGTATAAACATATAAAGAAAAATAAGAATAAATAGTAAAAGGTAGAATGCTGTTTTGAGGCGTTCTACCTTATTTTTTTGCATAAAAAAGGCACCGCCTACTTGCAGTGCTATTTTCATATTAATGGGTGGCCAGGGGTTCGAACCCTGGACCCACGGATTAAGAGTCCGTTGCTCTGCC